>DAISWS010000143.1:0-5787 GCA_036826275.1 Vulcanimicrobiaceae bacterium
CGTTCTGGCGGAGCGTGCGCTCGATTTGGTGGTCGAGCGCGTTTTGCCGGCCGATGTGCGCGACATGAATCTGGAGCGCTTTCCGGCTTCTCAAATCGAGAGCGCTTCACGCATTCGCGAAGCCGTGCAGGCGATGCCGTTTCTCGCGAGTTCGCGCGTCGTCGTCATTACCGACGCGCAGACGCTCAAGACGGCGATGCGCCGCGAGATCTGGGACGTCGCGGAAAACGTGCCCGACGGCAATACGTTGGTCATCTGCGACCTGCTCTCGCCGCGCTCCAAGCGGCCCGAGCCGTTCGGCGCCATGGCGGGGCGCGGCGCGTTGCGCGCGAGCGCTTCATTCAGGAAACGCTCGGCGAACTGGCCGCAAGCGCGGAAGCGCGCGTGGTCGACAGCCTCGCGCGCAGCCAGGCCGACCTCGCATCGGTGCGAAACGATCTGCAAAAACTCGCAATTGCGGGCAAGAAGATCGCGTACAAAGACTTCGAGCAGGAGAGCCTGAGCGTCGAAGATCCGAAAGCCTACCAATATGCCGGCGCGCTGGTCGAGGGACGCGTCGACGCCGCGCTCGGCATTGCACGCGAGCTCTTTTCGAGCGATCGCAATGCCGCGGTACCGCTGATTTACGCGCTTGCGACCGAGTGCCAAATGCTGTGGGAGCTCGCGCGTCCGGGCGGCGAGATTCCGGCACGCGTTCGCTGGCGCGAACGGGCGCTTCGGCCCATCGCATCCCGCGTCGGCGAAGCGCGCGCGCGCCGCGCATACGAGCGGGCCATTGCGGCATTCGATTCGATCGTCACGGGAAAAATCGAGGACCCGGAACTTGCCGTCGAACTGTTGACGGCCGAAGTCTCAACCCTGACGGCGCGTCGCTAGACCCGGGCGCCCCGAGGCGGTCCGCCTGCCGGAGGGTGCCCCCGGCGGCCGCCTGGAAGCCCGACAAAAGCCGACCAGGGTGCCCGCACCTGAGCGCGAAAGGCCTCGGCAATCCCATGACTTACAGCACTTACGCCTCTCCCTTTTCGTGGAGATACGGCCGCGCTGAATTGCGCGCACTCTTTTCAGAAGAGCAGCGCCGCAAGCTGTGGCGCCAAGTGTGGGTAGCGCTTGCGGAGGCGCAATCAGCCCGCGGTTTGGTCTCGCCCGAAGAACTCGCCGACCTTCGCGCTCACGCTCACGAAGTCGACATCGACGCCGCGCTTGAAATCGAGCGCGAGATCCACCACGATCTCATGGCGGAGATCCGGGTATTCGCCTCTCAAGCCACGACCGGCGGCGGCAAGCTGCACCTGGGCTCCACCTCGATGGACATCGAGGACACGGTGGAAACGTACCGCTTGCGGCGCGCGCTTTCGTTGGTCGGCGCGGCCATCGACGACGTGCTGCACGCGTTCGCGGAGAAAATCCGCGAGCACGCGGAGCTCGTCTGCATGGCGTTCACGCATTTGCAGCCCGCGGAGCCGACCACGCTCGGATACCGCTTCTCGGTGTACGCGCAAGATCTGCTGATCGACCAGGCCAATCTGCGTTTCGTCTTCGCGAATCTGACGACGAAGGGATTGCGCGGAGCCGTCGGCACGTCCGCATCGTACGAACAACTCTTCAACGGCAGCGGCGGTTCATCGGAGATGGAAGACGCCGTTCTCGAGCGCTTCGGTCTGCAGGCACGCGAAATCGCGACGCAAACGTATCCGCGCAAACTGGACTATCTCTTGCTCAGCGCGCTGGCCGGCGTGGGTGCGTCGCTTTCCAAATTTGCCGCGGACGTTCGCATCTTGAGTTCGCCCGAATTCGGCGAGGTGTTCGAACCGTTCGGCAAAACGCAGGTCGGCAGTTCGGCGATGCCGTTCAAACGCAATCCGATCCTGTGCGAGCGGATCGACTCGCTCGCGCGCTTACTGCCGTCATTCGCCGACGTGGCGTGGCAGAATGCCGCGACGAATTATTTGGAACGCACGCTCGACGACAGCGCGAACCGCCGCACGATTCTGCCCGAAGCGTTGCTCTGTGCGGATGAAATCGTGCAAGTGGCCAAGCGCGTCGTAGCGGGCCTGCGCGTCGACGCGCAGCGCATTGCCGAAAACTTGCGCACGTACGGGCCCTTCGCCGGCACGGAATCCGTGCTGATGGAAGCCGTGCGAGCCGGCGGCAACCGTCAGGAGTTACACGAGGTGCTGCGTTCGGCCGCCATGGAGTCGTGGACCGCGATCGCGCAAGGCAAAGCGAATCCGCTCGGGCATCTGCTGAGCGAAGAGCACGAGCTCACGAGCCGCGTCGATCCCGCGGAAATTCGCCGCATGCTCGATCCCGGCAAGCACGTCGGCACGGCGACGCAGCGCGCGCGCGCACTCGCCGCGCGCATCGACGCACTCGAACCGTTCCCGCAACAAAAGGAAGTGACGGTGACAAGCCCGTGAACAAAGGCATAGAGATCGCTCGTGGCAAGACCAAGGTGCTCTTTGAAGCTGCGGGGCAGCCGGACATGCTCGTCGTTCAGCAGACCGATTCGATCTCAGCAGGCGATGGCGCTCGGCGGAATGAGATTTCCGGCAAAGGACGGTTAGCGGCGCAAACGACCGCGCGCGTGTTCCGGTTGCTCAACCTGTGCGGACTGCCCACGCATTATTTGAACGGCGGCGAAGACGACGACGACAACGAGATGCTCGTTCGCCGCTGCAACATGATTCCGCTGGAAGTGGTCGTGCGCGGAGTTGCGGCAGGCTCGCTCGTGAAGCGCAACCCCGGTCTGCAGCGCGGCTCGCTGCTGGTCCCGCGCATGGTCGAGTTCTTTCTCAAAGACGATGCACAGCACGATCCGCTGATCATGGCGGATGCCATCGTGGGACAAAACATCGCAAATGCGGCGGAGATTTCCGCCATGACGGAAATTGCGCGGCTGACGTTCGAAATTCTGGCGCACGCGTGGCGCAAGCGGGACGTGCTGCTCGTCGATCTCAAGATCGAGTTCGGCCGTCTGGCGGGCGGCGAGAACAAAGGACAGCTCGTCGTGGCCGACGTCGTCGACAACGATTCCTGGCGCATCTGGCCGCAGGGCCGCGAAGATCGGATGCTCGACAAGCAGATGTACCGTAATTTGGAAACCGTCGACGATGCGGCGCTCGCACGCGTGAAGAGCGCCTACGAAGAGGTCGCCGACATGGTCGGTGCGTTCCCGGTGATGCGGCCCGGCATGATTGCGCTCTTTGCGGAGTCAACGGATTTCGTTCCGCAGCTCAATAGCGTCGCGCAATCGCTCGGGCAGCTCGGCTTGCCCGTGGTACGTCACGTGGCAAGTGCATCAAAGACGCCCGGTTTCGTACTGCAGCTGCTGCAACAGCACGACGCGACGTTTGCGCGGCTGATGTACGTGACGTTTTCGGGACTCGAAGGCGCGCTGCACGCGGTCATCGATAACGCGACCAACAACCCGGTGGTCGAAGGCGGTGGCGATCCCGGTGCCGTTGCGCTTCATTGCGCAAAAATTCTCGCATTGGAAGACACCGTGCTTTTCGGACGCACGCTGCTCGTTCAAACAAATGCGCGATCGGCAGTGCTGCAGGCCGACGCCCAGCTCAACGCCCAGCAGATTCCAGCACCTGGTGCGTAGCTTCCCGGTCAACGGATTATCGGACGAGCAGTTGCGGGAGCAAGCCGGCAAAACCGGTCTCGCGCTGCGCGTAGACGAACTGCGCCGCATCGCGAAGACGCTCGGCCGCGATCCGACGATCGTCGAAGTTCATGCATTCGATGCGCAGTGGAGCGAGCATTGCTCGTACAAGAGCAGCCGCCATCTGCTGCGCATACTGCCGACCGAAGGCCCGACGGTGATGCAAGGGCCCGCTGAAGATGCGGGAATTCTGCACTTGGGCGAGGCGCACGGCTCGAAGTGGGGCGTGGTCATCGCGCACGAATCGCATAACCATCCCTCGCAAGTCGTGCCGTTCGAAGGCGCGGCTACCGGCGTGGGCGGCATCGTACGTGACGTGTTATGCATGGGCGCGGAAGTTATTGCAATTGCCGATCCGCTGCGTTTCGGGCGCGTTGAGGATCCCGGATCGCATCCGCGGTACGTCGCGCAAGGCGTTGTCGACGGCATCGCTGCATACGGCAACGCGATCGGCATTCCGAACATCGCGGGCGACGCGTATTTCGACGAGCGGTTCGACGACAATTGCTTGGTCAACGTCGTGGCGCTCGGCCTTATCAAAGAAGAAGAGATCATTCATTCGGCGGCGCCGCCCGGATCCGAGGGCTGGGACATCGTGCTCGTGGGCAAGGCCACGGACACGAGCGGCTTCGGCGGAGCGGCATTCTCGTCGGTTACGCTCGACGAGAGCGACGAAGACGCCAACAAGGGCGCGGTTCAAGTGCCCGATCCGTTTCTCAAAAACGTGATCATGCGTGCGAGCTACCGCGTCTTCGAGTACGTGCGCGAACGCGGGATAACCGTCGGATTCAAGGACCTGGGAGCCGGCGGCATCATGGGCTGCACGGCGGAGCTGTGCAGCAGCGGCGGCTTCGGCGCAATCGTCGATCTCGACGACGTGAACACCGCGATTGCGAACATGCCGCCGGAAGTGATCGCCATCGGCGAGACGCAGGAACGTCTGTGCTGGATTCTTCCGGGCAACGTGACGGCCGACGTGCTGCGCATCTATAACGAAGAATTTTCGCTGCCGCAGATTGCCAAGGGCGCGTGCGCTACGGTCATCGGCGCCGTGCAAGGCGAAAAGCGCTATGTGCTGCGTCACGGCGAGGATACCGTGATGGACGTGCCGATAGAATTCTTGACCGGTTCCATTCGCGACGAACTGCCCGTGCGCCCGATGAGCGAGCGTAAGGTGACCGATCCCTCGCGCCGCTACGTCGTCGGAGAGCACGACGTGCGCGAGCTGTTGCCGCGCGTGCTCGAGCATCGCGACGTCTGCTCGCGCGAACCGCTGTACGTCCGGTATGACGGCGTCGTGCGCGGAACGACCGTGATCCCGCGCGGACGCGCAAGCGCCGGAGTAATCGCCCCGGTGCCGGGTTCGCCGCTGGGCGTCGCGCTTTCCGTGGCGGGAAATCCGCGCGTGGGCAAAGTCGACCCCTACTTGGCCGCGCAATACGCTGTGCTCGAAGCGGTACGTAAAGTGGTGTCGGCGGGCGCGCGTCCGCTCGGCCTGACCGATTGTTTGAACTTCGGCAACCCGCAGAACATCGAACATTATTCGGAACTCGTGCATGCGATCGACGGTATCGCGCTTGCCGCGCGCACGCTTGGCACGCCGTTCGTGTCGGGCAACGTCAGTTTGTACAACGAATCCAAAACGGGCGGCGCGATTCCGGCTTCTCCCATCATCGCGTGCGTCGGCGGCATCGACGACGTCGGCAATGTCGTAACGGCGCACTTCAAAGGCGCGGGCAACGTGTTGTTTTTGCTAGGCCGCCCGCAGAACGCCGCCGGCGGCTCCGTATTTGCCGAACTGCTCGAGCAAACCGGCGGCCCCGTCCCGCCAATCGACTACGACCGCGTCATCGGCGAGATTGCGCTCATGCGTGCTGCGGCCGATGCCGGCCTCATGTGTTCCGCGGCGACCATCGGCAGCGGCGGCGTGCTCGCAACGATCGTGCAGATGGCGGCGCATACGGGCGCGGCATTGACACCGGCGCACACCTGGAGCAACGGCAGTGTGGGGGACTTGGAAGCGTATTTCGGCGAGTGCGGCGGCTTCATCATCGAGGCGGATGCGAACAACGCCGAAGGTCTCGGCGCGATTGCGGCCGAGAACGTCGCGCTCATCCGCA
>DAISWS010000144.1:0-5786 GCA_036826275.1 Vulcanimicrobiaceae bacterium
GGACCGGCGCCCGGGCCGCACCCACCTGCGAGAAAGCAGGTTCGGAACCTCGTGCGGAAGACGCTACGTGCGGTCGGCTACACGAACGCGGTTCGCCAGCGGCGAAGCGCGTTTTTCATTGTGTGCGCGTCCGCATCGCCCGCCGGCGCATCGAGCGCGACAAAGCCGCGGTACGCAGCGAGCAATTCGGTCAGCGCGGCGGGTTCGGCGGATGCATGAGTCCAAACCAGCACCGTTTTCGGCGCGAGCGCCTGCGCGTCGCTGGCGGCGTCGAGTGCGCCGAAGTCCGGTCCGTAACGCAGCCATGCGGAGTCGGCTTCTTTCGAGACGCGTTTGAGATCGTGCGACGTCGCCGCGAACGTATGCGGCGCATTACGAACCGCCAGCGTGACGTTCGTGCGCTTCGCGTGCGCGGTTGCGCTGCCGAGCCGCGCTTGCATGTCGCTCCAAGTCATCGCCACCTCGGGCGGCAACGGGGCGCAGAGCAGTGGCGCGCCGAGCGCGAGCGCCATTTCGAGCGATTGCTCCATGTGCGGCTCGTCCCCGCCGAAGAAGCCATCGTGGCGCAACGCCGCCACGGTCAGGCCAAGGTCGGCGGCCATCTTCTTGACCTGGGCGAGGTAGTCCGTATCGGTGCGCGGAAAATGCCGCACGTCGAAGACGACGCCGTCGGCTCCAAGCTCGTGCGCGCACATATCGATCCACTCCAGTTGCGTGAGCCGATCGCCGCGCAGCTGCTCGTCGAATGCGGTACTAGCACAGGCGAGTTTCATGCGCAGGGCGTTCTGGTGAACGGGAGAATCGCCTCTCATCTATGGTGATTGCAATGGGAGCCGATCATGCCGGCTTCGAGGTAAAGAACCGCATCGCGGAGACGCTGCGCGCACAAGGTCATAGCGTTCTCGATTACGGCACGTGCGATGAAACGCCGGTCGATTATCCGCAGTTCGGTTATGTCGTCGGCGAGGCCGTTGCGTCGGGACAAGCGCAGCGCGGCATCGTCGTGTGCGGATCCAGTTTGGGCATTGCAATGGCCGCGAACAAGGTGCCGGGCGTGCGCTGCGCCGCGGTTTTCGATCCACTGCAAGCGGAGCTTTCGCGGCGCCACAACGACGCAAACGTCCTTGCGCTGTCCGAGCGCCTCACGGGCTGGGAAATGCTCGAGCGCCTCGTGCAGGTCTTTCTCTCGACGGGGTTCGATGGCGGCCGGCACGCCTGGCGCGTCGAACAACTCTTTGAATTCACCGATGGACAGCGCGAGCGCACGCTCAAAGCACTGGAAGCGGGCGAAGTGACCGACGCAAAAACTCCCGCCAATCTTCTCGAACCGACTGCCTAAGAAAGCACGCTCATGGCCATACTCTCCCTCAGCCACATCGAAGCCCAAGATCCGCAGGTCTTCGAAGCGATTCAAAACGAGGATCGCCGCCAGCGCGAAAATCTCGAATTGATTGCGTCCGAAAACTACGCGAGCAAAGCGGTGCGCGAAGCGATGGGCTGCATCATGACCAACAAGTACGCGGAGGGCTATCCCGGAAAGCGGTACTACGGCGGCTGCGAGTACGTCGACGTTGCGGAGACGCTCGCCATCGATCGCCTCAAGGAGCTTTTCAAAGCCGAGCACGCGAACGTGCAAGTGCATGCGGGCGCGCAAGCCAACATGGCGGTGTTCATGGCCGTGCTGCAGCCCGGCGATACGGTGCTCGGCATGTCGCTCGCGCACGGCGGCCATCTGACGCACGGTACGAAAGTCAGTTTCAGCGGCAAGCTGTACAACGCACTGGCGTACGGCGTTCGCAAAGATACCGAGCTGATCGATTTCGACGAGGTCCGCGCAATGGCGCGCGAGCACAAGCCGAAAATGATCATCGCGGGCGCGAGCGCATATCCGCGCACGATGGAGTATGCGCCGTTCCGCGAAATCGCGGACGAGATCGGCGCCGTGTTCATGGTGGACATGGCGCACATCGCGGGATTAGTGGCCACGGATCTGCATCCGTCGCCCGTGCCGTTTGCGGACTTCATTACGTCGACGACGCATAAAACGTTGCGCGGGCCGCGCGGCGGCCTCGTGCTCTGCACCGAAAAATGGGCGCAGCCGCTCGATAAGTCGGTTTTCCCGGGCATTCAAGGCGGCCCGTTCATGCATCTGATCGCTGCCAAAGCGGTGGCGTTCGGCGAAGCGCTGCGCCCGGATTTCAAAACGTACCAGCAGCAAGTGATACGCAACGCGAAGGTGATGGCCGGCGAGTTCGTGCGAAACGGTCTGCGTTTGGTCGCCGCCGGAACGGACACGCACTTGATGCTCGTCGACGTGTCGGTGAAGGGACTGACCGGCAAGGCGACCGAGGCATATCTCGACGAGATCGGCATTACCGTCAACAAGAATGCGATTCCGTACGATCAGCAAAAGCCGTTCGTCGCAAGCGGCATCCGCATCGGTACGCCCGCGATCACCTCGCGCGGTTTCGGCGAAGATGAGTGCCGCGAAGTCGCGCGCATCATCTGCGAAGGACTGGATGACATCGGCGCGCGCGCGAAGGTGCAGACGCTCAAAGCGCGGGTGCACGAACTGACCTCGCGGTACGACGTACCGTAACGATGAACCTGAGCAACGATCGCCTACGGGTCATCGATCATCCCGCGGTGGCCGATCGCCTTGCACGCCTGCGCGATCGGGATACGTCGACGCCGGTTTTTCGCAAATTGCTGGAAGAGCTCGGCGCGTTCTTGGCATACGAAGCGACGCGCGATCTGCCGATGCGCGACGAAGACGTCGTCACGCCCGTCGCGCCGATGATTGCAAGACGCATCGCGACACGCCCGGTCGTCGCACCGATCTTGCGCGCGGGTTTGGGCCTCTTGCCGGGATTCATGGCGGTGATCGACGATGCGGTCGTGGCGCACTTGGGCTTCTACCGCGATCCGCGGACGCTGCAGCCGGTGCCGTATTACGCGAACGTTCCCGACGATCTCTCCGAGCGTCACGTGTTCGTCCTCGACCCAATGCTTGCCACGGGAAACTCGGGAGCCGCAGCAATCGACGCGCTTGCCACGCGCGGCGCGAGCGAAGTCACGTTCATCAGTTTGATCGCTGCGCCCGAAGGCGTGCGCACGATTCATGCCGCGCACCCGACCGTCCGCATCGTCACCGGATCGCTCGACGAGCGTTTGAACGATCACGGCTATATCGTGCCGGGCCTGGGCGATGCCGGAGACCGCATGTTCGGCAGCACCAGTTCCGTACCGGTCTCCGTGCGCCCGCGAGAGAACGCTTAACGATTATGCGCCCCGGTTGGGACGAATACTTCATGCAAATCGCGCGCACCGTCGCCTCGCGGGCCACCTGCCCGCGCGCGTCGGTGGGGTGCGTGCTCGTACGCGAGCACCGCATTCTGACGACGGGCTATAACGGATCGCCCCGCGGCGTCCCGCATTGCACGGAGGCCGGCTGCATGATCGTCAACGATCACTGCTTGCGCACGACGCACGCCGAAGCCAACGCGGTCGTGCAGGCCGCGCTGCACGGCGTGAATTTGGCCGACTCGGTTGCCTACTGCACGCACCAGCCGTGCGTGAACTGCTCCAAACTGCTCATCAGCGCCGGCGTGAAGCGGATCGTGTACGACGTCCCCTATGCGGATGCGGTCGCGCAAGAGCTGCTCTCGGAAGCCGGCGTCGGACTGACGGCGTTCGCATCGCTCGAAGGCGTGCGGTGATGAACGCGCCCGTGTACATCTATATAGCGGCGCTGGTGCTCGCCGGCGTCGTGTCCTCGCTGCTCACGCCGTTCGTCATCCGGCTCGCGCATCACGTCGGCATGGTGGACGAGGTCGGCGAGCGCCGGATGCACGACGTGCCCAAGCCGCGCATCGGCGGCGTAGCGGTGTTCTTCGGCTTTGCGTTCGCGCTGTTTGCGGTGCTCGGCATCGCGCTCTCGCACGTGCACGGCTTCTTCCCCGTCGATCCCCACGACACGCTGCCGGAGCAATTGCGCGATCAGCTCGCCGGCGTGCACAACCTCGTCGGCTTGCTGTTCGGGAGCATGCTGATTCTCGGGGTTGGGCTCTGGGACGATCTGATGGGCATGCGCCCGCGCTACAAGTTTATCGCGCAGATCATCGTCGCCGGCATCTCGATGGTCTACGGATTCACCATTTCGGATGTCCTGAATCCCATCACGCATCAATACAACGACTTTCCGCTCTGGTTCAGCATTCCGGTCACCGTGCTCTGGTATCTGGGCATGATGAACGCCATCAATTTCATCGACGGCCTGGACGGATTGCTTTCGGGCTTTACCGCGATCTCGTGCATCTTTCTGTTCGCGATTGCGCTGACCAAAGACAATCCGGTCGTTGCGCTGGTCGTCATCGCGCTCGCCGGCGCCGCGCTCGGCTTTTTGCCGTTCAACTTCAATCCGGCACGGATTATTTTGGGAGACACCGGCTCGCTGTTCATCGGGTACGTTTTTGCCACCGTCGCGATTATCGGCACGAGTAAAACGGCCATCGCGGTCGGACTCATCGCGCCCCTGGTCGTGCTGGCGCTGCCCATCGTCGACACCGCTGCCGTGATTTACCGCCGCGCACGATCCGGAAAGAGCATTACCGAAGCGGACCGCGGGCACTTCCACCATCAACTGATCTTCCGCTACGGTCTGAACGTCCGACAAGCGGTGCTGCTCATCTACGCCATCTGCATCGTGCTCGGTGCCGTCGCGCTGTTCTTAGCCGGTGGTTTCCACTCGCTCGTGAAAGTCGCGATCATATGAGCCAAGTGCTGCGCGTCATGTCCGTGTTCGGCACGCGTCCGGACACGATCAAAATGGCGCCGGTCGTGCACGCGCTTGCGGATCACGCACAGGTTGAAAGCATCGTGTGCGTCACGGCGCAGCACCGGCAAATGCTGGACGATCTGCTCGAACTCTTCGAAATCCGGCCGCACTACGATCTGGACATCATGACGCCGGATCAAACGCTCACCGACATTACGACGCGCGTGCTGACCGGCATGGAAGGCGTGCTCAAGATCGCCCAGCCGGACGTCGTGCTCGTTCACGGCGATACGACGACCAGTACGGCGGCAGCGCTGGCGGCATTTTACCGGCAAATTCCGGTCGGCCACGTCGAAGCGGGGCTTCGTACCGGCGATCGCTGGGTGCCGTTTCCCGAAGAGATGAACCGACGGCTCACCGGTACGATCGCCGCATATCACTTTGCGCCGACGCCGCTCGCGCGCGAGCATTTGCAGAGCGAGAACGTGAGCGCCGACGATATCGTCGTGACCGGCAATACCGTGATCGACGCGTTCATGCAAACGGCAAACCGGAACGATCTCCGTAAGCCGCCCGGGTGGGAGCGCTTGGATCCCGCGCGTCCAATCATCGTCGTCACGGCTCACCGCCGCGAAAATCACGCGCACATGCGCGAGATGTGCGAGGCAATGCGTGACATCGTGCATTTGCCGCAGCGCCCGCAAATTCTGTGGCCGGTGCATCCGTCGCCGCGCGTTCGTCCGGTGGCGTATGCGGTGCTCGGCAATGAAGACGGCGTCATCCTCGACGATCCGCTCGGCTACGGTGAGATGGCGAGTGCCGTGCGCGACTGCACGTTCGTGCTCACGGATTCGGGCGGCATTCAAGAAGAAGCGCCGTGCCTGGGAAAGCCGGTTCTCGTGATGCGCGAGGAAACCGAGCGCCCCGAGGGGGTCGACGCGGGAACGCTCGAGCTGATCGGACACACGCGCGCCCGCATCGTGGACGCCGCAAAACGCCTGCTTTCAGA
>DAISWS010000145.1:0-5365 GCA_036826275.1 Vulcanimicrobiaceae bacterium
GGTCGTCGCACAGCTCTCCGACCTTCGGATCGTACGGCATCGCCACGAACGGAACCGCATAGCGCGCGGCCAGAATCAACGCGTGCAGGCGCATTCCAAGTACGGCTTTGGAGCGGCGGATGATATTGGCGGCGCGCTCCAACGAGCATTCGGGCAAGAGCACCGGCGCGCTTTTGCACTTGCGGATGATGAGGGTCGAAACTTCGGCATCCGACACGCCGCCGATGGGCAAGAATGCCACACGCGCGTCATGCTGTTTGGCGAGGCGGTCGACGGCGCGCGCGACAACGTCGAGGCGATCCTTCATGCCCGTCGCTTTGCGCACGCTTACGACGACGAGCGGATCGCTGTTCGCTCCGATTCCTTCGGCCGACAGATCGATGTCTTCTTCCGGCGCATCGTAGAGAAAGACCGGGTCGGCGGTCTGCTCGAGTTTCGTGCCCGGCGCAAGCAGCGGCGCGAGCGTGCGCGCGGATCGCGCGTCGCGCACCGTCGCCGCACTCAAACCTTTGCAACATTCTTTGACCAGCGTGCGCCCCCAAAAGTCGAGCGGGCCGATGGACTGCGCGAAGATCATCGCCTTGCGGCCCGCTCTTGCGGCAGCGCGGATGATGCCCGCGTAATACACCAAACTGCGCAGGCTCGTGGCGTTCTGCAGCAAGCCGCCGCCGCCCGAGATCACCACGTCGGCGCGGTCGATTGCACGCCGTACCGCTTTTGCATCCCAGCGCGGCGTGGCATCGACGCGCAACTCGTGCGCCGTTTCTTCCGCTTTTGCGGAGAGCACGTCGATTTCGCCGTACGGATACCGCGATTTGATCTGGGACACGATCACCGAGAGCAGCGCTTCATCGCCCAAATTGCCGAAGCCGTAGTACCCCGATATCAAAAACCGCACCGGTGCTAGGCTTCGATAAGCCGGCCGGGAGCGTCCGGAACGGTTACGGCGGGCGTGCGCCGTTCGTCCAGTTTGCGATAGATCGCGATCGCAATCGCCCCGATGATCGCACCGATGATCAATCCATAGATAACGCGCACGATAGAAATCAGCAGCGGCGTATGCAGATGCGAGAACGTGTCGATCACGTCGCCGATGCCGATGCCGATTGCAAGCGAGAGAATGATCCCCGCGGCACGGCGGTCACCGCGGCGCAGCGCGGGGAGAATCATCAGAAACGGAAAACCGACGAGAAACTCTTTGAAGCGCGGGCGCACGCTCAGCAGCGCCGTAAGATGATGGCGCAGCGAGAGCTCGAGCGCCGAGGGCGCAACGTCGCTCTGGTTGCCGCTGCGCACGAGCACGAGTGCACCCGCACCGAGCACCACGCATGCAAGCAGCAACTGATAGATGCGGATCGGCGCACTGAACGCATCGCGCGCGCTGCTGATGCCCGAGTCGAAACGATCGGTGAACAGATACAGCGCGAGTGCGATGAGCGGCGGCAGCGCGAGCACCAGCTTCACGCCGCGGAACGGCTCGACTTCTTCCATCGTCAGCGGCGAACTCATGATGCCCACGACGACGAGCGCGCCGAGCAGCGCAACGCCGGTCGCGACGAGCGTCCAGCGCAAGCTGCGCAGGATGTCCGCGCTGATCGACGGCTCGGGCTCGCCGAAGAATGCCGGGCTCAGCACGGTAAACGCCGCAGCGGCGAACAGCAGCGCGCCGCAGAGCGCAAGAATTGAACGGCCGAGCAAGTCGTGATGCGAAACATAACCGCCGAGATAGATGCCGGCCGTCAGGAGATACGCGGCAACGCCCCACGACGGGCGGTACCAGCCGAACCATCCGAGCAGCAGTACCAAGATCGACGGCACCGCGAGCGTCGCCAGGCCGACGGCGACGGCATTGTTTCCACGATAGCCGGGCATCGGCGTGGCGCGTCCCAGGCGGAAGCCGTGCTCGCGCAAATCGTCGGCGACCTGCTTGACCAATTCAATATTGGTCTTTTCGATCGAAAGCTTGTTGTATTGGTGGCCATAGGGACGCAAATACACCACGCGCACGTTTCGCTCGCGCACGCCCAGTTCGTAGCGCGCGACGATTTCCGGAACGCTGAGCTTGTCTTCCTCGAGCTTCGAAATCGCTTGAACGCGAACGATGTGGCCCGGGATCAGTCGCGCGAGCTCGACGTTGCCCTTTTGCACTTGGCTGGCGTCGTAGGTTTCGATCTCGCCGTAGTTCGTGTACTTGTACGCCGGCGAAAGCAGGACCGCCGCCGTGTCCTTCACGTGATTGGGAAAACCGAGCACCTGATTGCGCAAGCCGAAAAATACGACCGTCGACATCTTTGCGGCATGCACGTCGGCGAACATCCGCGCGATTTCGCCGTCCTGCAAGCGTTCGTCGTTTTGAAACCGCGGAATCACGAGCATCTTCAGGCGGTTCGCGAGCGAGACTTGTTCGGCCGGAATCCCGAGTGCGGTCGAATTGAAGTAATCGATCTGCGTGCGCACCGCGATAACGTACGGCGCGGCGTCGTGCAGCACGGTAATGCTCGAAGGTTCGAAGTGCAGCGGCAGTTGCTGCATGTACCGTTCGAACGTCGGTTTGTCGTACACGAGCAGATACATCGAGCCGGGGTGTACGCGGTGCGCGCGCACGAGTGCCGACAGCGTCGGATCGGCAACGGGGGCGAGGCGCGCGGCACTGAGCAGTTGCAAGCCCGAAATCGCCGTTGCGTTGCTGCTTGCCCCGCCGCTGAGCGAGCTGCCGACTTCTTCGGTCAGCGCCAGCGAGGTTAGCCCCGCGCGGCGAAGCTCGACGAGAAACGCCAACGGATTATAGTTATACGATCGCGCAAACGACACGAAGTCGTTGTAGTCCATGGCGATCTCGACGCGGTTGGTTTCGCGCTCTTTGACCGCACGGCTAACGGCGACGAATGCGCATGAAATCAGCGCTACGAAAAGCAAAAACGCGGCAAAGCGCGTTCGCGGATCGATCCGGTTCACGAGCGGGTTCCTTCGAGCAAAAAACAGGAAGGCCCGCTGAAAGCGAGCCTTCACTGTCGTCGCGTATGCGGTTTCCCGCATACCGGGTGTGGGCGACGCTTTTCAATCACTCGTGACGCACGCCCACATGCGCGCCGGAGTGGTGTCGTCGTTGGCCGACGGGTCGCGAAGCCCCTGCGCCTCGTCCGGCGGCCGACAAAACATTAACAGAAGTTACTACATCGGCCAACGCGGTTCCCGTCGCTCTATGAAGGCCGTTATGCCCTCTTGAGCGTCGGGCGCCAGAGCGTTCACCGACATGACTTCTTTAGCATACCCATAAGCGGCTCTTTGCGCTAGGTCAATTTGTACGTAAAACGCCTGTTTTCCGAGCGCGACCACTGGGCCGCTCGCCGCCGCGATGCGCCGCGCTAGGCCAATAGACTCATCATGCAGCCGTTCCGCCGGAACGACGTGGTTGACCAGGCCCCAGTCACAGGCGGTCCGGGCATCGATAAAGTCGCCGGTCAGCAGCATCTCCATCGCCCGTTTGCGCCCAACGGCGCGCGAGAGCGCCACCATGGGCGTCGTGCAGAACAGGCCGATGCGCACGCCCGGCGTCGCAAACTTGGCGCCCTCCGCAGCAATAGCCAGGTCGCACGTTGCCACGAGCTGGCATCCGGCGGCGGTCGCAATCGTCGCGACTTCGGCAATGACCGGCTGCGGGATGCGCTGGACGATCTCCATGAGCTCGACGCACGTATCGAAGATCTCACGATAGGCCGCCGCGTCACGGCACTGCAGCTCGCGCAGATCGTGGCCCGCGCTGAACGCCGGTCCTTCGCCGCGCAAAACGACGGCCCGAACGTTCGCGTCGTCGCGGATTTCCTTAAACGCCACGATGAGCTCGCGCATCAGCTCCAGCGAGAGCGCATTGCGCTTCTCCGGACGGCACATGGTGACGACGGCGATGCGGCCGTCATCCTCGCGGGCTACGGTAATGAACTGATACGTACGTTGCTCAAGCATGATGCGTTCCTACGGCAACTTTCCGTGAGGCCGAGGCGCCAAAGGCCGCCGTGTGCACCCGCACACAAGGCCTTTGGCAACGCGGGCATCGCGGAAAGTTTGGGCGATGACGGGCTCGAACCGCCGACATCCTCCTTGTAAGGGAGGCGCTCTCCCAGCTGAGCTAATCGCCCGTGGCGTTATTCTGTAAGGTTTTTCGGCTAAATAGCATATTCGCCGCGATTCCTACCCTTGTCCGTACCCTTGTTCACCCCATCTGCCGCCTTTAAGATACGGGGCTCGGGCTCGGGCCTGTCGAATCATACGGATTCGCCTCCGGGTGAACTTCGCCCCTAGCAGACCAGCCGCTTTACGACGCGCTTAATATCTGCTCCATAGTGGGCTGCATGATGAACAGCGTGCGCTCTGCCTCAGGTAAACGAGTAAATCCTCTTTGCTCGTAGTAGTTGACCAGGTTGTCGGTCTTTGCATCCACAAGCATCGCAACAAAGCCAACGGAATCCTTTAGCCGAACCGCGATGTTAAATGCTTCCTGTATCAACAGTGTGCCCAGATCATGCCCACGAAAACGATCGTCAATAGCCATGCGCCCAAGTCTTATAGCCGGCATCGTACGATATTTAGGCAATCCTTTCGCGATGTTTTTGGGCAATTCTTCAATTCTTAGACTGGCGCTGGAAAGCGTAAAATAACCACAAATAAGTGATGGAGCCGATTCCTGTACCATTACATGAAGTGTGGTTACGTGTTTTCGGTGTTCTCGAGGCCCACGCGCATCGTTCCTCAAGTAGTCTTGAAGAATGGCGCCCTCTTCTCCGGAACAAGTAAAAGCCGCTCGGTCGTGATACTCCGCGAGCGGCTCAAAGATTATACCGTCGAGCACTTATGCGCGATGCTTCCCCGCCTTGACAAACCGCTCGATCACGTGCTTACTTGCAGCAGGCGGAGATTCAAGAGCTTGCAAAAAAGCCTCGCTGTCGCGCTGAGAAAGACGTATAATTTCATGCGCTTCGATGATTCGAAGTGCTTCATCATGCGCCGAGCTTAAGACAAAATCCGTCAAAGACATGCCCTGAAGATCAGCTGCTCGTTGAAGTATAGCTTTCTGCTCTTCGGACAGGCGAGCGTTAAATCTCTCCTGTTTTACTTGGGGTTCGAGCATGGCCATTGTAGGTCTCCTGGTCGTCGGGCTTGTTGGTATTGTACGTACGGGGTACTTACATGTCAAGTCTGACGTATGTACCCGGTATGTACAATCTAGATAACGACGCTGTGGCTTAAAAAAGTTTCCGCCACGGGGCGCTGGGCACTCCGCGTCGCTTGCGTACCGTGCGCTTGCTTGCTGTGCAAGCGTCGCACGTCCGCTTTTATCGGGCGGGGCCTTGTCAAGGACGTCAGGGGC
>DAISWS010000145.1:5394-5778 GCA_036826275.1 Vulcanimicrobiaceae bacterium
ATGGCCTCCCGCATGGCCGGCAAGACGGCTCGAAGCCGATGGCTTGCCCGAAGTGCGGAAGTCACGATGTTCGGCGCATTGCTTATGGACTGCCCGGCCCCGAAATGGGCGAAGCGGCGGAGCGAGGTGAGATCGCGTTGGGCGGCTGCGTGATAGACGAGCGTTCACGTCAATGGGAATGCGCTTCGTGCAAAGTAACGTTCAACGACGGTGGGACGGATGTGCTGGAGCCGATCGATTATCGCCCGGAGTGGGTACGCCGGCTACAGCAAGACCCGAATGAATGACGAGTCGTTCGGGCTTAATGCGTCCAGACCGGGCCGTGGCGGAATACCTTCTGCCGAACCGTTGTGGGAGCGCCCTTGGAAGGTCTAGATGCACGTG
>DAISWS010000146.1:0-4313 GCA_036826275.1 Vulcanimicrobiaceae bacterium
GTGACGAGGAAATGCGCGCGCGGCGAACGCTTATCCATAAGGACACCCGCCGCGATGGTGAGCGGCAAAAATACGATGGCACGCAAGACGAGCATTTCGCCAGCCATTGTGGCGGTGAAATTGAGCAGCCGCTCCGTAAATGCCACGGCAATTCCTACGCACGCCGCTAGGCAGAGCCCGATGGGAAAGACCAGTGCGGCGACGGCGCTGACGTTGCGAGTCTTATGCAGCGCACGTGAAAACAACGCGTCGCGCTTGCGCGCGTGCCACAGAATGAGCGCGGCAAGCGACATCAAGCAAAGTAAGGTAAGCTGCGTTATGTGCGCGTCGTTGAACCAATCGTAGCGCTCGCCGACGGTCAATACGTAGCTGAGCGGCGCGGCAAATCCCGCAAAGAGCAGCGTACCAACCGCATCAAATCGAACGGACTGCGCGGCGGTATCATCGCGTAAAAATCGCAGGCAGAGCAGAAAACCCGCCGACGCTAAGACCGCGTCGATCGCGAACATCCACTGCCAACTGTAGTTTCCATCGCTGATGTAGCCGGATATCAGCGGGCCGAATGTCAACGGCGCGCCGACATAGCTGCCGACGAAGGCCACTTGACTGATACCGAGGCGCGAGGATGGAAACGTTTGCCGAAAGATCGCGTGAGACGTTGCGATCAGGCCGCCTCCGAATGCGCCTTGCGCGATGCGCAGCGGCAGCAACATCCCAAGCGACGTGGAGGCCGCGCACAGGAGTGCGCAGACGCCAAAGCCTGCGATGCTCGCTACAAAATATCTTCGCTGTCCGAACAGTGACGCCAACCATGGAGAAAGCGCCAGCACGATGATGCTCGCGCAGAGATAGCTGGTAACGAGCCAGTTCCCTTCATCCGGCGTCAATGCCAATGCGCCTTGTATGGTGGGAAGCAAGCCGGACAGCATGCGTCCGTCCATCGACTGAGCGACGGTCGCCAACGCGACGCCCACGGGGACCGCGATGCCCAGCGGCCGTTCGCGTGAAAGCGCAGTCACCGCTTATCCGGCCGCTTCAGTACGACGAGCGCCAACGCCATGCCGGCCGGCGTCCTCTTGCGAACCAAGTAGCCTTCCGGCGCGGTGTCATAGACCTGGAAGCCCCACCTCAGCGCCTCGGCAAGCGTTGTGAAAGTCACGATTCCGGCCACGTCAGCCTCCTGTGCGTTACCACACCGTTACTGTACGCGTAAATTGACCAATCAGTCAATATACTTAGGTTATTGACTGACCGCTCAAGCCGCGATAGAATGACCGAAATGCGCAAAAAAGCAGATCGCCGCAAAGACGACGGCGACGCGCGAGATCGCATTTTGCGTTCCGCGCTGGCGCTGTTTGCCGAGCGCGGATTTGACGGAACGGCCACCAAAGCGATAGCCGAACATGCCAACGTACCGTCTGGCCTGCTCTTCTACTATTTCTCGTCGAAAGAACAGCTGCTCGAAGTTATTCTGAGCGAAGACAATTGGTACGACGCATTCCGCCGGTTGTCGGAAACGCTCCCTGATGGGCCGGTCCTGGAGCGTTTCACGGCGTTAGCGTTAGGTATGTTACAGTGGATGGAACGCAATCGCGAGCGCAGCCTGCTTTTCTTTCAAGAGATGACCTCGCACCGAAGGTGCGCTGCCACGCTCCGGCGCACGCGTCAACAGCTGATGCACGATCTGGCCGCATTGCTCGAGGTTGAGATGAAACGCGGTACATTGCATGGATCGAACGCAACGATGCTCAGCCATGTGTTGACTGCCGGAATCCTCGTCGCGGCGATCGTGGACCAGCCCAATCAACAAAAGCGCTACGCTGCCGCCATCATCGATTGCATCCTCGGACCGCTCGCCGGGCAGCCGCGAAAGCGTGCAGCGAGCTAGCCATCGTTCCGCGGACGTCGGCGTGCAGTCGACCAAAGTGTGACTATTTTGATTCGCGGCAAAAAGCACAACGCCGCCGATCTCCTATTGAATCCGCGGCGATTTACTTACGAGAAATGGTAGCCCCAGCGGGATTCGAACCCGCGTTACCGCCGTGAGAGGGCGGCGTCCTAGGCCTCTAGACGATAGGGCCGTGGCTCCGGGGCAGAGACTCGAACTCCGATAGGCGGTACCAGAAACCGCAGTCCTACCATTAGACGACCCCGGAATGACAGCGACGGTAATATTACACCGCTTGACCTCCCTCGTGCAAGCGCCTTCGACGACGTGCGTTGCGCCCGCCGTACGTTTCGGTTTGGCTATGGCAATTCGGGCAGAGCATGCGCAGGTTCTCGAGGCGGTGATCGTCCTTGACGCCGTTGATGTGGTCGATGTGCATACTAAGCGGCGCTCCTCGCCAATCGCGTAAGCCACACGCGCTGCACTGGTTCTCGAGCAAGCCGGCTCGCAAGAGCCGAATCTTGACGTGTTGCCGGTTTCTCCGGCCGGTCAGTAGAGATTCGATTGACATTCCAAACGGACGCGCCCGGATCTCGCCGCGTTTCGTCGCCTTGTGCCACGCCGCATTGCAGAAGCCGAACTTGCGCTGGCATTCGCGAAATGAATGCCCGGCATCGTAGTGCGCCTGAACCTCGGCCCAATCGTATTTCCGCCGGCGATCTTCGAACGGCGTTTGTGCCACGAGGAGTTCGCCTCGCTTGATTGCCTTCACCCATGCCCTATGAGTGAACCCGAAGCGCTGCTGGCACGCTCTGAAGCCGTTGCCCTCATCGTGGTAGCGCTGAATCTCGTCCCAATCCCACACCCGCTTCATGCGAACATACGTTCGGTAGTGGGCGCATTTTCCCTGCCTGTCCAGACAGGCGGGCGGACGGCCGCAACCCGAAAAGATTGATACCTTCGCCGCTTGTTTTGGGGTGCGTGTGAAAAACGTACGTGGATTGGCCGTTTCACTCATTGCCGCTGTTGCGCTCTCGTCATGCGGAGGCGGCGGGTCGTCCGTCGCACCGGCCGCGCCGCCGACGTCGCAGCCGAAGGACGGCATGGCGAAGCTCACGATTACCGTTCCACCGCAAACCACATCCGCCGCGCGCGAGCCGCACTACATATCCTCGAACACGCAATCGGCCGGCATTTCGGTCAACGGTGCAGCACAGTCCGTCGTAAAGTTAACGCCTTCGTCTGCGAGTTGCACCGGCGTTTCCACCGGGTTGCAATGTAGTCTGACCGTCACGGCACCCGTTGGACAAGACACGTTCGCAATCTCACTCTATGCGACCACCGACGGCACCGGTGCGCCGCTTTCCACGCAGCAAATTACCGCGACGATCGCCGCAACGAGCACGACGCCGCTCGACGTTACGCTCAATCCAATCGTGAGCGCTATTTCGCTCGCGCTCTCGAACGGCGCGCCGGTCGAAGGAACCGCAACGGATCTCACGCTCACCGTAACCGCCAAAGATGCGTCCGGCGCGACGATCATCGGGCCGGGCAATTTCACGACGGCCGTTACGATCGCAGATGATGACACCAGCGGTGCGACCACGCTTGCGGCAACGCAAGTGACGGCGCCCGCTGCAAACGCAGTCACCGTGCATTACACCGGCGCGCACGTTATCGCCCACTTCACTGCCGCGTCCGGTAGCGTTACCTCGCCGAGCATCGCGCTGCGATCCGTTCCCGCGAGTACGCCGACGCCATCCCCCACGCCGACCGCGACGCCCACGCCCACGCCCACTCCGACGGCGACGCCAACGCCAACGCCCGCCCCGGCGAGCGAACTTTTGTGGGTGGCCAATACCGGCGGACGTAGCGCACTAGCGTTCGACGTGGCGTCGATTTTACAAGGTTCGAGCAGCAGCCCGGCCGTTGCGATCGGCGGAAGCAATACGCAGTTCCCGGCGTATTCGCCGCAGTGCGTGCAAGAAGACAGCTTCGGCGACGTCGCCGTGGTCGGAAGTGCGGGCGGCGGTCAACCGGGCGCGGTGCTGTACTTTACGCGCGGCGGCTTCGCACCGGGCGGCAATCTGACGCCGAATGCAGTCATCGCCGGGAGCAACACGCAAATGGTGAACCCCGTGGGATGCGCGTTGGACGCCTCCGGCAATTTGTGGATCGCGAACGACGACAACTTCAACTATAGCGTCGTCATGTTCTCGAGCGCGCAGCTGTCAACGGGTGGAAACGTTGCGCCGGCGCGTATCATTCAACCGGTCACGTGCTGCGGAAACAGCTCGCTCTGCAACACGGTGAGCATGGCCTTCGATCCGGGCGGAAATTTATGGACGGGCAGTCTGTGCGCGCCGACGGCGGAGTTCTCGGCAGCGTCTATCCAAAGCAGCGGCTCACCGTTCCCCGTCGCGTC
>DAISWS010000146.1:4323-5715 GCA_036826275.1 Vulcanimicrobiaceae bacterium
CGCTGAGGTTCGATTCCGGGGGAAATTTATGGACGTCGCTCGGATCGCCGGCCAAAGAGATCACCGAGTTTTACGCAACGTCGTTGCCGCGCGCGTCGTCCGGTTCCCTAAGCGCGGATGTGACCATCACCAGCGCGTTGATGTTCAATCCGTACGGCATCGACTTCGATTCGAGCGGTAATCTGTGGGTAGCGGATCAATTCGCCAGCATGCTGTTCGAGTTTTCCGCGACCGGCTTGCGCACGGGTGGAGCGTTGACGCCGTCCGCGATTGTTTCCGGCCCGTCAACCACGCTTAGCGGTCCGACGAATGCGCAATTCTTCAAGCTTCCGCGAATTCCGACGGCGCGGCGGCGGCACTGACGCGCGGGCGTTTTGCCAAGCATACTGAGCGGGAATACCGTGGGTGAGAGGCGCAAGACGCCTCCTTGCTTGAATTTGCATTCCAAAGGAGAGGGCTCGTGCAGGCAATCGTGCTAGTCGGTGGTGAGGGAACTCGGCTTCGCCCGCTGACCTTCGGAACGCCGAAACCGATGGTGCCGATTATGAACGTGCCGTTTCTCGCGCGCACGCTCGAGCGTCTGTACGAGGCCGGAATTTGCGACGTCATTCTGCCCGCCGGGTACATGCCGCAGGCGATCACCGACTACTTCGGCGACGGTTCGAATTTCGGCATGAAGATCACCTATGTGATTGAGGACGAGCCGCTGGGTACCGCCGGCGCCATCAAAAACGTCGAACAGCACATCCACGGACCGTTTTTCGTTCTGAACGGCGACGTGCTCACGAGTCTGGATTTGCAAGCGATGATCGCCTATCACCGGGAAAAAGGCGGCCTGGGCGTGCTGCACCTTATTAAAGTAGAAGATCCGTCTGCGTTCGGCTGCGTGGTGCACGACGAGAGCGGCCGCATTTCGGAGTTCGTCGAGAAACCGCCCAAGGGCACGGAACCGACCGACGAGATCAACGCCGGAACGTATTTGCTCGAAAAGCGCGTGCTGGATTTGATTCCGCCGGGGCGCAACGTTTCCATCGAACGCGAGACCTTCCCGAAGATTTTAGCGGAAAGCCATGCGCTCTACGCGTACACGACCGCGGATTACTGGATCGATCTCGGGCGGCCGGAGCATTATCTGAGCGCGCACCGCGACATTCTGTCGGGATCGATGCCGCTCAAGCTCGAGCCGGGACGCACCGGTGCCGGTTCAGTCAACCTGCACCCCGAGAACATCATTCCGCCCGTGCACATCGATGCGGACGTCGAGATCGATCCGTCGGCCAAAGTCGGCCCGAACGTCGTTCTCGGGCAGGGGTGCAAAGTCGGCGCCCACGCACGCTTGACGGACTGCGTTCTCTGGGACGGCGTGATAGTGGGCGCCGGCTCGGTCGTCGA
>DAISWS010000147.1:0-5713 GCA_036826275.1 Vulcanimicrobiaceae bacterium
CGTACGAACTGGCCAACTCGCTCCAGTAGTCGGCGGACGATCCACCCGTTGCCCTCGGGCCAGGTCAGCGGGCCTTTTTCTTCCGGCTCACGCGAGGCAAAGTACTGGATTCCCGCCCATGCGGAAGTCGTGTTCGTGGTGGCGCCATAGTCGTCGCGGCAGCAGTAGTTCATGTACCAGTTGAGGATTTTGGAATCCATGCGCTGCTCGCGGAGCCAGTCAGCGAAAGAGATGCGGTCGAGATCGGCGGTGGAACCGCGTTGCCTTCGCGGTCGTCCCGGTGCGATTGCGCTCCGCTCCAAGTTTTCATTTCGGTTTCTTCGCGAAGCGTGCGCTGCTGCGGTTTCGACGGCCGCATGCGCAGGATGAGTGCGGCAGCCGCTGCCGCCATGCCCAGCCCCGCGGCAATCGCGAACCACGCCCAACCGGGCATTCCGGGCTTCTGACCTTCCAGCCACAAGCGCTCGCGTTCGCAGTTTTCGTGCTCCGCATCGTCTTCCCGGAAAATATTGCGGTGTTTGGGGCAGTCGTTGTTCAGGCACGTGTAGTAGACGACTTCGAGGGTATCCATAATGGCCTCTTATACCCCGGCGTAGTGTACAGCTATGTATGATGAATTAAGCGCCGCATTGGCGTCCGCGAGATCGGTATTCGTGCTTACCGGCGCCGGCATGAGCGCGGAGAGCGGTTTGCCGACGTTTCGCGGCCTGAACGGCTATTGGGGCAAACACCGCGTCGAAGATCTGGCATCGCCCCAAGGATTCGCACGCGACCCACTCGCGGTGTGGCGCTGGTACAACGAACGCATTCTCGCCTACCGGGACGCCGAGCCCAATGCCGGCCATTACGCGCTGGCGCAGCTCGAGGAGCTCGTGCCGCACTTCACGCTCGCCACGCAAAACGTCGATTCGCTGCACGCGCGCGCAGGATCGAAAAACGTGCTCGAACTGCACGGCCATTTGCGCGAAGCGCGCTGCACGGAATGCGCGCAAACCCTGCCGCTGCACGACGGCTTGGATGAATCGCTCATCGATCACGCCTGCGGCGGACGCTTTCGACCGCAGGTCGTGTGGTTCGGCGAGATGCTGCCGCACGACGTCTGGGAGCGCGCTGCGGATGCTGCCGCGCGCGCCGACCTCGTCCTGGTCGTCGGAACCTCCGCGCAAGTCTATCCCGCGGCGAGTCTTGCCGAACAAAACGCGCAGGCGTTCGTAGCGGAGATAAATCCGGACGCCACGGCGCTCAGCCGCAGCTGTGACTGCATCATCAGGGAAGGCGCGGCCATCGCGCTGCCGCGGCTCGTGAAGGCGCTGGAATCCGCCCGTTAGGCGGTCGTGTTCACGGTCTGTCCGACGCCCTCGCCCCCAGACGGGGCGGACTGTTGGGCCGGTTCGGCGGTGGGCGGCGCCGCCGCTTGCGGCGCGCTCGAGAGATCCGCGCTGGAAAGGCCCGCGACTTCAGCGGAAATAGCGGTAACGCTCATGCCCTATGCTACCCCGTTTAGGGGGCAGCCGCAACATTGGCCGCTGCTAGTGCACCCAGCCTTGGATGAAAAAGACGACGCCCACCAGACTCAGCACGCAGCCCGCGTACATGAGCACTCGCGTTCGCATCAGCGCGGTGATTGAAACGAGCACGATCGAGACTTCGAAAAACGTGGCCGCGACTTCGTATTTCTCGTAGGACTGCATGAAACGCTCGGCGCTTTCGTATTCGTCGTCGGATTGCGCGTCGAGCTTCTGCGCGTCGGCGAGAACCGCATTGGATGACGACGTTTCGTGCGCGATCGTTGCGTTCATCTTCGCAAGACCTTTTGGATTTGTCGCAACGCCGGAATTCACCAGCGCTTGAATGACTTCCAGCCTGATCTTTTTCGCCTGATAATGATTCCAGGAATCGACGGCTTTCGATTTCGTCAAGATCGCTTCGTTCTTGGTCGCCAGCCCGGAAATCGAACTATGATTGGCAAACAGCGTTGCAAGCGCCGCACAAACCGCGATGACGGCCGCTAAAATCGGAACGAGCTTATCGCCGCGCTCGAGTTGTTCGCCGCGTTCTTTTGCTTCGTTGAGGACGTGAGCTGCATCGAATTCCGCCATGCGCGGTCGCTTCTCGGGACCGAACGGGCGGCCCTACGGCGCGTACGAAATCGAAACGATCTTTAAGGGCATGTTCCCTGCCGGACGCTGCCACACGACGCGGTCGCCCGCGCGGTGCTCCAAAAGCGCCTGGGCCAGCGGTGAGAGCCAGCTAATGCGCCCTTGCAGCGGATCGGCTTCGTCTTCGCCGACGATGCGGTACGCGGTTTTCTTTCCATCGGGGCTCTGCACGGTGACCGCCGCGCCGAAGCGCGCGAGCTCCGCGGGCTGATCTTCGGGACGCACCACGACTGCCGCGCTGATGCGTTCTTGAACCGCTTCGGCAATGCGCGCATCGCCCGCCGTCTGCGCCGAGGCGAGCTGCTGCTGCAAGCGTTCGTATCCCTCCGGCGTGACGTAGTACGGGTGGGTACGCTGCGGAGGCTTCACGACGACTTCTGCATCGCCGTCGTCTTCTTTCACAAATGCGCGGCTCATCGGTAACTTACCGTATACCCGCTCCGGCGGCGAATAAGACGGCGGCCCCATCCACGCGGTCCTCGCGCACCGCCTGCAGTGCGGCGGCGCCGTCTTCCAAAGAAAACGCCGTTATCCGCGGGCGCAGCCCGATCTCCGCTGCCAGGTGTAAGAAGTCGCGCGCATCGGCACGCGTCATGTTGGTTACGCTGCGGATTTGGCGCTCGCCCCAGAGCAGCCGGTCGTAATCGAACGCCGGCATGCGATCCAAATGAATCGCGTTGATTGCGACGACGCCGCCTTTTCGAAGCGCCGAAAGCGCCGCGACGACCACGTCGCCCGACGGAGCGAACGTTACCGCGCCGTCGATGCGCACGGGCGGCGTTTCCGTCGCCTCGCCGACCCATGCGGCGCCGAGCTCGCGCGCCAGCGCGCGATGCGATTCCCCGCGCGTTGCAACGTACACCTCGCAATCCCACGCGCGCAGCACTTGCAGCGCCAAATGCGCCGACGCACCGAAGCCGTAGAGTCCGATGCGTTCGCCGCGCTGCACGCCGGCCACGCGCAACGATCGAAAGCCGATGATGCCGGCGCACAGCAGCGGCGCGGCCTGTCCGGCGCTCATCTGCCGCGGAAGCGGGATGAGAAAATCTTCACGCAGCGCGACGTATTCGGCGAAACCGCCATCCACATCGTATCCGGTGAACACCGGCGCATCGCACAAATTTTCGCGCCCGCTGCGGCAATACGCGCACGAACCGTCGGTGCCGCCGAGCCAGCACGCACCGAACAGATCTTCAGAGCCCGGACGTACGCCGACGATCTGGTGCCCGGGGACGATGGCATCGTGACGCGGCGGCAGATCTTCATCGACGACGTGCAAGTCGGTGCGGCAGACGCCGCATGCGAGCACGCGAAGAACCACCTCGCCCGCACCGCCTTGCGGCATCGGACGATCTTCCAGGACCAACTCGCCGCGCGCACCCGCGTGGTGCACCAGCGCCTTCACCGCGCTGCGATAACCAGATACGCCGTGTATGCGGCGACGCCGAACATCATATACGCAACATAGTCGGTAAAGATGCCGCTGTGAAGACCCCGCAGCTGCTTGAGCGGCGGCCCGAGCACGCCGCTGAGTTTCTGCGGAATGTGATCGCGAAAGAGCCCGAGCAGCGCGGCGATGATGGCGGCGGCGGTCACGCCGAGGTTGATGCCGATGTCTTGCGCGGTGCGCGGTTCGAACGGCGCCTGCGGCAGCGCGCGGTGCACGTTGTAGAGCACGGCGGAAACGTAATACTGGCGATCGACGAACGCGTGCGCGGCGCGCTCTACGCCATGCCAAAAGACGCCGCTCATGCCGAGCCAAACTGCTAGGCCGAGGAGCACCACCGGCACGGCGAGCATCGTCCACGGCGTGCGCTCGAGTTTGTAGCCGTCGCATTCCGGCTCTTCTTCACGCGGCGAGTACCCCGTAAGCTGACCTTTGCCCCACCCGAACGTGATGTGCAAGCCCGCGCGCACGACCGCGCCGCCGTCAATAGCCGACGCAAACGCCATGAACGCCGCGACCGCAAACAGCGCGCGATCTTTCATCGCCGCATCGTAGAGCACTTTCGCCGCCGAAATCGCAAACGGCGGCATACCGGCGAGCGCGAGGCCGCCGATGATGAACAGCGCGCTATTGAGCGGGGCTCGTTTTCCGCATCCGCCGAGCACGTTTTCATCGAGCGAACGGAAGCGGTTCAGATAGTTTCCCGCACAGACGAAGAGCGAACTCTTAATCAGGCCGTGCGCGATCACAAACATCGCCGCGGCGGCGATGCCGGCGGCGCCGAAAAGTCCCATTGCGGCAACGAACATACCGGAGTGACTGACGGTTGAAAATGCCAGCAGCCGCTTGAGGTGGCGCTGCGCGTACGCCATGATCGCGCCGATCAGCGCGGTGGCGATGCCCAGCCCGATAAAGAGCGCTTTGATCTCGTGCGCCATCGGGCTGAGCGCGCCGGAAAACACCGTCCAATAGATGCGCGCGACGCCGTAGAGCGCAACCTGCACCATGATGCCGGAAAACAGGATGCAGATCGGCGTGGGTGCGACCGCGTGCGCATCGTCGAGCCAAAAGTGGAACGGCGCGACCGCGCCCTTGACGAAATAGCCCGCGACGATGAGCGCGAACGATGCCAAGATGAGCGCATCCGCCGGGCGCTGCGCAACGATCTGTCCGAGCTGCGCGAGATTCAGTGCATCGGTTCGCGCGTACAGCATGCCGATGCCGAGCAGCACGACGAAGCCCGCGATCGTGTTCGTCACAGCCAAATTGATCGCGCCTTCGATAGACGCGGCTTCTTCAATCTTATGCGCCGTCAGCGCGATGGCCGCGGCGCTCATCAGTTCGAACCATACGAACATGTTGAAGACGTCACCGGTCAGCGCGAACCCGGCCATTGCGGCCATGAACGCCATCAGCAGGGAATGAAAGAGCGTGCCGACGAGATCGAACTTCATCCACGTGTAGACGGTGGCGGCGAAAATCAGAAACGCAATGAACGCGCACAGCCCCGCGCCCATGGCGTCGACCGTGAAACTGATGCCGATTGCCAGTTCGTGCTTAGGCGTCCAGCCGCCCATCCAATGCACGACCGGCCCATGGGCGGCGGTGTAAAAGACGAGCGCGAGGCTCATACCGACGACGGCGAGCGCGGTAAGCGCGGCGACGGTCGAACTCAGCCAACGCGGGCAGTGCTTGGTGAAGGGCGCGAGCAGCGCCGCCGAGAGCAGCGGCACGGCCACGCACATCGGCGCTAAAGCGCTTGCGGTCGCAGCGCTCATTCGCTCATCGGCCGCAAGCGTTGCGGATCGATCGTGCCGCGGCGGCGGTGAATTTGAATGGTGAGCGCCAGCATCAGCGCGGTGACGGTCGCACCGACGACGATGTCGGTCAAGGTCAAGGCGTGTAAGATGGGATCGACCGAAGCGCTTCCGGGCGGATTGGTCGAGCCGAAAATCGGCGCTCCCGCTTTGGCGTGAAAGTCAATCGAGAGCAGCAGCATGTACGTCGACGACTGCACGACCGTCAAACACAGCACCGTGTGGATGAGATTGCGGCTTTGCGTGATGCCGAAACACCCGATGACGAAGAGCCAGAACGCAACCGCATA
>DAISWS010000148.1:0-2042 GCA_036826275.1 Vulcanimicrobiaceae bacterium
TCCCGCAGCCGTTTGGCCGGGCGGAACCGTCGTGGCCGGAGCTGATGCTCCCAAGGTTCTCTCGTTGGTCCAGCACCTATGGTGCGGTGCGCGCCATGCGCAGTCGACGCTCCCACTGTATCATCGCGGTCAAGTCTTGACAGCACGTCTTAATGTCGTGAACGCAGGCCATGATTTCCGTGCCTTCCGCCGCTCGCCCGGACTACGTGCTGGCACGCGCGTATCTCTCGCGCGATTCGCTCGAGCGGCGCCTGTTCGAACGTCTGCAGCACAGCGCGCGGCATTTTCAATTGCGCACCAATCATCGAGACGACGATCACTTCGACCCGAATACCAATACGATCGCGTGGGATCCGTACAGCGCGCTACGCACGACGCGCGGCGGAAAACAATCGCCGGCGCTGGGACTCGGACACGAAATCGCGCACGCCATCGAAGCGCCGTCGCGAGAAGCAACGCTTTCGGCGCGCGTGCTCGCGCGCTACGACAATGCGGAAGAACGCCGCGTGATTCGCGGCAGCGAACGTCACGCCGCGCGCACGCTTGGCGAAGGCGTCCGATTCGATCATCGTGGGACCACCTACCGTGTGGCAACCCCGGTTTCTCGATAACGGCCCCTGGGTAAGCTCCACGCGCGAGTTGGAAGATGGATAAACACGAGAAGAGAGACCTGACCGATCATCCGAGCGATTACGGCAGCCGCACGCTCGCCGGCGAACAAGAAGAAGAGCGCGAGCGCGCCGAGCACGGCGAACACGGCGAAATCGGACGCACCGCCGACGGCGAACCGCGCGTCGAGCGCGGCACCGCGGATTCCGCAATCAGCCAAGATCGCGATACGTGACAGCGGTTTGACACCGCGTTATCGAGGAGCCGCGCGCACGGTGCTGTAATGCCCGTGCATGCCCCTTTCGCTCTCTCTGACGACGCTCGAGCTTCCGCTCGTCCATCCATTCACGATTGCGCGCGGCACGGAAGACGTCGCGCATACCGCCGTGTTTCGCTTGAACTGGCATGGGCTGGAAGGCCTAGGCGAGTCGGTGCCGATTCCGCGCTACAACGAATCCGTCGAAAGCGTGATCGCGTATTTCCGCGAGCATCCGTTGCACGGCGACGATCCGTATCTGCTCGACGATCTGCTGAGCGAAGACATTCCGCCGGCCGCCCGTTGCGGATTGGATATCGCGCTGCACGATCTCATCGGCAAAGATTGCGGCAAGCCGCTCTACCGTTTGTTCGGCCTGGATCCGGCAAAAACGCCGCTGACCTCGTTCACCATCGGCATCAGCGATCGTGAGACCACGCTGCGCAAGGTCGCGGAGATCGGCAACCATCCGGTCATGAAAGTCAAACTCGGGCTGGGCAGCGTCAAGGAAGAAGTCGAAACGATCGAACTCATCCGCTCGAAATACACCGGAACGATCCGCATCGATGCGAACGAAGGTTGGACTGCGGAGCAAGCCGTCGACGTATTGCGCGAAATGGAGCGCTTTGACATCGAGTTCTGCGAACAGCCGATTAAAGCGGGCCATCCGGAACAGCTTCGGTACATCAAAGAGCGCTCGAGGATTCCGATCGTCACGGACGAGGATTCGCTGCGTGCCGAAGATCTGCCGAAGTTGTACGGTTGCGTCGACGGCATCAACGTCAAGCTCGTGAAATGCGGCGGCATTCGCGCGGGCATCAAAATGATTCACACCGCGCGCGCGCTCGGCATGAAAGTGATGCTGGGCTGCATGGTGGAGAGTCAAATCTCGGCGACCGCCGCTGCGCAAATTTCGCCGCTGGTCGACTGGGCCGACATCGACGGACCGTTCCTGACCAAAGACGATCCGTTCTCCGGCATTACGTATCGCGACGGAAAAATCGTATTGCCCGACGGGCCCGGCCTAGGCGTACGCGAAAAGGCCGGCGTTGCCTAGCGCACGCCGGTACGCGGTTCTTGCGCCGGACTGCTTTGCGAACAATGCAAAGACCGCGCACGGCGTCATCCGTTACGGCAGCGATGAAACGGTAGCAGTTGTCGATCCGTCGCATGCCGG
>DAISWS010000148.1:2052-5685 GCA_036826275.1 Vulcanimicrobiaceae bacterium
GAGCGCGTGCGCGAGGTCGTTCCGTATCTGCAAAGCGATGCGCCGATCGTCGCAAGTGTTGCCGAAGCACTGAAGTTCAAACCAACGGCGCTGCTCATCGGCACCGCCCCAAAAGGTGGAAAACTGCCGCCGGACTGGCGCGCCGAAGTACTTGCGGCGATCTCGGCGGGCCTGGAAATCGTAAGCGGACTGCACGACATCCTCGGGGCGGATCCCGAATTTGCCGCTGCAGCGAGCGAACATCACGTGCGCATCTGGGACGTGCGGGAACCACCCGAAGTGCCGCTCTTCACGGGCCAAATCTACGACGTAAAGGCGCCGATCGCGCTCGCTATCGGAAACGACTGCGCGGTGGGCAAAATGACGGTGATGCTGGAACTCGCGCGCGCGGCGCGCGAGCGCGGCCGCCACGCCGAGTTCGCTGCAACCGGACAGACCGGCATCATGATCGCCGGCTGGGGCATTGCCGTCGATCGCGTGATCTCGGATTTTGCAACCGGTGCAGCGGAACAGATCGTGCTCGAAGCCGCGCGCCGCACGCCGGACTACATTCTCGTCGAAGGGCAAGGGGGCATCAATCATCCGGCGTACGCGCCCGTTACGCTCTCGCTGATGTTCGGTGCTGCGCCCGATGCGCTTGTGCTCGTCGTCGATCCCAAGCGTACGCGCATCGAAGTGTACGAGACCCCGACGCTTTCATACCGCGCGCTGATCCGCACGTACGAGTCGCTCTGCGCGAGCGTCAAACCGGCGAAGGTCGTCGGCATTGCGCTCAATACGCACGGCCTCTCCGACGAACGCGCACGCGCGGAGATCGAACGTGCTCGTACGGAGACGCAGCTTCCCGCTGACGATGTCGTGCGTTACGGGCCGCATGCGCTCTGGAGCGCGATAGAACCGCAGCTCAAAAAATCGGCGCCGCTTGCCATGGAGGTAAACGCATGAAGATTCATCGCATTCTCGCACTGGCTTTTGCATGCGCGCTCGTGTTTTCGGCGTGCACGCGTACCAGCGGGCCCGCAGCGCCGGGCGGACATAACCCGTGGACGGAGCGGGGAGTGCTGCGCGTGGGCAACGTGGACGAACCGGACAGCCTCAATCCGCTCTTCGCACACACCGACTCGACCGATCAAATCGCCGGGCTCATCTATGCCGCTCTGCTGCGCTACGATGACAACGGCAACTTCATTCCGGATCTCGCCACGCAAGTACCGACGTATCAAAACGGCGGCATTAGTAAAGACGGGAAGACGATCACCTTTCACTTGCGCCATAATGCGCGCTGGTCCGACGGCGCGCCGCTTACTGCCAAGGACTGGGTGTTCACGTACCATGCGGTAAACAATCCGGCGAACAATACGAAGACGCGCTATGGCTGGGACGAAATCGCGTCCGTGCAGACGCCCGACGATTACACGCTCGTCGTGCACTTTAAAACGATTGACGGATCGATTCTCGGGTTATTTGCAGGGGCAGGCGGCGCAGCGTATCCGCCGCTGCCGGCGCATCTGCTGGCAAAGCTGCCGGACCTCAATCGCGCCGACTTCAACTCCCATCCGATTTCGAGCGGGCCGTACGTCCTGCAGCAGTGGAACCACGGTTCCTCGCTGGTGTTCACGCCGAACCCGTACTATTTCCGCGGTGTTCCGAAACTCAAGAAGATCATCTGGAAGGTGATCCCCAACGTCAATACGCTCTTCGAACAATTGCAAACGCACGAAGTGGACGTGTACGTCGGCGTCGATGAGAATCACATACCGGCGCTTTCCGGCGTGCAGGGCATTACCGTCACCAAAAAACTCATCGCGAACTGGCGGCACATGGGGATCAACACGAGCCGCCCGCAGCTTCACGATCCGCGCGTTCGCCTGGCGCTTATCGAAGCGATCGATTGGAAACGCATTAACGACAAGGTGTACCACGGGTACAACCAACTCGCGGTAAGCGACGTCTATCCGACGCTTTGGGCGGCGCCGAACATTCCGCCGTTCAAATACGATCCGGCTGATGCAAAACGTTTGCTCAGCGAGGCGGGGTGGAAGATGGGATCGGACGGCGTGCTGCACAACGGCCCGCTCGCCATGCATATCACGATCTCGACGAATACCGAAAAGCAAGAAAACCAGCAGGCGGAAGTGCAAGTGCAAAGCCAGCTCCGTCCCTTCGGCATCGACGTGCAGATCCGCAATTATCCTACCAGCCTGCTTTTCGCGCAGGGCGGCCCGCTCTACCAAGGTCACTACGATCTCGAGTGGAGCATCGAAACGAACGGGCCCGATCCCGACAACCGCGGTTTGTGGAATGGCAAGTTCATTCCGCCCAACGGCGCCAATACGTCCTGGCTGAACGATCCGATCGTCAACAAGTATTCGGAACTTGCCGTTTCGACGTTCGATTTGAAAAAGCGCAAACAGTACTACCAGCTCGAAGAGCAGCGCATTCATCAGCTCGTTCCGGCGCAGTTCTTTTACTGGGAGAACGAATACACGGCAACCAACTCGGACCTGAAGAATTTCAAACCGGCCGCGTTTATTCAAGATACGTGGAACAGCTGGGAGTGGACGATCTAGCCGCTTTTCATGCTCGCGCTTCATACCGACGTTGACGACCTGGCAACCTTGCTCTTTGAACCGGCGCGCGAAGGCGTCTTGAGTTGGAACACGTTCACGGATGCCGGACTGCTCGAATTCCGCTTGCTGCGCGCGCACATGCCCGCAACGCCGTGGCTGAGCCATGCGGAATGGTCGGCCGAAGGCCGGCGTTCGTTCAGCGCGGAGCATGAGGACGTGCGGGTCGAGGTGGACGTTATCCGCAGCACGCAGCCGTTCGACGGCATCGAAGTGCGCGCACCCGGTGTGCACTTCAACGCGATCGCATTTGCGGCGCCGCTGCAGAACCGGCCCTCATTGCCCTACATCGGCGAGGCGCGCATTCTGGATGTGCCGGCGCGTTCGCAGTACGTCGTCGAAGGCGAGCGCGGCTGGTGCAGTCCGACGAGCCTCTCGATGCTCAACGCCTATCACGGGCTCGATTACGACGTCCCCGCGACAGCGCGCGCGGTCTTCGACCGCGCCTACAACGGGACCGGAAATTGGTCGTTCAACGTCGCCTTCAGCGGAAACTTGGGCCTGCGCGCGGCGGTCGTGTATTTGCGCAATCTCGATCACGCGCAGCAGCTTATCGAAGCGGGCATTCCGGTTGCGATTTCGTACAGTTGGAGCGGCAACGAGCTGCCGGGCGCGCCGCTCGAGCACTCCGACGGCCACCTCGTCGTCCTGTGCGGATTTACGGCGAACGGCGATTGTGCGATCAACGATCCCGCTGCGCCGAACGTCCGCGTGGTTTATCCGCGCGCTGCACTCGAACGTGTTTGGCTTCGTAACAACGGTGTTGCGTACGCCGTCGCACCCGCCGGGCTCGACTTCGTATCGATCGTCAACGCGTGAGCACGCAGCCGCAGCACCGGGTCATCGACACCGTGCGCACGGACGTACCGCTGCACGTCGCGCTCGTCGAACCGGAAATACCCCCGAATACCGGCAACGTCGCGCGCTTGTGCGCCGCGACCGGATGTCAGTTGCACTTGGTCGAGCCGCTCGGCTTTCGCATCGACGACCGCGAGCTCAAACGCGC
>DAISWS010000149.1:0-5454 GCA_036826275.1 Vulcanimicrobiaceae bacterium
GGCTTTGCGTGATGCCGAAACACCCGATGACGAAGAGCCAGAACGCAACCGCATACGGAAAGTACAGCGTCCACTGACTCACCCTTCATCCTCCTCGGTTTCGCGCGTCTGCTTCAAAAACGAGAGCATCAGGATGGTGAAGCCACACGCGATCTCCACGAACACGGCGCAGCTCAGAAAATAGATCGTGCCGCCGGAAACCGTCGCGCCCGTTTGCCCGAGCGGCATGATGTTCTGCAAAAACGCGCCGACGATAAAGAGCGCGGCGACGCCGAGGGCGGCGAACGAAAACGCGCCGAGCGCCTCGAGCATGTCGAACGTTTGCTTGTGCGCCGTTTTCACGAACGTCGTCAGACCGAACGCAAGATAGATGCACGCCATGCCGCCGCCGAATATCGCGCCGCCTTGAAATCCGCCGCCGGGCGTGAGTTGACCGTGCGCGCCCAGATCGAGTCCGAGCGCCGCGATGAATGCGGTGAGTCCGATCGGAAACCAGCGGATCGCGCCGGTTTGCTTGCGGTGCGCCTCGGTTTCCATGGGCTCGGGATGATCCTCGGTTTTCGCTTTCACCGCACTGAACAGAAACAGCACGCCGGCAACCGACGTGAAGAAGATAAACTCTTCACCCAGCGTGTCGAAGCCGCGGTAGTCGAAGTTGATCGCCGTCGGCATGTTGTCGACGCTGCGTTCGAGCGTGCCGACCTGGAGAATAAAGTCCGTGTACGGTCCGGAAAACGACCCGAACGGCGGCAGGCCGCCCACCGCGACCATCAGCGTGCCGAACGCAATCACGGCGCTGATGACGTACACGTACGTACGTATGCGCAGGCTCATGTCTTGTCACCGGTTTTCATCAGCGCAACGAGCACCATGATCGGCACCGCCAGCGTACCGACGGCAATCTCGGAAAGGGCGACGTCGGGCGCGTGCAGCACGAAAAACAACAGTGAGAGGATCATGCCGAACGTCGTGTAGATGAAGAGTTGGTTCACCGGACGTTTGCTGAACACGACGGCGGCGCCCAGAAACGCCACGAGCACGTATAAGACGATCTGGAGCAGGCTCATCGGTGCGGCCTGCGGCGATACTCGGTCAAGGCGATGGCATGCCCGCTAATCGGGCCGCCCAGCAGCAGAATCACGATGAAGCTGACCGTCTTTACCGCTGACACGCCCACGCCGGCGTCGATCAGCACCGCGACGATCGTGAGCACCGGCAACGTGACGCTCGTCACGCCCAAGCAGTGCAGAGCCGCTAGGTTGTTCTTGCTGCGCAGGATGCCGAGCGCCGAAAGCAGCGCGAATAGCATCGCGATAAAAAGGATCACACCGGAAGCAATCTGCCGTCCCATGTTAGAGCCAGCGCTCCAAAAAGTGCCCGTACGCAATGGTGGCGCCGATGGACAGCAGCGCCACGGCAACGCCGAGGTCCGCGAACTCCTCGGTAGCGAACGCAATCGAGAGCAACACCAACTGCGTTGCAACGAGCATTCCGGCAAGTTGCAGCGCGATGAGACGCCGCATGGTATCACCCGAGACGATAATCCAAATCGAAACGGCGAGCGGAATCAGCAGCAATTCCGCGCCGAAGAGTATGCCGTCGAACGTTGCGGCGACGCTCACAGCGGCCACTGCTCCGACTCGGTGACGATCTCTTTGGCGATCAGTTGATGGATCAGCAGATTGCCGCGCGGATCCACTTCAGCGACCATCGTGTTCGGGGCGGCGCACGTGCCGTACACCACCAGTGCCTCTCGCCCGACGTCGAGCGGGTTGCGTTGATCGCCGCGATCGAACGGAATGCGTTTGAGCATGCCGACGAGCTGCTCGCTGGTGCGCAGCGCCCAAACGATCCGGGCGCTGACGAGCAAAGCGTCGCGTGCCATCTGCGCCGGAACGCGAGCCAAGTGCCGCAGCCAACTCCAATAGACGCGAACGCCGGGGTTGGCATGCTGCAGCGCCGCCGCGACGATGAGAGTGCAGAGGAACGCAATGATGATCCCCGCAACCACCTCGCTTGCGGTCTGCGTCACGAACTCGATGACGTACGCAGAAAGTATCGCGAACCACCAGACGATCCAACGCATCGGTGACCGTTATACCCATGAACCTCGACGCGGCAGCCGAGTATCACGCGCGGCACAAACCCCAGGCGCTGCTCGTCCGGAGCGGCGATGAAACGCTGCTCGAACGGTACGACGCCGGCTTTGCGGCAGATGACGCGCATGCGCTTTATAGTGGAACGAAGAGCTTTTGGGGCGTGACGGCGGTGCATGCGCAGCGCGAAGGCTTGCTTTCGCTCGACGAGCCGGTCTGGCGCGGCGCAACCGTGCGCGACTTATTGACGCTGACCGCCGGCGTTCCGTTCGGCGGACTCGGCTCTGCAGTGCCCGGCTACGAAAAAGCGCTTGCCTCCGAGCAGCGCTATTCGCCGGGAGAGAAATTCACCTACGGCGGCATCCCGCTGCAGATTTTCGGCGCCGTGTTTGCCGAGCGGCTGCGCCCGCTGCAACTCACGCCTCACGACTATTTGCGTAAACGGATCCTCGAACCGCACGGCATTCGCGTTGCCACATGGCGAACGCTCAAAGACGGCACCCAACCGCTGCCGACGGGCGCATTTCTCACCGCGCAGCAGTGGTCGCGCTACGGCGCTTTCGTGGCGGCGCATGCGAACGAGTACGCCGAGTGCTTTCGCGGCACTGCGCCAAATCCGCGGTACGGATTGGGCTGGTGGCTCGCACCTCCGTCAGCGCCCGCGGATCTCGTGTACGCGAGCGGTTCCGGCGGCCAGGCGATGTACGTGGTTCCTGCGGAGCCGATCGTGGTCGTGCGTTTCGGCAACGGCGGATCGTTCAATCACGAAGCGTTCTTGAAACGCCTCTTCGGCCCTTAGCCGGCGGCGAGCTCTTCCAGTTCCATGCGGTTCGTTCGCATGCCGAACGCACCGATGGTGAACGCGACGACGAGCATTGCGACGGCGATTACCGAAAACACGCCAAGCGTACCGTATGCGCGCAGCACCGCGGCGATGATGAACCCGACGAAGATCGAACTAAAGCGGCTCCAGGAATAGACGAAGCCCACCGCCTGCGCACGAATGCGCGTCGGATACAACTCGGCCTGATACGCATGGAAGACGCACGAGAACCACGCGTTGGCCAGCGTGACGACCGTGCCGAGCGTAATAATCGCCACCGGCAGGCGAGCACCCGAAAACAGTAATCCGGCAACGGCGATCGTCAGCGCGAGCCAGACGATCTGCCACTTGCGCTGCCAGCGATCGGCGAGCGCCATCGCGATGAGCGGGCCGGCCGGGTTGACGATCGCGATGATAAACGTGTACTCGAGCGACTTGGCAAAGCTGACGCCGTGCGAAACCAAGAAGATCGGCACCCACGCGGTAAATCCGTAGAATCCAATCGTTTGCGCGAGATTGAAAACGACCATCATCGCGGTTCTTCCGCGATACGCCTTGCTCCAAATCGCGCTCCATGCATGTGCCAGGTGATGCGGCTCGTTGCGTTCGCGCGCGTTCCTCCAGCGCGCCGATTCCGGTAACCCGCCGCGGAAAAGCCAGACGAACACGCCGCCGAGTGCTCCCACCATCACGACGTAGCGCCAGCCCTCGAGGCCGGCATACGCGTGCGGCACGAGCCGGTAGGCCAAGAACGCCGCAACCGGTATCGCGAGATAGCCGATGAATTGCGAGACCGCGATCCAATACCCGCGCTGCTCTTTCGGCGCGATCTCCGAGATGTACGTATCGATGGTGACGAGTTGCACGCCGATGCCCAGCCCGGCGACAAAGCGTAATGCGTCGATCGTGGCGGCGCTGTGCATGAACGCCATAACGAGCGTGGCGGCGGAATACCAAACGAGCGAATACGTGAAGGTGGCTTTGCGGCCGAAGCGGTCGGAGATCCAACTGAAGATCAGCGTGCCGAAGAACATCCCGGCAAAGCCGGCCGCGACGAAACTCGCGAACCCGTGAATCGCAAACGCGGAAGCTGCGGTGGCGGCAAACAAGCCTTCCTTGATCATGCCGAGCGATATGTACGCCGTCATGAACAGATCGTAGAGCTCGAACCAGCCGCCCGCGGAGATCCGCAGCACGGCATTGCGGACGTTCATCAGAAGAGTATGTAACTCTTCAAAATGCACGAATCAGCGGCTAAATTGATGACGGGCCCGCTGGCCGAGATAAGAACAGGGCCGACTCCGGGCGCGTAAGAGATGTCGTTAATCGGTCCGGTCTTGGAGTCAACGTCATGGAACGTCACGGCGTTAACCGTCTGCCCCATTGGAAGAACGATCTGACTTGTAGAACCGCCTCCGGTGTGGCTGATCGTGCCCCCGTTGCCATCCGGCCATTCAGAAGAGATATACCCCCCGTCCGACGGCAGATATCCGACGTACTGGAACGTGGAGCCGAAAGTAAACGCTTGGAATCCGCTGATCGCAACACCGAAGCTCGCTTCCGAGAGATCCAGCTCTTCGTAGGTGCCAAACGACGCGGGCAACGTCAGCACGAGCGCATACGTACCCGCTTCGCCCGTAGCCTGAGCTTCGCCGGATCCGACGGATTTGCCGGAAGCATCGTAACACGCGTAGTACCACGAATTTCCGTCATGGAGGGGCAAGTACGGCTGAGAAGACCCGCCTAGCAGCGGCGGGGTTGCGGTTGCCGCAGGCTTCGCCGTCCCAGCCGGCGGAGGCGTGTACAAATTAACGCCTCCGCTGCATCCGGTCAGGATAAAGCACAGGCCGCAAAGCACCAGAACTGCCGTTCTCACGGGACAACTCCTCCATTGACGGCTTTGCGAAATGCAGGTTCGCCGCGGGTTGCAAGAACTTGGTACAGCGCCACGGCAGACGTTTTCGCAAGCGTTTCATGCCGGTACCACAATGATGGATTGATGGCATGCAGGCGCGTTTGCACTTCGCGCACCGCCGGAATCGTCAAAACATAATCGTGATCGCTCAAGTGGTTCACGAACGTTTCAATCGGCGGCATCTGCGCGAGCGCGTACCCGCCGGAGGTCTTCTTCACAAGGCCGTAGTCGACCGGATCGACGCCGGCGATCATCGCCGCCGCGCGGCACCACGTGACGACTTTCTGCTCGTCACCCAGTGACGGCGCGGCATGCGCGCTAAGCAATACGGTGACAAAGCGCGGATCGTGCCCGCGCACGATCGCTTCCGCACCGGAAAGGCAATGATGGCCGCCGGTATCGCCGATCGACAGTTCTTCGAGCAGCGAACCGTCGTCGTTGAATTGGAAGACGACCGTCTTCATGATGTCGTGGTAGAGGGCGGCCGCAATCACGACGTCGCGGTTCACGCGCTTGCCGCCGTCGAAGTAGAGCGCGTCGTACGTATGCTGAAAGTTCGCCGCCATCGTCGAGTTGAAAAGTTCGTGCACGAGCAGACCGCCTGGATAGCTGTGATGCGA
>DAISWS010000150.1:0-4162 GCA_036826275.1 Vulcanimicrobiaceae bacterium
GAGAAGCCCATTCTCGAAAAATACGAGCACGAGGGCAGTCCGTACTACTCTACCGCGCGTTTATGGGACGATGGCATCATCGATCCGCTGGATACACGTACGGTTATCGCGATGGGTCTGGATGCGGCAGCGCATGCACCGATAGCGCCGACGAACTACGGAGTGTTCCGTATGTGAGGAACGACACATGAGTCCCGAGTGGATCACCGCAATTTCGTCCTTTGCGACCTTCTTGGTGATTGCGGCGTCCGCTATTGCGGCCGTCGTGCAGCTTCGGCACGTGCGCAATAGCAATCAGATCGTCGCGTTTAACGACATCCGCCACCATATGGAATCCGCGGAGTTTGAGCGCGCGTCTCGATTCATACGTGACGAAGTGCCTGTGCGTATGGACGATCCATCGTTCCGCCGCACGCTTCTCGACGCCGAATCGCACGAATGGCAAACCATCGCTTCCGTCTGCAATTTTCTCGACGGCGCGGCCGCGCAGCTCGTGAAACACGGCATGGTCGACGCTATGCTTGCGTGCGATGTCTGGTACGCTCAAGTGGTGCGCTCGTGGGACTCGCTCGCGCCGCTCATTGCAACCAAGCGCGCGCGGCTCGGATATGCCCTATGGGAGGATTTCGAATACCTTACGATACGCTGCAAGCAGTTTCGCAAGAACTATCCCAACGGCACATTTCCCAAACACATGAAGCGGCTGCCGCTCCCGGAGCCTTGGCAGGCGTAATGAGCGCTGAGTGGGTTGCCGCGATTGCCACCGCCGGCACGTTCGTCGTCATCGCGGCATCCGCCGCGGCCGCGCTCATGCAAATTCGTCACATGCGCAGCGGCAACGCGATCTCGCTGCTGACCGCGTACAATAACGAATTCGACACCCAAGAATTTCAGCTGGCATTTGCTTACGTACGGAGCCAACTGCCGGCTCGGCTCATGGAAGATGCGGTACTCGACGAGCTAGCCGGCGCGCCGCCGTTTTTAGAAGAATTCGCCGCGATTCGTACGATTGCGAATTTTTTTGAAGATATGGGTGCGTTCGTTCTAACCAACCTTTTGGATCAGCACATCGTGTGCATGCTCTATTCCGAAAACGTGACGAGCGCATGGACGTCGATCGCGCCTGTTGCGGCGCTGCTGCGCCATAAATTGGAGAGCCCATCCATTTGGGAAAACTTCGAATATCTGGCGATGCTCGGCGCCGCATTTATCGATCGCTACCCAAACGGTTTGTACCCGGCGCATGCAAAGCGCTTGCCCGTTGACAACCGGCTTGTGGAGCGTTGGAAATCCCGCAAGGGCATGTATGTCGCCTGAGTGGGTCGCCGCAATCGCTGCAGCCGGCACGTTCATCGTCATCGCCGCATCGGCAGCCGCTGCACTCTTTCAACTGCGGCACATGCGCGGCAGCAATCAAATCGTCGCGCTTACAGAGTGCCGTGAAACACTCGAATCTCCGGAGTTTCGCGAGGCGCAACGCTTCGTTTCATACGAATTGCCGAAACGCTTGAACGATCCCAATGAGGCGCGCAAGGCTGCAACGCTACCATTTTCCGGCGAATACGAAGCGATTGCGACGGTTGCGAACTTTTTCGAAATCATGGGCCTATTCGTGAAGTCGGGCATCATCGACAAGCGGATCGCGTGCGATTTTTGGGCGTTTGTGGTGGTGCGCAACTGGAACGCGCTCTCCCCGCTGGTCTCGTACGTTCGCAAAACGGTCGGCACGTCAGCGCTCTGGGAAAACTTTGAATACATGGCCGTGCTTTAACAACGCTACAGCCGCGCTCACGCGAGCTCGTACCCCCCGGACATGGAGCGCATGCCTGACGACACGACGCTAATCGAACGCGCGAAGGAATGGACCCGTGTCACCTGATTGGGTAACCACCGCCGCGACCGTTTTTACCGCGGCCGTGATCGCGGCGTCCGCGGCCGCTGCGCTGATCCAAATTCGCCACATGCGCAAGGGCAACGAGATCGAACTCATGCAGAAGTGGACGGAAGCCATCGAGAGCCCGGAGTTCGAAAGCGCGCGAATGTTCGTCTTGAACGATCTCAAGCGCATACTTGCCGATCCTGCGCAAGTGCGAGCGCTGTCCTGGCGCGACTCGCTTCCGCGCGAACTCGTGGGCATGCGCGCGGTCTGCAACCATTTCGAATCGGTCGGCGCCTTCATCAAGCTCGGCAGCGTCGATGCGCGCGTGGTGTGCGAGCTGTGGTCATTCGTCGTTTTGGAATGCTGGAAGGCGATCGCTCCGGTCGCCGCGGTCGTCCGCAAAAACACCGGCCGCGATGCGATTTGGGAAAACTTCGAGTATCTCGCAGCACTCGCGGAACGCTATATCGCCTCACATCCGGAAGGAACGTACCCCAAGGCGATCGCGCGCATGCCGGTGGATACCTCGCTCATCGAAATGCTGGAGCGTGAATGACCGCCGAGTGGGTGACCGCAGCAGCTGCGGCCGGCACGCTCGTCGTGATCGCTGCGTCGGCGCTGGCCGCGCTCGTTCAACTGCGCCACATGCGCACCGCCAATCAAGTAGCCATTCTCAATAGCATAGAAGCGACGCTCGATAGTCCCGACTTTTTGAAGGCGCTGCGCTACACGCTGCGCGAGCATCCCGCAAAATATGCCGATCCACTGATGCGGCGCCGCATGCTTTCGCGCGTCACCGATCCCGACTTCGAGCACAGCCGCACCGTGCTGAACTTTTGGGAGAGCGTCGGCTCGTACGTGCGCAACGGAATGTTGGACGGCCATCTCGTTTGCGAGCACCTTGTGACACCCATCGAGATCAACTGGCAGGCGCTCGCGCCGCTTATTTACAATCTTCGCGTCGCATTCGACGATGGCGCGCTGGCCGAAAACTTCGAATATCTGGCCGTATTGGCAACGCAATGGCGTGAAAGGCATCCGCGCGGAAATTATCCGGCCGGTTTCGCCCGCATGCCGGCGCCGGACATTTGGCCGGAAGCGGCGGACGTTGCCCCCTAAAACGCTGATTTTCAGCGCGTACGCGCTGATGTGTTCCATTTGGGGCACGACCTGGTTCGGGATAAAAATCAGTCTGCAGTACGTTCCGCCGATGGCCGGCGCGGGTCTTCGCTTCATCATCGCCGGCCTTGCAACCTACGCGATCGCGCTGGCGATGCGCAAAACGCTTCCCGTTCGCCGGATGCCCTGGAAGCTGATAGCGGTGCTGGCGGTGTTCTTGTTCGGCCTGAACTACATTCTCACGTACACGGCCGAAACGCACGTGAGCTCGGGACTGACGGCGGTGCTGTTCGGCGTGCTGCCGTTCTTCATGTTCGGTATGGGTCATTATCTCGTCGGCGAGCGGACCACGATGCTCACATGGCTGGGCGCGCTGCTCGCATTTGCGGGCGTTGCCGTGATATCGCTCGCGGCAGGCGTGCACGGCTCGGTGTGGTACGCGCTCGCGGCGATCGCTGCCGCGGCCTCGTCCGCGTTTGCGAACGTCTACGCCAAGCGCCACGCGCACAACGATCCGCTCGTTACGCTGCCCCCGTCCATGCTGCTGGCGGGCATCGTCGTTGCCGTACTCGGCTTCGCTACCGAACATCCCGATACGCATCGCGTATTTTCGCTACCGTCGTGGGGCGCGCTGCTCTATCTCGCCATCGCGGGGAGCGGCATCGCGTTCTTCCTCAATTTGTGGCTGCTGCAGCGCATCAAAGCGTGGATCGTCGGCATGTCGTCGCTGATCATTCCGGTCATTGCGGTAGCGGTGGGCGTCGTCTTCGGCGGCGAAACATTCGGGCCGCGCGAACTGATCGGCGCGGCCCTGGTGATCGCGGGTGTGTGGCTGGCGCTTTCGCGCCCGGAGATGGCTAGCGGCGAGCAGCCGGTGACGCGCTGATGGTGTAGTACTTGGGCGTCATCTTCCAGGCGCCGTTCTGGTACACGAGCATCGCGCTCGCTTTGGGTTTTGTCGGGCAGCACATCGGCGCATTGGGCGCATAATACGGTCCGGTCAAAAGAATCGCCTGACGGCCGTTCTTCTTAACGATCTTGGCGTCGAGTTGGCAGCCGTTCTGCGCGTGGATCTGCTGCACCACGTGCCCGTCGGTATTCGCGCCGAAAACCGTTACGTCGGCTCCGCCGCAATCCGCGCCGGCTTGGTGATCCCACACGACC
>DAISWS010000150.1:4172-5337 GCA_036826275.1 Vulcanimicrobiaceae bacterium
ACGCTGTCCACGCCGGGATGCTCGAACTGTCCAACGCCGGCGATCTTGAGCTGCTGCTGCGGGAAGTACATCTGCGCACCGTGCGCTTTCTCAACATGCGCGAGCAGTGTGCCCTTCTTATCCGGCAGTTGATAGACAAGTTTGCCGCCGTCGTTGCCGTCCGGAGCGTAGAACGAGAGATACCATTGATACACGGGCTCCTTGCCCATGTTTTTGCCCGCGAGTTTGCGGCTGGCGACGACGTACCACATCGAATGCATCGCCTGTCCGGTGAGATAGGCCACGCTCTGCTGCATCACCTGTCCCGGCGGGGCGGGTGAAAGATGCGGATGCGCGGGCACTGCGGCACCGGCGGCAGTCGCGGTGCATGCAAGAAAAACGAGGGCGTACAAAATGCGTTTCATAAAAGTCCCTCCTGGCTCACGTCCGGTTCGCCGTCAGATGCCCGCGTACCACTCGTAACCGTTATCTTCCCAGTAGCCGCCTTTACCGCCGAACAGTTTGCCGGTGGACGCCACGAGCTCGACGCGGTAGACCCACTTCGCGCTCTTGTAGCCCAGTTGCGTCGGCACGCGCAGGCGCACCGGTGCGCCGCGATCCGGCGTGATGGGCTTGTAGTTCTGGCGCAGCGCCAGGATCGTTTGCGGATGCGCCGCCTGCTCGAGGCTCAGGGATTCATAATACGGCGTGCCGTTCGCATCGACGTCGAACGAATGAAAGACCACGTAGCGCGCCTGGTGTTTGGGCGCGGCCATCGCAATGACGTCGGCAAGTCGCACGCCTTGCCATTGCGCGATAGCGCTCCAGCCTTCAACGCAATCATGCCGCGTGATCTGCGAGACGTCCATGAGGTGCTGCAGCTGCGCGAGCGAAAGATGCAGCGGATGCTCGACCGCGCCGTCGACGGTAAGACGGTAGGAGCGAAACTGCTGCGCGACCAAGCGCGTGTACGACGAATCCGAGGGCGTGTCGAACGAATCGAGCGGGAAATTCGACGAGATGTCGCCCCGAGCGTATTCACGCACGCGGCCGCGCGTTCCGATGAGTGTTTCGTTGACGCCTTCGGCGCCTTCGAGGACACGGTGAAAACCGGCACTCTCGTTGAGCTTCGTACCAATCTGCGAACACGCAGACAATGCCGCCGACAAGCTCGCCGCGATAAACA
>DAISWS010000151.1:0-776 GCA_036826275.1 Vulcanimicrobiaceae bacterium
CCCGCGTGCATTACGCGGCACCGGCTCGCGTGCATTACGCCGCACCGGCTCGCGTGCATTACGCAGCACCGGCCCGCATGCATTACGCGGCACCGGCTCGCGTGCATTACGCCGCACCGGCCCGCGTGCATTACGCCGCACCGGCCCGCGTGCATTACGCGGCACCGGCTCCCTTCGTGCAACGCGCCGCGCCTGAGCGGGTGATGCATCGCATGCACGCGGCTCCCGCGCCGTTCGTGCAGTACGTTCGGAGCGCTCCGCGCGTGCGGCGTGAGACGATAACGCGCACGATTGCGACGTCACCGCTCGTACGCGCGGTATACGGTTCCCGCGCGCGCGCGATTCCGGTCGTCTACCATCCGCGCTACATCGCCGGACGCGTCGCGCGAATCGAGCATGATGCGGTGGTCATCGATCCGCCGGCCGGCGCCCCGATTGTCGTTCGCGACGTCATCATCGGAACGAGCGCGCCCGTAATTCCGGTCGGCAGCTACATGACCGTGCCGGTAACCTACACGAACGGTTACTACACGTACGCGCAGCCCGTCTACCAAGATTACGGCTACACCACGGACGGATATGCGCCGCAATACGCGTACACGCCGCCGATGTACTGCAGCGGCGACGAGACCTTGTACCCTTCCGGATTCTGCTGCGGCGTCCCCATGAAGCGCTTGCGAAGATCCATCCATCGGTCGTGCTCGCCGTACATGACCAAGAGAAGGAGGGCGCGGAGATCTCGGAGGACGACGTCATGTCCTTCGTGGCCGAGCGGA
>DAISWS010000151.1:786-2348 GCA_036826275.1 Vulcanimicrobiaceae bacterium
GACGGATATGCGCCGCAATACGCTTACACGCCGCCGATGTACTGCAGCGGCAGCTCGTCGTCGCTGCTGTACGCCGCGCTGCTTCCGGCGGTTATCAGCGCGCTGACCGGTAACGGCACCGGTCTGAACACGAGCGACCTGACCTCGGCCGCGCTTGGCGCCGCCCTGGGCGGCAACTCCTGCGGCGCGTACGTCCCGGCGGGCTACAACCCCTATTACACGCAGCCGGCGTATTACACGCAGCCCGTGTATGCGACGCCGAACTACAGCTACGCCACTCCGGACTATGGATACGCCACCCCGGCGGCCTACGCCGTGCCGTATCCGGGTTACTCAACGCCGTACGACAACTGCTTATATTCAGGCGACGAAGACGGCGACGAGAACTCGTGCGTGACGAGCGGTTACATGAACAACGGCTACGATGCCTACTCCTCGTACGGCGCATACGCGCCGCAGCAGGTCCAGGGCGTAGTGGTTGGTCGCAGCGGCGATCTCTTGATGGTGCTGGGTACGAGCGGCACGCCGACCTTCGTCTACGCCGCTCCAGCCATGCAGTCGGGCTTCACGAACGGACCGATTCAACCCGGCGCCATCGTGGATGCGTACGGCTACTACAGCGGAAATACGTTCATCGCAACGGCTCTCGTGTAGAAAGTAACCACAGTCAACTCCACCGGGAACGGCACGCCCGCCATAATACGTAGCGCGCCGTGCCGTCTTTCGTTATGATGCAGCGGACATGACCAACGCACCGCGCGGCAAGCTTGCCGATTTTACGACCGACCCGCGCCGTTTGCTCGTAATGAGCGCATTCGCCGTGATCATCGGCGTTGCGTCCGCCGCCGTTGCGAAAATCTTGCTCGTGCTGATCGGCTTTATCACGCGCGTCCTGTACTTTCACGAGGCCGGCTCGACGCTGGTTCAGCCGAACCCCCATGCTCTCGGTCCCGTCGCCATACTTATCCCGGTCGCCGGAGGCGTCGTCGTGGGATTGATTGCGCGCTACGGTACCGACAAGATCCGCGGTCACGGCATACCGGAGGCCATTCAGGCGATTCTCGATCGCGACAGCATCATCCAAGCGCGCGTCGCCTATTTGAAACCGATCGCATCGGCGATCACCATCGGAACGGGTGGCCCGTTCGGTGCCGAAGGCCCGATCATCATGACGGGCGGCGCATTCGGATCGCTGTTCGCGCAGTTCATGAAACTCTCGTCGGTCGAACGGCGCACGCTGCTGGTCTGCGGCGCGTCCGGCGGCATGGCGGCGACGTTCGGCGCGCCGATTGCATCGGTGCTCATCGCCGTCGAATTGCTGCTCTTCGAATGGAAGCCGCGCAGTTTCATTCCGGTGGCGGTCGCGGCATTCGTCGCCGACGTTTTGCGCTGGACGCTCATCGGACCGAATCCGCCGTTTCTGGTGGCGCATCCGCACGCGGTCGAGCCGTCGTCGTTCGGATGGGCGGCGATCGTCGGCATCGGCGGCGGCATCGTTTCGGCGGTGATGACGAAGCTCGTGTACTGGACCGAAGACGCATACGAACGGCTGCCGGTGCATT
>DAISWS010000151.1:2358-5309 GCA_036826275.1 Vulcanimicrobiaceae bacterium
ATGTGGTGGCCCGCCATCGGCGGCGCCGTCGTCGGTATCGGCGGCTGGTTCGTACCGCAAGCGCTGGGCGTTGGATACGGCACGATCAACGGCATGTTGAACGGGCAGCTCGCGATGGGCGTCGTCGCCGGAATCATCGTCGTGAAGATCGTTGTTTGGATCGCGGCGCTCAGCTCGGGAACGTCCGGCGGCGTGCTCGCACCGCTGCTGATGATCGGCGGCGCAATGGGAACGCTCTTTTCCATTGCGATTCCGGGGCACGATTCCATGGTGTGGTCGGCGGTCGGCATGGCCGCGATTATGGGCGGCACGATGCGTGCACCGTTTATGGCGACGATGTTCGCACTGGAAACGACGCACGCGTGGGGTTTGCTGCCGCCCATTTTCATCGGCTGCGTTGCTGCGACCGCTTTTACGGTCATCTTCGTACCACGTTCGATTCTCACCGAAAAACTCGCGCGCCGCGGCATGCACGTCGCGCGCGAATACTCAGTGCATCCGCTCGAACTGATCTCCGTGCAGTCGGTGATGGTCCCGCGAGAGCGTCTGTCGGTACTCGATCAAGCGGCGACGGTGGAACAGGTTGCGCAGCGCTTGATGCAACTGGACGCGGAGCTGCATTATTTGGAGTATCCCGTCGTCGATGCCGCGGGAGCGCCGGCGGGTTTCGTTTCGCACGCGACGATTTTGCAACGCGCCCACGAACTCGACGCCGCGCACGTCACTGTTGGGGCGTTAGCGCGCAAACCGCTCGCGGTTCATCCGGACGATCGCGTTCGCGCAGCAGCAAGCGCCATGGCGACCGGCGGAAGGCGCAGCGTTGCGGTCATTGACGACTTCGGGAAATGGGTCGGCATCCTGACAGTCAACGATCTGCTCGAGGCATGGAGGCGCGGTTTGTCTGCGGAGACGCGCCGCGTGCGCGTTCGCAGCCTGGGCCGTTTGTCCCCATTTCGCGTGCGACCAAAGGAGGCGCAGCTGCGCCCCTGAAGTGGCATCTCACCCGTTAAGGAGTGAGCATGTTTAAACGTCTCGCGTTTGTCGCGTTTTCGATCGCCGTTACGACGGCGTTCGCACTCGGCGCCCCGCCTGCGGGCGGTATGCCGCCGCTTCCACCTCAACCCAAAGTGCGTCCGGCTGGGATGCCGGCGGGCGCAGTGAAGCTCTCGCCGTGCGTCGCGACCATGGGCGAACACTGGGCGAATCTCAAAGATATGCCGTTCGGCCCGCTCTATGGCGTCTACAACGGCAAGATCGTCTTCACGGAAGTGATGATCCCCAAAAAAGATTTCGAACAAGGCAAGGGCTGGAGCAACGTGCTCAAGCCGCTTCCCGGCCATGCCATCGATCACGTCGATATTTGGTACGAACCCAACGGACATGAGGGATACCCCGTCCCGCATTACGACCTGCACGCGTTTTACGTGCCGGAATCGGTAAACCGTGCGTTCTGTCCCAAGGGGATGAAGGTTCCCGGCACCGTCACCGGCGTCATTATGAAATAGCTTCCGCCGTCGCTTGCCGATAGGCCGCCGCGCGAGTATGCTTGTGCCGAAGAGGTGTGACCGACATGTTGAAACGGCTCTGCATACTCGCGCTGGCGTTCGCCGGCACGCCCGCGCTCGCGTCCGCGTCGCAACCCGCGTGCCCCGCGCTCATCATCGTGGTCCCGCAAGCGCTGCAGTACCCCGTGCAGCCGTGCATACCGCTCCCGGCGGGGCTGACGGCTGTCGCCGGCCAGTGCTTGAACTGCCCCGGCGAAACCTCGCACATCATCAATCGCACGCACCCGGTATGCGTCCTTACGTTTCGCGGCTACGATCACGCGGTTATCGAGCGGCACCTCGCAAACGGCAAGTGCGTTCCCGATTCCGACATCTCGCTCTTCGGCGCGCCGCGCGCACCCGTTGAGGTCCATCCGGCGCCGCCGGCTCCGGCAGCGGCGCCTCCTCGCGTGGCGCCGATCGCCGCCCCGGCGCCCCATGCGCCCCCACTGGCCGGGCCGCAAATCGCGAGCCCTCCCGTCGGCGCAATGATGCAGACGACCCGGATCGCTCCGGCACCGGCGCCCGCACGTGTAATCCACCGCTAAATCACGGTTTTGTCGCCCATGCGGCGCTGGAGAGTTTCCAACCGCTTGCCGTCCGGCGGAGCGTCACAGCCCACAATCCGTCCTCGCTGATGTGCCTCTTGCTCTTGGTGACGACGACGATGTGCAGAGGAATTACGGCATAGGCGTTTGCTCCGGCGGCATCCGGTGTGTATTGCACGAGCCGTCCCGCCGAGGCGCGCAGCGTCGCCCCCGCCAGGCCGTATTGCACGCTGCGCCACCACTGAGCGCCGGCTTGCGCGCCGCGGAAGATGAACGGCGGGTTCTCGTCGACGATCACCGCATCGCCCGTGAATGCCGCCTGGACCTTGGCAGGGTCGTTCGCGTTCGCGGCGGCGATCGCGGCCGCGATGGCCGCGATTGCGGCGCGCGGGGGCGCCATCCGCATGGGCGCAGCCAGAGCAGGTGTCAGGCTGATGAGGAAGAGCGCCGCCAGGGCGGGGATGCGAAGTCTCATACAAAGCTCCTAGCAAGTGAGTCGGTATGCGGGTCTAACGTGGTTGACGCGCTGGTCAATTTCCTGTAGACTGCCCAGGTTGTGGTCCACGCGGGCTGCGCATTTTGGCGCGTCCGTGAGAAAAATAAGAGCAGTACGCCTGGGCCCGTGTACCGCTACTCAACAGGACGAGGATTTAGATGAAAAACATCCTTGGCCGCAAGGTTGGGATGACGAGCGTGTTCACCGACGACGGACGGTATGTCCCGGTCACGGTGATCGAAGCCGGTCCCTGCACGGTGGTCGAGCGCAGAACGAAAGAGAAGCACGGCTACGAAGCCGTCGCGCTCGCTTTCGGCGACATCAAGAAGTCGCGCGTCTCGCGTGCCCTTGCCGGACATTATA
>DAISWS010000152.1:0-3055 GCA_036826275.1 Vulcanimicrobiaceae bacterium
CGCGGAACGCGTTGCCCGCCTTGAATAGTGCTTGGGAGTCTAGCCGGTAGCGCGCTTCGTCGGCCGGCGAGCCAAGCGTCGGCGGAATGCTCTTGAGGATCGCTTCCCAATCGTCGGCGCTCAGATCGACGTCGTCGCGCAAGGCGTTCAGCAGGCCGGACAAGCGCACGCGTTCGGCGATGGAAATTCTGCCTAGCGACTGCGCGTTTTCAGCGATCAAGTTCGTGTACATCGTCTCGTGCACGGACGAGGCGACCTTCGCGAACAGCATGTCGGCGAGATCCTGAGCGTAGCGGTTGCTCTCGTACTGCAGGCCCGACGTGTCTTCGATCTTATAGATGAGATCGTAGACCGAGCGCGCCAGAACGTTCAGATCGTTTCCGGTATAGACGCGCTGGCGGTTACGGGCGTGCGACCACGTTCGTTGGATTGCCGCCCAATCTGTCGAGACTTCGAACGCATCTCCCGTGGCAGCGGTAAAATTGGTGACGACGGCCATCTGGCTATCGACGGCTAGGCGCAGGTCGCGGTTGTTGTACGCCGGCGCTTGTACGAGCTGCGTGCGAAGCCGCAGCCGCTCGATATCCACAAGGAGCGCGAACAGTTGACGTTCGTACGCGACGACGGTGCGCTCGCGGTTCAGCTGCGCGAGCGTGTTGCCGGCCTGGTTGTTGAGCCATAGGACCCGCCAAACCGCGAAAATCAGCAGCGCCGCCGCTATGACGGTGACGACGATACCGAGGGACGCGCGCCAAAAAGGCGCAGCATGACGCCGCTCCATGTGAGCGGGTACGTTCGCCCTGCCGCAGAGCACTCATCTTGGCACCCGCCCGGTCGCGGCGCGGCCTTGGAAAAGGTTCGATTAACGCCGGAGAAGCGCGCGACGGGAAATGGGGTGGCTGAGGGGACTTGAACCCCCGGCCTCCGGTTCCACAGACCGGCGCTCTAACCAACTGAGCTACAACCACCACGCGGACTTGGCGCGCCCGGAGGGAATCGAACCCCCATCTTCGAGTTTAGAAGACTCGTGCCTTATCCGTTAGACCACGGGCGCACGGCGGGCAAGCAGGCCGGGCCTCCGGCGCTGCACCACGATAGGATACCACAGCGAACCAAGAGGCCCTGGCGCAAACATCGGGGTGACAGGATTTGAACCTGCGACTTCTTCGTCCCAAACGAAGCGCTCTACCAAGCTGAGCTACGCCCCGAAGTTCCCTTTGAACCATTTAAAATCGCGTGCGGTTTTCCTTTTACCTAAAACAGCAGTTGATGGAACGCGATGTAGCGCGAAAGATCGAGCATTGCACCGTCGCTGGCGAACAAACGAATCGCTTCGATTGTGAGGCCGCCCTTCATTGCCGCGCGCATTACGCGCACGTTCGTTCCGGGAACGAGCATCGTGCACCATGACGCGCCGAACGTCTGCCGCAGCGTTGCCAGCGCGAACGCGAGAAATTGAATGGCGTATGCGGACGACGCGACGGCCATCGGACCGATGCGCCCGCTCGGCCAGACGTACGCGTAGCCGGTGATCTCCTCGTCACGCGCAAAGATAAAGCCGCGCCCGTGTTCCGAAAAATACAAATGGTCGAGCGGGCGCGCCGTACCGCGCACTTCGCGATCCAGTTGTCCGAGTGCGCCGCGATGCGCGACGGGGTCGAGCGGCTCCGCGCGGAAACGGTATTCGCCCGACGCCATTCGCGCAAGTTCGTTCTCGTGCGGAATCGGGCCGGCCACTTCGGCGACCGGCGTCTGCAAACCGACTCCTCGCCGCAAAAAGAATGCGATGCCGCCCAACTCGCCCGGTTCGAGCAACCCGCTACGCGTCACGTCACCCGCATCTTTCGCGGCCTCGGTGAGCAGTTGCCAGCCGATGCCGTGCATTTGGTACGACGGCTCGACGTAGATTTCGCTCAAAAACCATTCATCTTCAAGCGCGTGCGGAATCGCAATGCCAATCGCGGTGCCTTCATCCTTGGCAACGAAGACGCCGTTCGGAGCCACATGCGCGAGATCGACGTACAGTTTGCGGCCGTGTTCGTCGGGCCAGCGCCGCCGCGCGAAATGCGCGACGTCGTCGGCGGTGGCTGGTGCGATTAACGCCTGTGCGGCCATACGTTAGATACGTAAGAAACCCGGCAACCTGCGAATATTTACCGCAGCGGCTAACCCGAAAATCGCCGGTATTATGTAGAGGTTCCAAAGAATTGCCGAGCCCGGCGCGTGCACCGGCGGTGGCGAGAGGTAAATGATACCGAACGTAACTGCAACGCCGGCGATGCTCGCGATGACGAGGGCGGGCAGCGATCGCCATGGACGCGCCCGCGCCGGCGATGCGGTAAGTGCGATGAATCCGGCGAGCGCTGCGACCGGCGCTCCAAACAGTGCCGACGCCACAAACGCAGCCCACAAAGCGCCGGTGATTTCGCCGATCGACGACATGCATTTGCCGCCGCAGGTTGCCCAGTAAAGCGCAATCCACGCAACGCAGGCGCCGGCCGTAACGGCAAGCGTGCCCGCCAGTGCGGCGACAAACCTATTTGCTATCCACCCGAATACCTGCACGCAGCAGCGTTTCGGCTTATCGTTTACTCACCCATTCCCGATAGGCCCCGAGCAGCGCTTCCGCGGCCCGGCGGCGATGGCTCACGCCGTTCTTTTCGTCTTCCGGCATCTGCGCGAACGTCATGTTCGCCGGCGGATAGAAAAACAACGGATCGTATCCGAAGCCGAAGCGGCCTTGCTCCTCGCCCGTCATCACGCCTTCGACTTCGCCATACCCGCTGAATTCCTCGCCCGTTTCCAGAATCAGCATCATCGCGCAGCAAAACTTCGCCGCTCGCTGCTCGGCTGGTACGTGCGCCAGTTCTTCGAGTAATGTTTCACGGCGTTGCGGCCACGTCGCCTCTTTGCCCGCATAACGCGCGGATAGAACGCCGGGGCGGCCGCCGAGTGCGGCTACTTCGATGCCTGAATCGTCGGCGAGCACGGCGCCATCCCATCCGTCCAGCACCCGCACCCGCGGACCTCCTCACCCCGGTTCATCGCAGCGTAT
>DAISWS010000152.1:3065-5303 GCA_036826275.1 Vulcanimicrobiaceae bacterium
GATGCCTGAATCGTCGGCGAGCACGGCGCCATGCACGGCGGCCTCGCGCAGCTGCTTCCAAAGCGAACGCGCTTTTGATTCCGCATTTCCGGCATAGTTCGGCTCGTTCTCCGGCGCCTCGGCATAGAGCGGATACGTGTCCAGCTCCAACTCGGTACCGGCAAAGATCGCCTGCATCTCGCTGAGTTTGCCGAGGTTCTTCGTAGCGACGTAGACTTTCATTTTAAAAAGGGGTGCGGCCGCGAGGGTGCCGCAAAAAGTTAGTCTTCAAGCCGCAGCACGGCCATGAATGCTTCTTGCGGGAGATCGACCCTGCCGACGCGTTTCATGCGTTCCTTGCCGACCTTCTGCTTTTCGAGCAGCTTGCGTTTGCGCGTGATGTCGCCGCCATAGCACTTGGCGAGAACGTTCTTGCGCATCGCGCTGACCGTTTCGCGCGCGATGATCTTCCCGCCGATCGCCGCTTGAATCGGAACCTCGAACATCTGCCGCGGAATCAATTCCTTCAGCTTCTCCGCCAAGGCGCGCCCGCGCTGCGCCGCGCGTTCGCGCGCGATGATGAACGACAGCGCGTCGACTACTTCACCGTTCAGCAGAATCTCCAATTTGACGAGATCGCCCTCGCGATAGCCGATCACTTCGTAATCCAGCGACGCGTAGCCCTTGGTGCGCGACTTCAACTGGTCGAAGTAATCGATGATCACCTCGATGAGCGGCATTTCGTAGGTGAGAATCACGCGGCCGTCGTGCAGATACTCCATGTTCGAAAGCGTTCCGCGCCGCGCTTGCGTGATCTCCATGATGGCGCCGACGTAATCGGGCGGCGTGATGATCGTGGCCTTTACGTACGGCTCTTCCATCATGCGGATGAGATTCATCACCGGCAATTTGCTGGGGTTATCGATCAGTTCGACGCTTCCGTCGGTCATCGTCACGCGAAACACGACCGACGGCGAGGTCGCGATAAGGTCCAGCGCGTAATCGCGCTCCAAACGCTCCTGCACGATTTCCATGTGGAGCAGTCCCAAAAACCCGCAGCGAAAACCGAAACCGAGCGCAACCGACGTTTCCGGCTCGTACGTGAACGCGGCGTCGTTGAGTTTGAGTTTCTCCAGCGCGTCCCGAAGATCGGAATACTCCACGCCCTCGTTGGGATACAACCCGCAATACACCATCGGCACGGCTTTGCGATAGCCCGCAAGCGGCACGTGCGCGGGGTTGCTGGCCTGCGTGACCGTATCGCCTACGTCGATCTCACCCAGCGATTTGATATTGCCGATAACGTAGCCGACGCCGCCGAGCTCGAGTTTCTCGGTCGGCCGCATCTGCGGGCTGAACACGCCCACTTCGGTACACTCGAAGACGCGTTGATGCGCCATCGACATGAAGCGCGTGCCCTGCCGCAACTCGCCGTCGACGACGCGCACGTAGCTCACGACGCCGCGGTACGGATCGAACTGCGCGTTGAACACGAGCGCGCGCAGATGATCGCGGTGTCCCTTGGGTGGCGGAATGCGGTGCACGATCGCCTCGAGGATATCGACGACGCCGACGCCCTGCTTGGCGCTCGCCAGAATGCACTCGCTCTTCTCCATGATGAGGAGTTCTTCGACCTCGGACATCACGCGGTCGGGATCCGCGGCGGGAAGATCGATCTTATTGATCACCGGAATGATCGTCAGGTCGTGCTCGAGCGCCAAATGGTAATTCGCGAGCGTCTGCGCTTCGATACCCTGCGCCGCATCGATGATCAGCAGCGCGCCTTCGCATGCCGCAAGCGAACGCGAAACTTCATACGAAAAATCGACGTGCCCCGGCGTGTCGATCAAATTCAGTTGATAGAACTGCCCGTCTTTCGCACGGTAATTCAGCGTGACGGGATGCATACGGATCGTAATGCCGCGCTCGCGCTCCAGGTCCATCGCGTCGAGCGCCTGCTCTTCCATGTCGCGCAGCTCCACCGTGCGCGTCATTTCCAGCAAACGATCGGAAAGCGTGGTCTTGCCGTGGTCGATATGCGCGATGATGCAGAAGTTGCGGACGTTTGCCGCCACTTCCGTACGGTGAGGTGAAGTCATATCAATAACAGGCGAAAGCTTGAGGGCGAACCAGGAAGTTGTCGATGATCCACAAGATCGCGAGCACGACCATGAACGACCAATCGATGCCTCCGGCCGGCGGAATGACACGCCGGAACGGTACGAGTACGGGCTCGACGAGCGCGTCGACGTAGCGGCT
>DAISWS010000153.1:0-5212 GCA_036826275.1 Vulcanimicrobiaceae bacterium
ATTGTACGTACGGGGTACTTACATGTCAAGTCTGACGTATGTACCCGGTATGTACGTTTCGGCGCTCCAGCACAGGCGGTCATGCTACCCATTGCATAGGCCAAAAGCGGCTGACAGACCAATTTTTCTGACTCTTTCGCGCGACCACGGCATAGGCTAAGATGTGATTCCCTAGGGGAGGGGTACCTTGCTAGTTAGCAGACACAGCGCGCGGTTGGTCTTGGGCCGGCCGACGTTCGAAACCCGCGCGAAGCGTACCGACCTATGCCGTTGGATCTGCGGGTGCACGGCCGAAGGAAACGGCGAAACGTTAGAACTCGAATGGTGTCCTGAGCATAAGGCATTGTTTGGTACGGGCGACGTGCTTCTTCGTGCCAACGCCGCTTCAGCGGTTACGTACTTGTAGAATGCGTCTGAGGTAGAGCACGCAAAGTAAGACAAAGGCTATGGCGAGCGTTGCGAAGATGACGCCGTCGGGACCGCCGAAGCCCTCGACGTTGACGTCCATGTGCGTTTCGCGCAATCCGGTACTGTTGCGCGCGCGTCGCCACCCTCTCCTCCGTGAGATTTCACCTCGCTTCGTGAAACCCCCGAAAGGTGCAAAAGGCTCGACTCCGGCACAGATCTTCGCCGAGAATCTGCGTGCAAGACGTCTCCGAGCAGCGCACGTTGAGTTGCGAACAACTGCCGCTTGCCGTCCCTGCGCGGTTGCTCTGCATGTGTCGGTGCTCGATCTGAACCTCGGTAAACAGTGGGTGGCCGTCCGGACAAGCGATCTGCGTTTACCGCAAGGCGTCGTTCATGCGCGAAATTCTCCGATCGTTTGCAGGTTCGGCTCAGGCATTTTGGGGCGGCCGAGCCATTCGAGGGCAACGCCGACGCGATGCGTCAACGTCGCGAGTGTCTCACGTTCATCGGGAAGATAGACCGCGTGATCGGCTTTTGGTCCGCAGACGACGAAACCACGCATCGAGCCGCGCAAGGTCATCGGGCAGACGTATGCGTGGGTGAAGTGATCGGACTGTTCGTCATTGATGAACGGCTCGTTCCAGCGCCGTAACCGAAGTACGGTTTCATCGTCGGCGGCAAGATGGGCCGGCAACTCCGCTTCTTCGGATTGCTGAAGCGTGTAACCGTCCTCGGGCGAGCCGCGATAGATCGCGACGTAGTTGGCACCCACGTGGCGGTCCAACATCTTTAGCGCGAGACTCGTAAGTGCGCCGGCGTCCATTGCGGAATCGGTCTCAAGCGAGAAGCGGTGCAACGCCTCCAACGCACGGTATCGCTGGGCGAAAAACACCCGGTTGAGCCGGCGCGATATCACTTCGTGTACGGAGCGGGCGGAGATGCCGACCGCCAGTGCAATAAACGCCGCTAGCAGCAGTTGCCCCGTCGCCGTGAAGCGTTCGCCGATGGAGCGCTCGAGAATCAGCGCCAGGCCCCACTCGCTGAGCAGGAACGCGCAGATGAGTGCGAGCGAGACAACCGAAAACGTGGCCGCCCGCGACACAACGAGCTCGAGCCCGCCCAAGCGGTGACGCAGGACCGCGTAGGCAACGGCTAGGCCCGACGCATACATGACGATCGCTACGTGCGCGTTCCAGGCGGTGCTCCAGCCCGCAATCGTACATACGGCCCCAGCAGCATATGATGTAAGCGGAATCAGAATTCCGAAGGCCGCCCACAGCGCTTGACGGCGTATTTGAGGCGTGCTGCTAAGCACGCTGTTGGCGATTGCAGCAATGACGACAGCCGTAAAAGCAATGGCGGACCAGGCCTGAAGAAGCGAAACGTCGGGCGCGCCCACGATGACCCTTCCCCAAAGATTCCACTGCCATACCGCGCAATAGAGTGCGGTTACGGGAATGCCGACTACGGCGATAGCGCGCCACGCTTTCGTGTGTCGCGGTGGAAACAAGAGCGGAAAAGCGAACTGGCCGATCAAAATGGCGCCAACAAAGATCTGCCCGGTCACATAAAACGCTGATGCATACGGCTGGCCCAATACATCGATCACGTTGTCGCATGCCGCGTTCATCGCTATACCCAAAATGAATGCGAGAATCGCTGCGGTTGCCGGGCTCGCGGGCGCCCTGAACGCGATAAGAACCGCGACGAGCGCATAGATGAGCGCGAATACCAATACGGAAACATCAAAAAACGGCTGATCGTAACCGGCGAGCGTCGGCGCGGGTCGAGCCGTGACATCGACCGGTACGGCACGCCCATGCCGCGAGACCATGAGGCGAACGCGTGCACCCGCAACGACCGGATACATCGCTAAGCGATCTTGCGCGCTCATTGCCGTTTGATCGACGACGTTGCCGGCGCGCACACCCGCCTTCGATGCCGGGCCATCAGGTGCTACGGAGGTTACGAGCCACTTGCCGTTTTGGGTTTCGAAAGCTACCCCGAAGTAGCCGCCGTGATGCGGCAGCACCGCTGACGCGATTGCACTGGCGATGACGATGAGCAGGACGCAGGCAGTAAAGGCAATGCGAAAAAATCGGCCGTTCATGTGCGTGTCTCCGCGTCGGCAAGCCGTGGTGTGACAAGGGCGTCGCGAATCTCGAGCATCATTGCTTGCATCGCAAAGATCGTCTGCGCAAGCGCGCCGTTTGAGGCTCCCGACTCCGTTCCGAGCGCTTCAAGGGCGCGGGCGGTCGCATGCGCCACCTCCGCGAGCGGCTCGCGTTCATCGGGTGCAAAGGCGGTTGCGTCGCGCTTCGTGCGGCACGCCAGCGCGCCGATGAGCTTGCCGCGCGCGCTCATCGGAAACACCATACCGTCGGGGAACGCGGTTTTCACGTCATGCGTGTCGACCGGTTCGTTCCAACGGCGCAGCGCGACGAGCAGTGGGTCGTCGATGTCGATGGCAGGTGGAAACGCCGCGCCGCAAACCAGTTCCGCGTTGCGTTGGCCACAAAGGTAGATCGCAGCGCCGGCGGTTTCGCTGTGTGTATTCACCGCGTCCAGCGCGCGGTCGAGCAGCGCGCCTGAGTTCGTGAATGCCTCGGCTTCCTGCGCAAAACGTTTGAGCGCCATTTCGTCGGCATGGCGCTTCGCGAAGAACACACGGTCGATAAAGCGATCCACCGTGCCGTGTACGTAGCGCGCCGAAAGGCCGATGACCATCGCGATGCCGAGTTGAATCGCCCACGACGCCGCGCCGTGCGCTTCGATGAATTGGCCGGCGACATATTCCAACAAGACGAAAACCGAGAGGACCGCGAGCGAAATGACGCCGTAGACCGCGACGCGATTGACGACGAAGCCGATGTCGACCGTGCGCCGCAATAGAAGCCCATAGAACAGCGAGACCGGCAGCGAGAGCTCTAACGTGCGCGCAACGATCTTAAACGTCGAATCGTTAAACAGCGTCGGCGCCACAAACCACAAGAGGTCGATATTCACGAGCGCCACCGCGCAGTAGTACGGAAAGAAGCCCCAGAAAATCCAAGCCAGCCGCGCGCGCTGCTTGCCCCGCGCCTGTACGAACGCACACAAAACGGCGGCCGGAGCGACGAGCATCGGCGCGAACGTCGATACGCACGACACCATCGTAGTGAGCGGCGAGAACCGCACGTAGATGGGAGGCACGGAAAGGGCGAACGACACCGTAACCCAGAGCGCACAGCTCACTACGGCACACGTTGTAAGCCAGTGCATCGCGCGTGAAGGGCGCCCTAACAGCTGCGCGCATAGAACGACGGCGAGCAGGATGTCTAGAGCACCCAGGGGCTGATTTAGCCATGTGGCCGCCGCCGTAAGCGCCACTGCGGAATCAGGGCGCGAAATCCAAGGAATCGCATCGAGAGCCGCGTTCGCGACGTTCGCGGCCAGAATCGCGGCGATGATCGGACCGTGCTCCGTGTTCCATGCGCGGGCAATAACGAGCAGCGCGAAAACGAGCAAGCACAGAACGACTCCGGCGCGGATGCCTGCAGCAAGGTCGAATTGAATGCGTTTCGGAGTTGCAGTGACGAGCACCGATCGGGTGACGCTACCGCGCCGGTCAATAAAACGTACGCGGTCGTCGGCGTGCGGGTATGTGGCCTTTTCTCGCTGATCTACGGGTATGCTCAGCCGGTCACCGGCACGCACACCCGCTTTCCAGGCGCCGGAATCCGCCTGGACAGCCGCAGCCTTCGCGGCCCAACCGTTTACGCTGACGGCGTAAAAGTTCGCATCAAACGTAACGCCGAGATCGCCGGTCTTTGGGATCAGCGTGTACTGCAAAACGTACAACGGAATCGACGCAAGCAGCAGCACGACCATGATGGCTCGCGCAGCCGGGGTCCGGAGCGCGCGCAGAAGTGGGGCAATCACTCCGGAGGCCGCCGTTTCGCGCATGCTAGCCCATCTCCGCGGGAATTCGGAACTCGCGTTTATCGCGCAGCAGCACGTACGCCGTACCGACGCGCTGCGCGAATTGCGAGAGCGCGTCGGTCTCGCGTTCGGCATAGCGCGTGCGGTCCGGTTTCGCTCCGCAAACGATAAAGGCGACCAATCGCCCGAGCACGGTCATCGGCACGAACATCGCATGATGAAATTCGTCGCCCGGCTCGTCGAGCTCGAACGGTTCGCCGAATCGCCGCAGCCGAAGCGCGAGCGGATCGTTCTCATCGATAGCTTTTCGCATGAGCGGCTGGCTGGAATACACGCAGCGGAAGCCCGCGTCTTCGCGAACCAGCATCGCAACGAAGTTGCCCTCGACGTGCTTCATCAGCGTCGCGAACGCCGAGTCCATCAGCCGGTCGGCGTCGGTTGCAACCTCGGACTCGCGCGCAAACCGGCGCAACGCTTCTTCATTGCGCGCTTGATTGCGAAAGAACAACGTATTCAAATGGCGCTCGACGGTATTGTGAACGGGCCGCGCGAGCAGTCCGGCGATAAGCGCCGCCGCAATCCCGGAATACGCCGCCGCAGATCCGATGTCGCCGAGTACGCGCTCGGCAACGACCGTGCCGAGCCATTCGAAGACCAGAAAGACGATCACAAGAACCGCCGAGACCGCGGTGAATATTGCCGTCCGGCTGACGATGACGCCGACGTCGATGAGACGATGGCGCAGCACCGCGTACGCCGCGCCGAGCAGCGCGAGATCTTCGAACGGCAACGTCACCGGATCGAGCCACTTCAAATACGGTATGCCGCCGAAGCTGAAATAGATCGCGTAGTACACCGCGCGGAACAGCTCGATGCCGACCAA
>DAISWS010000154.1:0-5159 GCA_036826275.1 Vulcanimicrobiaceae bacterium
TCGCACACATCACGCGTACATCGTCGCGGATGAAGCGCTCTTGATTGCGTGCGCGGCGCGATGCCGGCAGCCCGGCATAATACGGGCTCGTGGGAATCCCGGCAGCCGATAGGCGCGCCGCTAGGTCGTCGGCCGAATTTCGGCTCTGCGTGTACACGATGCCGCTTTCCGACGCGCGGGCACCGCACCATTCCAATAACTGCTTAAACGAGTCGCGCTTTTCGAAAACGCTGTATCGCAGATTCGGGCGGTTGAACCCGGCGACAAAGCGCTGCGGATGGCGCAGCTCTAGCGCGCGTTCGATGTCCGCGCGCACACGGTCCGTGGCGGTAGCGGTCAGGGCAAGAAGCGGTACGCGCGCCAAGTGCTCACGAAGTTCGGCGATCCTGCGGTACTCAGGACGAAAGTCGTGGCCCCATTCACTCACGCAATGCGCTTCGTCGACGGCGAGCAGGTTCACGTTCCAGCGCGTCACCGCGCGCATGAACGACGGCAGCACGGCGCGCTCCGGCGCGACGTAGAGCAAGCGGTATGCCCCGCCGTTCAAGGCGTCGATGCGCTCTGCGGCGGTCGTTGGATCGAGCGTACTGTTGAGGTACGTCGCGGAAATGCCGCTCGCGGTCAACGCGTCGACCTGGTCTTTCATGAGCGCGATGAGCGGCGAGATGACGAGCGTCAAACCCGGCCGGACAACCGCCGGCAGTTGATAGCAGAGCGACTTGCCGCCGCCCGTCGGCAGCAGTGCGAGCACATCGCTTCCGCTAAGGACGGCCTCGGCGATCTCGCGCTGAAACGGCCGGAACGTGTGGTATCCGAAAAAGCGATTTAGCGCGTCGTCGAGGGTCATCGCATGCACGTTCGCTCAATCACGATGAGGACAACCCGGCCAGCAGCAAGGGCGACGCATCCCTTTGCGCATTTTATCAAGGCCGACGGTTATGCGGCGTTTCCTGGTCTCGTCTTTCTTTGCAGACGTGACCCAACAGATCCACTCGTTGCGTGCGAGCGGCGTGATATCGGCCCACACGTCCTTCGCGGTAGCATCGGACTGAATTGCTTTGCGTAAATCTGCCGGCAGTTTGTGCACCATGTCCGACGTGTCATTTCGACGCGTAATCGGCGCTTTTCCCGCCGACTCGAGGCCTAAAGCGAACAGGTCAGGGCAATTATGGATCAATCAACGGTCTCAAGTGCGGGGTCTAGAAACCGAAACGTACGCGTGAACTTGGGGATCTCGTCCAGAAAGAATACGCCGCGATGCGCGAGGCTGATCTCGCCCGGTTTGATCGCACTGCCGCCGTGTTCGACGACGCGGGACGTTACCGCGCCGACACCGAAATGAGCGACCGGGAGGATGCCGATGAGAAAATTGCTCGCGTTTCTTGCGTTCGCGGCGGTCCTGCTGCCGATGCGCGCGTCGGCAGAGATATACTCCTATACGTCACAATTGACGCTCAAGGTGCACACGTCGGCCGAGGTCGTTCTCTCGTTCAGCGGCAAAACCAACCAGATCGAGTGGGACACGCGAAGAGGCCTGTGTTCGAGCCATCAAATCGCCTGGGCTAAGAATCTGGGTTGGTCAGTAGATCCCAAAGGCCGGCCGATCTGGAAATTTGCAATTCACGGGCAGTACCCGGCGTATTGCGACATGTATTTCAAAGGGAACGACGGCTCGTCTCTGCGTATCGGCGTTTTCGTCGAGCGATAACCTGACGTTAAATAGCGCCCAAACCAAAGGTGGATGCCGGGAAAGCAGGAACGCCCCGAACTCCTAGCACCGAGATCATTCGGCGGCAACTGGAAAAGGACGTCCATATGGGGAATCCCGGTCAAACGCAAACACGTTCGCGTTTCGCTCTCATTTTCGCAGTGCTTGCAGGACTGGTCGCGGTTTTCGCGCTTAGCGTATTTCCTGGAACAGTACAGGCCCAGGACGCGGGCGATCACGCTAATGTCGAAACGTACAATCACACGCGCTATGAATCATGGGTCGATATTTCATGGACGTACTTGGCGCATCCGTGGCACATTGAAAAGGCTTTTTGCCTAAAGCCGGGTGAAGCGTATAAGTATCACGTTACCTTGAACCATCCGCTGCTTCAACCGATAATTCGCGTTCGCGCGGAAATCAAACTTGAGGGTTGCGCCCGCGGTACGCATACCGTCGTTAGCCGCGAGGCACGAGTACTAAAGGGACACGAAACCCTTAGGGCGGTTATCGGCGAACCTGCCAACGGATACTTTAAGCTGTTCTTCCCGGACTAGAATCTCTATAATCCCGACCGTGAGCGGCGTGACGCGCAGATCTTGGCACGATGTTGCCTCATAAAGAAAGGGGCCGACGAGAAATCGCCGGCCTCTTTCTTTTTATTTACGTCACGTGTCGTTACGCGAAAAATGGTACCACGGCATTTTACGAGTTTACGAGGCTACGAAGGCTCTGGTGACATTTTGTACGTAAGTCCGTTTTTGCCTCGTGCCTGCAATGTAAGTACGATTATGCCGGCTGGTGTCGCAAGATCAGGCCGTAGCGATTACCATTAGATGTGCGCTTGCGCACAGCAGAGTGGGTTCTGCCTCGACCTTTCTCAGAAGGTCCAACACCATCTGGCGTCTATTAGGATCCTGCCACGCCGGCATAGCGCGATCATCCCAGAACGGCCCTTCAACTCCGAGCAGCGCATCTACGGTGAATCCAACTTCCATGACTTCGGTCTCCAATTCGTTTGCATGATGGAAGTAGGCATCGGTAAAGTAGCGCGGGTCACCCGTGGTATTCCGGTGCTGGCCGTCGCGAAGGTCTCTGTTGAGAATCTCGACGAATGCCGGTTCCGCGATCAGGTCGCGGGAGACGCCGTCTATGAGTGAGGCAAAGCGCGAGATCCCCGCGACGAAGATACGACCGCCGGGACGAAGGACCCGCCGTGCTTCCTGCAATGCTTGTAGGCGATGCTCTCGCTCCGTCAGGTGATACATCGGGCCGAGGAAGAGCACGGCATCGATAGAGGCGTCGGGAAATTGCAGTGCGCGCGCGTCACCAACGGCGCAACTGGCCAGTGAACGCGCCGCGCGAGATGAGGCGTTCGATGCCTGCTCGACATGGTGCTCAACAGGATCGATCAGGTGTACTTCATAGCCTGCACACGCGAGCGGTATAGCATAGACCCCAGTTGCTCCGCCGACGTCGAGTATAACAGCCGGCGCAGACGGCAGATAACGTGACAAGATGTCCTGTGTCCGGGCTCGCTCTACGTCTCCTCCGCCGCCATCCAGCCGGCGTGATTCATCGTAGCGACCGTAATATTCGTCGAGCGAAGTCATACAGGACCCGCCGCGCGTACGAAGTCTATGAGGGAGCGCTCAAGATAGGCCATAATATTCGTCAGTTTATCAGTCGCAAGATATGATGGCAAATTCCGCACGATCAAGAAAGAGACCGACGAGTAACCGTCGGTCTCTTTTTCTTTTGTTGCCATCTCGCGCGATTACCGAAATCTCATAAGCCCGATAATGCGCGCCGAACATTACTAGAGCCCACAGATACGGCCTCGTCACTTCGTGTCACTCGTGCAGGACGGCTTCTAGGCGATAACCGTCCGGATCCAGCACGAACGCGGCGAAGTATCCGTCGCCGTACTCTGGATGCAGCCCAGGCTCTCCATCCGGCGTGGCGCCGCGGCCGATCGCGGTTTGGTAGAAATCCATGACGGCTTGTCGGCTCTCCGCCTTAAAGGCAACGTGGAAGCGCGGGCTCGCGCCGGAGGCCTTGGCCTCGCGCTTGATGGCGAGCGCGTCGTCCGATCCTGCGCGTCCGTAGCCGGCGGCATCATTATCGCTCCAGACACGGACATACCCCAACGCGGCGAGTACGTCGTCGTAGAAGCGGATCGATCTTTGGAGGTCACTGACGCCCAGAGAAATATGATCAAGCACCTTGTTTAGAGGTCAAAGCCTTTGCACGGAGCCGCGTTTGCGACGAAGATCGCTGCGGCGACTGGCGGCAAAAGGCAGAGTACAGTGAATACAATCCACGCGCGTCGTCCGCGCGCGAAGAAACCGAAGCAGAATCCGACGACGCCGGCAAGGAGAAAGGCTGGAAACATTAAGAGCCACGACATGACAAGTATCCCGAGTGCCGCGTCAGGAGCGCCACATTGCTTCCAGTTTCCTACAAACGCGCCGAGGCTTAAGCTAGCCATTGCCATAGCCGCAGCGCTGATCGCTCGAATTAAATGGGGCGCGTTTGCCTTGATTGCGGTTACCGTCATTGAGAATTCGTCTTCGTTGGTGTCACTGCCGGTCCATTATTGTTTGTGTTCTTTCGTGCGTTGTGCTAAGCCTATGCCATGTAGACGACAGAGGCCGACGAATTGGTCGTCGGCCTCTGTCGTTGTCCGTACTAGAGACTCGTAAGTCCCATAATGCCCACGAAGCGCTGCGTAAGTGACATTTTATACGTTTTCACATGTAAAATGTCACCACGGCAGTTTACGAGTTTACGAGCACCCGCTCGTTGCTCCGCATGAATCGCACTTCTCGCACGATCCGTTGCGGACCATCGTGACTTGGCCACACTCGCCGCACGCGTTTCCCGTGTAGCCTTTCGCTCGCGCCGCGTTGACTTGTTCCGCTCGCGGCGCCGTCGCAACGCCCGTAGAAGAAGACACCGGAGACGGATCGCGGCGTTCCGCGCGCCGTTCCTCTGCAATGACGTGCGGCGTTTCATCCGCGGAATGATCGTGCTCGTGGCCCGGATGCAGATGCGTGCTGGTGGGATGGAGTTTCTCGCGAATCGCCGCCGGCACGTACCGAATCTCGCCCGGCTCCTCGGCGACGTACTCTTCCTGGTCGACCTTCGGGCCCATCGCATCCATCTCCATGCTCGGCTGCACGTGCGCGAGCTCGTAGCGGCCGAGATAGCTGACGGCGAGTTCGCGGAAGATGTAGTCGAGAATCGACGTTGCCATCTTGATGTGGTCGTGACCGACGACCGGGCCGTTCGGCTCGAAGCGCGTGAACGTGAACGCTTCCACGAACTCTTCGAGTGGCACGCCATGCTGTAATCCGAGCGAGACCGCGATCGCGAAGTTGTTCATCAGCGAACGGAATGCGGCACCTTCTTTGTGCATGTCGATGAAGATCTCGCCGAGTTGGCCGCC
>DAISWS010000155.1:0-5149 GCA_036826275.1 Vulcanimicrobiaceae bacterium
AGACCGGCTGAAAGCGCCGTTCCAGCGCCGCGTCTTTTTCGATGTACTTGCGGTACTCGTCCAGCGTCGTCGCGCCGATCATGTGCAGCTCGCCGCGCGCGAGCATCGGCTTGAGCAAATTGCCCGCGTCCATCGCGCCCTCGGCCTTGCCCGCGCCCACGACGGTGTGCAGCTCGTCGACGAAGAGCAGAATCTGCCCCTCGGAATTTTGCACGTCTTTGAGCACGGCTTTGAGGCGCTCTTCGAACTCGCCGCGATATTTGGCGCCGGCAATGAGCGCGCCCATGTCGAGCGCGACCACGCGCTTGTCTTTCAAACCTTCAGGGACGTCGCGGCGCACGATGCGCTGCGCGAGCCCTTCGACGATCGCCGTCTTACCGACGCCCGGCTCGCCGATGAGCACCGGATTGTTTTTCGTGCGGCGCGAGAGCACCTGAATGACGCGCCTGATTTCATCGTCGCGCCCGATCACCGGATCGAGTTTTCCCCGTTCCGCTTCGAGCGTCAAATCGCGCCCGTAGCGCTCCAAGCTCTTGTACGTACCTTCCGGATTTTGCGTGGTGACGCGCTGATTTCCACGCACCGCGCGCAGCGCGACGAGCAGCTTGTCGCGCGTGAGACCGAGGTCGCGGAAGATGCGCCCGACCGCGCCGCCGCCCTGCGTCATCGCGAGCAGCAAATGCTCGACCGAAACGTAATCGTCTTGCAGCTGCTTGGCTTCCGTCTCGGCTTGCGCCAGCAGACGCGTCAATTCGGGGGCCACGGTCACGGTCGCTTGATCGGCGTTCGAGCCGCTCAGGCGCGGCAAATGCCCGATCGCGTCGTCCGTCTTGGCGGCGAGCGTCTTCGGATCGACGCCGGCTTGGCGCACGACGTCGGGCGCGATCCCCCGATCCTGATCGAGCAGCGCGGCCAACAGGTGCTCCGGCGTCGTCTGCGTGTTGTGTTCACTGAGCGCACGCGTATACGCGGCGTTGAGCGCGTCTTGAACGCGCTCCGTCATGCGATCGACATTCATAGGTTCACTATCTCAGACAGCAGGAGTGCCCTCCCAGGTTGCGGCGCCGGGCGTGGGGTTCGCCTTGGCTAGGTACCCACGGCGGCGCCCGGAGATTCACCCGTGACGATGGCGTGGATTTCGTCATAGTACCGCTGACGAGTGCCGTCGTCGATGAACGAGGCCTCGAACGAGTTGCAGGCGAGTTGCACGAGATCCGCATCGGTGAGCGCGAGCGCTTGCGTGCACTGCGCATAATTCTCGCCGACATAGCCGCCGAAGTAGGCCGGATCGTCGGAGTTCACGGTAGCAAGCAAGCCGGCATCGAGCATCCGCTTGAGCGGATGCTGCGAGAGTGCCGGCACCACGCGCAGCCGCACATTCGAGAGCGGGCAGACCGTCAGCGGCATTCTCGTGCGGCGCAAACGCTCGACCAGCGCCGGATCTTCCATGCTGCGGATGCCGTGATCGATGCGGCGCACTTTGAGCGAATCCAGCGCCTCCACCACGTACGCCGGCGGGCCTTCTTCGCCGGCATGCGCGACCGGCAGAAAGCCGTGAGCGCGCGCATGTTCGAATACGGTGACGAACTTGGACGGCGGATTTCCCACTTCGGCAGAATCCAGTCCTACGCCGATGATGCGGTCTTGAAACGGCAGCGCGAGATCCAGCGTCTCCATTGCCGAGCGGGCCGGCAAATCGCGCAAGAAGCACATGATGAGGCCGGTCGAGATGCCGAAGTCGCGCTCCGATCGGCTGAGCGCCGACCATAAACCGTCGATGACCACCTCGAAGCGCACACCGCGCTGCAGATGCGCCTGCGGATCGAAGAACATCTCCGCGTGTCTGACGTTCTGCGCTTTGGCACGCCGCAGATACGCCAGCGCGAGCTCTTCGAAATCGCGTTCGGTGCGCAGCACCTTCATCGCTTCGTAATAGATGTCCAGAAACGACTGCAGATCGCTGAATTGATACGCGGCGCGCAGCGCTTCGACGCTCGGGTACTTGAGCGTGACGCCGTTGCGTTGCGCGAACTCGAAAATCTGTTCCGGTTCGAACGTTCCCTCGATATGAACGTGGAGCTCGGCCTTGGGCAGCACGCCTGGATCAATCATGGCTTGCCTGTTTAGCGCGTAACATGCGCAAATCCCCGCTGCGAACCGTGATGCCGCGGGCGTCGAACCATTCGAGCAGCGGTACGGCGTACTTGCGCGAGGTGCCGATGAGATCGCGGAACTGCGCCATCGTCATCTGCTTGTTGGCGCGCAAATACTGCTCCAGGCGCGCGTGAATTTGGGCGATCTGCGTGCCGCGGTACAGATCGTCGCCGACTTTGACGAGCGCGCCTTTGGCCAGCATCGTGTCAAAGGCTTTGCCGATGCCGGCAACGCGGGATTGTTTGACCGCGGCAACGGCCTGCGCCAACGGTACGGGCGCAAATGGGCTCGCCGCGTCGGCAGGCAGTTGCTCTTCAAAGAACGCTTGCTGCTCGGGCGAGAGCTTCGGCGTGTGATCTGCGAGCGCGAAGTAGCCGGCACGATGCGCGATGCGCCCTTCCTCGGCGTACGCGACGAGTACGCGCAGCAGCAGCGGCTCCTCGATTGCAAGTGCGCGCGAAAGCGCGAGTGAGGTCGAACCCATCGCCCACGGTTCGCTGCGATGCTGCTGCGAGAGATGTTCGAGCACGCGATCGAGCAGCGCTTGCGCGGCGAGCGCGCCGATATATGCAACGGGACGCGCGACACGCAGCGCCTCGCCCCGCTCGACGAGTCCGTGCACCGCCGTTTCGATCGCGTCTTCCCGCAGATTCGCTTCGCGTGCGATTTCGGCCGCGGTGAGCGGACGCTGCGCTTTGCGAAGCACCGTCAAGACGACGGCTTCGTGCGGATTGCTCGCGGCTTCGACGGCGTGCGCACTGCCGTTGCTCGCGGAAGCACCGCTCGAAATGCGGCCGCCGCCGAGCAGATTCTTCGGCGAAAGTCTGCGCACGATGAACGCGGTGCCGGGATACGCGACGGTGGGCCGCCGCAAAAAGAGCTGGGCCGTCATCTCCGCCGCGGTTTGCGGCACCTCATCGAGCACCATCGTGCCGAGAATTTCGGCGGAACCGATATACGCGCGTACCGCGTTGCGGCGGCGCAGAATCGGCAAGGCTTCCTCGAGCGGGGTGAACTGCACCGTGAACGCATCCGCCGCGGCGAACTGCGGCGCCACAAGCATCTCGCCGCGCGCGATCTCATGCACGTCGACGGCGGGAATGTTGACGGCAACGCGCGCGCCGCCTTCGACGCGCTCGCGCTTGCGTCCAAAACTTTGCAGGCTGCGCACGCGCACCGGTTTCCCGGACGGCTCGAGTTTCAGATTGTCGCCGGCCGCGATGCGGCCTTGCATCAGCGTACCGGTGACGATTGTTCCGTGTCCGGGCAGCGCGAAGACGCGGTCGATCGGCAGATATGCCGGAGCGTCCGGATCGCGCGGCTGCAGTTTCGCAAGCGACGCGTGGATACCGTCGCGCAGCGCGTCGAGATTGTCGCCGGTAACCGTCGAGACGGCAAAAATCGGCGCGTCTTGCGCGATCGTGCCGCGCAATTGGTCGTGAACGCGCTGACAGACCGCGCCGCCTTCTTCGGGCGGAATGAGGTCCATCTTCGTGAGCACGACGAGAACCTCGCGCACGTTTAGGTAACGCAAGATTTGCAAATGCTCGATCGTCTGCGGCATCACGCCTTCGGTCGCGGCGATGACGAGCAAGAGCAGTTCCATGCCGGCCGCGCCCGCGAGCATGTTGTGCAAGAACCGTTCGTGCCCTGGGACGTCGACGATACCCGCTTCCGTCCCGTCGTCGAAGCGCAGATGCGCAAAACCGAGATCGAGCGTCATGCCGCGCAGTTGCTCTTCGAGCCAGCGATCGGGATTGGTTCCGGTGAGCGCGCTCACGAGCGAGGATTTGCCATGATCGACGTGCCCGGCGGTTCCGATGATATGCATGTGCGCTCTGTGCGTTCTAGAGATCTTTGAGTAAGCCGGTCACGTACTCGTCGTCACGCGGTAAAATCGTGCGCAAGTCGAGCACGAAGCGGCCTTCCTCGATGCGCCCGATGACCGGAACGCGAGCGTGGCGCAACGTTTGCGCGGCGGCATCGGCGCCTTGCGCGGGCGTCAAGGCCACGCCGTAGGAGCGAACGGTGCTCTCCGGCAGCGAGCCGCCGCCGACGTAGGCGCTCGTTTCGATGACCTTTGCGCCGTTGACGGCCTGCGCATACCGTTGCGCACGCGCGCGCAGCGCTTCGAGCGGCGTGCCGAGCATCGCGAAGAACGGAATCTCCTTGCGCGATTCCGCTGAAAAATACAAGCGCAACGTTTGCGCGAGTGCCGCAACCGTAATCTTGTCGACGCGCAGAGCACGAAGCAATGGATTGCTGCGCAGGCGCGCGACGAGCACGCCCTTTCCAACGATGATGCCCGCCTGCGGACCGCCCAGCATCTTGTCGCCGGAGAAGGCCACGAGATCGATGCCCTCGGCAACCGCTTCTTGAACGGTGCGCTCGTGCGGCAAACCGTACTCGGCAAGATCGACGAGCGCGCCGCTTCCCAAATCCTCGCCGAGCGGAATGCCGGTGCGTTTTGCGAGCGCTGCCAACTCATCGGCGGCAGCATCGTGCGTGAAGCCGATGATGCGGTAGTTCGAGGGATGGGAACGCAGCAATAATGCGGTGTCCGCCGTAAGCGCGCGTTCGTAATCTTTCAAATAGACTTTGTTGGTCGCCCCGACTTCTACCAAGTGCGCGCCGCTGCGTTCGAGCACGTCGGGCAGCCGGAATCCGCCGCCGATCTCGATGAGTTGATTGCGCGCAACGACGACTTCCCGGTTCTTCGCGAACGTGTCGAGGATCAGCAGTACCGCCGCCGCGCAGTTGTTCACGACCAGCGCGTCTTGGGCACCGGTCAGCGACTGCAGCAGCGAGGTCGTCCGCGCGTAACGCGACCCGCGCCGGCCTTCGGCGAGATCGTACTCGAGGTTTGAATAGCCAGCGCCCGCCGTTTGCATCGCTTCCAACACGGGCTGTGCGAGCGGTGCGCGCCCCAAATTCGTGTGCAGCAAAATGCCGGTGCCGTTGATGACGGGCACCAGCAGATCGAACGCGCTGCGCT
>DAISWS010000156.1:0-5101 GCA_036826275.1 Vulcanimicrobiaceae bacterium
GACGATCTGACCGATATCCCGCTGGACGAGTTGCTCGCATTTCATCGCGAAAAACAGGCCATCGCGACGATCGGTTTGGTCGAACGCGAAGAAGTCGATCAATACGGCGTTGTGGTCACGCAAGCGGACGGCCGCATCACGGGATTTCAAGAAAAGCCGGCCAAGGGCACCGAACGAAGCAAGCTGGTCAACACCGGCATCTATGCCTTCACGCCGGAGATTTTCGAGCACATACCCTCGGGCGTTTTCTGGGACTTCGGAAAAAATGTATTTCCCGAGTTGCAGCAAACCGGCGCGGCGTTCTACGGCTACGACGCGCGCAACGCGTACTGGTGCGACATCGGGACGCCCGGCGAATACCGGCGAGCCACGAATGACGTGCTGCGCGGCACGTTCAAACTTCCTGGTCATTCGCCGCTGCGCAGCGACGTCTGGGTTGGCAAGGACACGCACATAGCGCATGACGCGGAAATCGTCGGGCCGTCGGTCATCGGCGACGGCGTCGAGGTTGCGTCCGGCGCGCGCGTGGAGCGTTCGATTATTTGGCAGGGATCGAGCGTGGGTCAGCGCGCGGTATTGCGCGATACGATCGTCGGCATGAACTACCGCGTCCAAGCGGGCGCGGAACTCGACGGCGCCATCGTGGCGAACGAACCGGAAGCGGTGCCGAAAAGCTAACTCGTCGTGAATGCTGCGGCATGGAGCTGCAGCAGATCGTCGACGTGCTTTTTCCGCCGCAGTGCGGCGGATGCGACGCACCCGGCACCGGCATCTGCGAGCGGTGTCTGCCGCCCGGGCGAGACTCTCGCACGCCGCTTCGTACGTTGAATGTTACGGCGCTCGCGCCGTATGAAGGGGCGATCCGGCGCGCCGTTCTCGCGCTCAAAAGCGGACGGCGCGACGTCGCGCGCGCATTCGCTCATCGCTTGTCAGCGTTCGTCACGCCCGCCGACGTGCTCGTGCCGGTTCCGACGACTGCGGCGCGGCGGCGCGAGCGCGGCTTCGACGGGTGTGAGTTGATTGCCAAGACGGTCGCGTCGATCACCGGTGCGCGCGTCGAAGCGCGCCTCGTGCAGATTGCGGGTGACCGCCAGCGCGGCCGTGGGCGTGATGCGCGTCTCTTGGCGCGCGGACGTTTTGCATGGCGCGGAGCGCCGCTGGCCGGCACGAGCGTCGTCCTGCTCGACGACGTCGTAACGACCGGCGCAACGGTGGAAGATTGTGCGAGCGTATTGCGCGATGCGGGCGCCATCGTGCGCCACGCGATTGTCGTCGCTTGCGCGTAAGCTACCGGTCGTTACCTTCGCGAATGTCGCGTAGCGGGATAGCCAGAACTTCGCCGTCGTTCGTGCCCGCGATGAGCGTCTGTCCGGCGATGATCGGCGAGCCGACGTTGAAGACGGTGTGCATGTTCTTTACGCCGATCACGCGGCCATCGTGCGCATCGAGCGCCCACAAATATCCGGCGCCGTCGCCGAAATAGGCGATGCCGTGCTTGACGCACGCGGCGCTCTTGACGCGCCCGTTCACGGTTTTCGTCCAAAGCGTGCGGCCGCTTTGCGCGTCCACGGCGTGCATTTCCGCGCTGACCGAACTTCCGACGTAAATCACGCCGCCGCGCACGACGGGTATGGCGGCCTCATTCCACTGCGGCAACGTGCCGTTTGCAAGCGGTTCGTCCCACACGCGCGATCCGGTTCGCGCATCGAGCGCAAAGACGTGCTGAATCGCGGCCGCGTCGACGTGCAGCCGGTCGACGCCGGGCGGCGGCAGCGCGTAATCGCAAAAAATATACGTGCCGTCGGCTGCCGGCGGACAGTCCGCTAGGCCGGATACCTGCGCGTCGAACGGCGCTTGCCACACGACGTCTCCCGTTCGCGCGTCGATTTCCCAGATGGCGTTGGGTTTGTGTCCCGCCGTGATGAAGCGGTTATTTCCGACCGGGAGTATCGACACCATCGATGCAGCGCCGCCGATGAAGCGGCGGTAGCGCATCGTTCCCATCGCGACATCGATTCCCGTGATGAAGCCGTTTCCGTCGTGCTCGACCAGCATGCCGCCGATAATTGCGGGCGTCGGCATGCCGGTGCCCTCGAGCGGCACGCGCCAGCGTTCTTTTCCGGTCGCTGCGTCAACGGAGATCACCGCGTTTTCCGATGTTCCGACGTGGTCGTGCCCGTCGGTGGTAGCGTTTGACCCTTGATTGCCTTCGGAAACGATCACTTGCCCGTTGATGACGAGCGGATTGCTCATCAGCGGTGATTTTGCATGAAACGTCCATTCGACGGCGCCGGTGCGCGCGTCGATCGCGTAGAGTGTTCCGCTATTGTTTCCGATATAGACGCGGTTGCCGACGAACGCAGGCGTCGACGAGAAAGGACCGTCGGTTTGAAGGCGCCACGAGACGTGCAGGCGGCCGCGCAAAACGGGATTGTTTGCCGCGTTCTTGCGGAACTGGTACCATCCGGAATGCGCAGATGCTTCGCCCGTACACAGTACGCAAAGCACAAGCGCGAGAAGACGCCGCACGGCCGTAGGGTAAATCCGTAGGCTGGGATTTTCCTGACATGTGGCGCACTACTCGTTCCATGGACGCCATGGACCGCGTGTTTTTGGAACGCGCCAACGAGCTGGCACGGCGCGGCGCCGGAAACACCTCGCCGAATCCGGCCGTCGGCGCGGTTGTCGTGCACGAAGGCCGAATAGCGGGAGAAGGCTACCATCATCGGGCGGGAGAGCCACACGCCGAAATGCACGCGCTGGAAATGGCCGGCGAGCGCGCGCGCGGCGCAACCCTCTACGTATCGCTGGAACCGTGTAATCATTTTGGACGCACGCCGCCGTGTTCGCACGCGGTGCACGGCGCGGGCATCGCGCGGGTGGTCATCGGTGCCGAGGATCCGAATCCCAAAACCGCCCGTGGCGGCATCGAGTATCTGCGCGCGCAGGGCATCGAAGTGGAAGTTGCGGGCGATCCATCCTCGCGCGAGATCGTTGAGCCGTTCGCGCGCGCGGTTCGAGCGCAGCGTCCGTACGTTACGCTCAAGATGGCGATGTCACTCGATGGGTACGTCGCGGGCACTCGTGGCATTCAACAGTGGCTCACCGGATCGCAAGCGCGCGAACTCGTTCGGGAATTGCGCATCGAACACGATGCGGTTGCCGTCGGTGCGGGAACGGTGCGCGTCGACAATCCGCGGCTGACGGTGCGTCCCGAACACCGGCGGCTGGTGCCGTACCGGCGCGTCGTAATATGCGAAACCGATCCGGTCGATCCGGCAAGTTTGATTTTCGTTCCGCGCGAGGGCTATGCGAGAACAATCGTCGTCGCGCCGGCGGGCGCGCGCGAACCGTTCACCCTACTCGAGAGCGTCGCGGACGTGCGCTATGTGGGGCCGCCGGATGCAACGCAGCTCGACCTGGAAGGTGCTTTGTGCGAGCTGCGTGCTGCGGGCATCACGTCGCTGCTGTGCGAAGGCGGTCCAACGCTCGCGGCGCGCCTCTTCGATCTCGGTTTGGTCGACCGGTTCTACGGCTTGGTGGCGCCGTCGTTGCTGAAGGGCCCGGACGCGGTTCCCGTGCTGGCGCGTGGCACGCTCGCGGAGGTGCGGGGCCTTCGCTTCGACCGCGTCGAACGTGTCGGCGCAGATTTACTGATAGCCGGAATCGTGGATGTTTAGCGGTCTTATATCATATACGGGAACCGTTCAGGGGATGGAGTCCTTGCCGCAAGGCGGGCTGCGTTTGCGCGTGCGGTGCGAAAATGCCTCGGACGAAGAGGTCGAGACAAAGGATTCGATCGCGATCAACGGCGTGTGCTTGACGGCTACCAACGTCGATCACAGCCTCGTCGACTTCGATGTTATTCCGGAAACGCTCGGGCGCAGCAACTTGGGATCGCTGCGCGAGGGTGAAACGGTGAACGTTGAATACTCGCTGCGTCTGGGCGACCGCATGGGTGGGCACTTCGTGTACGGTCACGTCGATGCGCGGGCGCAAGTGATGACGCGCGTGCCCGAAGGTCAAGGCGAGCGCATGCGGATCGAATTGCCGGACGCTCTGCGCCGGTACGTCTGCGAGAAAGCGTTCATCAGCGTGGACGGCGTGAGCGTTACCGTTGCGGCCGCCGGCGAGGGCTGGTTCGAACTCGGGTTGATTCCCGAAACGTTACGGCGCACGACACTGGGACGGCGAAGGCCTGGTGACTACGTCAATCTCGAAGTCGATCCGCTCGCACGGTACGCGGTGCATGGCGCAGTTTAAAGATACCATGCCGCCCGGCACGCGCTCGTTCGAGAGCCGCATGATGGTGCAGTGGGCCGACGTGGACATCGCCGGCATCATGTATTTCGCCGCATATCAACGTGCCGCGGAACTGGCGGAAATGGATTTCTTTGCCGAGATCGGTTTTCCGTACAACCGCGTTTTCGCCGACTACGATATTTGGCTGCCGCGCGTGCACGTCGAAGCGGATTATCACAAGCCCGCGTTGATGGGCGATTGGCTGCGGCTGCGCACGCACATTACGCACGTGGGCGCATCGTCGGTAAAGTGGGAAACGGTCGTTTTCAACGAGCGCACGAACGAAGCGGGCGCGGTAATGCGGCTGATCGTCGCATGCATGGATCGCGCAACGCTCAAGAGCCAGCCGCTGCCGGACGAGTTGCGCAAGGCGCTGCTCGCGTGTGTGGGGAACCCGTCGTGATCGTACAGCGAACCACGATGCGGTCGGCGATTCTGGTCGAGCCCAAGCGCATCGAACTGCGCAGCGTGCCGATGCCGCAGCCGGGCGCGGGCGGAATGGTCGTGCGCGTGCGCGCGGCACTGACCGACGGAACCGACTTGAAAGCATACCGGCGCGGCCACCCGCAGATGCCCATGCCCACGCCGTTCGGACACGAGTTTTCGGGCGACGTCGCGGCCATCGGTGAATGGAGCAGGAGATTTTCGGTCGGCGAGCCGGTGATGAGCGTGCATTCCGCGCCGTGTGGCCGCTGCTACTGGTGCGAGCGCCGGCAAGAAGAACTCTGCGAGTCGGTGATGGCGACCAAGATTCTTGGCGCGTATGCCGAGTACATCGAGATTCCGCCGCACATCGTCG
>DAISWS010000157.1:0-5032 GCA_036826275.1 Vulcanimicrobiaceae bacterium
CAATGTTCCCCGTGGGCGCCGCCATACGCTGTTCGAAAAGGGAATTGGCAGCGGCAGTGCTGCGATGCAGGTTGTCGAGCGTTTCTTCCATCGAATCTCCGCCGTACTTCTCGAGTACGGGAGCCATAAGCGCGAGCCGCACCATCGCCTCACCGACGACTGCCGCTGCGGGCACGACGCACACGTCGCTGCGGACGATGGAGGCCGGTGCGCCGGTTTTCTCGTGCAGATTGACGGACGGAAGCGCCTTCATCAGTGTCGGAATCGGTTTCACGCTCACGCGCAGTGTAATCGGCTGGCCGTTGCTCATGCCGCCTTCGATACCGCCGGCGCGATTGCTGCCGCGGACGACCTCGTTTCCCTCGAGCGCGAAAACGTCGTGCGCCGCGGAGCCGGGACGCGATGCGACGTCCGCGCCGAGCCCGACTTCTACTGCTTTCACTGTTTGCATTGCCATCAGCGCTCCGGCGAGCACGCCGTCCAAACGCGTGTCCGGCTGGCGATTGCTGCCGATGCCGGCGGAAACGCCGTCAATGCGAACGACGTACTGCCCGCCCAGCGTGTCGCCCGCTTTCTTCGCCTCGTCGATGAGCGCGATCATGCGCTGCGCAGTCTGCGCGTGCGGACACCGCACTTCGCTCGCTTCAACGTCGTCCTGCGAAAAATCGTCGAGTTCGGGTGCTTCGACGCTGCCGATACGATGCACGTACGAGCGCGTCGTGATGCCGAGCGCCTCCAACAACTGCGCGCAGATCGCGCCGAGACCGACGCGCATCGCCGTTTCGCGCGCGCTCGCGCGTTCGAGCACGTTGCGCAAATCACGATGCCGGTATTTGAGCGCTCCCGCGTAATCCGCGTGACCGGGCCGCGGATTGGTCAGCGGCTTGCCGTGGCCGGTGATCGGATCCATCAGTTCGCGCACGTTTTCAAAATCGCGGTTGCGGATCGCGACGGCGATCGGCGAGCCCAGCGTATACGACCCGCGCACGCCGGCCAGAAATTCGAGCGTGTCGGTTTCAATCTTCATGCGGGCGCCGCGGCCATAGCCGCCTTGACGCTTGCGCAACTCGGCATCGATCCGGTCGATATCGAGGCGCAACTGCGCGGGAATGCCGTCGAGAATGCCGACGAGCGCGGGGCCGTGGGATTCGCCTGCGGTGAGGTAGCGGAACATCGCCTATAGCTTGGCTGACGGCCCAACCATGTCATCCTCCAGCAGGAGCAAGGCGCCTATCGCATGTCAACCGCGAGCATTGAAATCGAACCGCCGTCGATGCCTTCGACGGGAAACGTGATCTGGTCGCCGTCGCGCCGCAGCCCGAGCGTGTAGACCAGCGGCAAATAGTGGTCCGGCGTCGGAGCGGAAAGCAGCGCGTCGCGGCCGAGCGATTCATAATCGACCAGCGGCGCGTGGTTTGCGTCGAGAATGAGTTCGCGCACGCGTTCTTCGAAACGCAGCGCCCAATCGAACGGCTGCGCGGGGTGGCGGCCCCAGGCATACGCGTGCAAGTTGTGCACGATGTTTCCGCTGCCGATGACCAGCACGCCCTCGTCGCGCAACGGCGCGAGACGTTGTGCGAGTTCGTAATGAAATTGCGGCGGCTTGGTCTCGTCGATGCTGAGCTGCACGACCGGAATATCCGCGTCTGGGACGACGTGGGTGAGCACCGACCACGTGCCGTGATCCAACCCCCACGAATCGTGATCCAACCGCACGGTTGCGGGCTGGAGCAACTGCGCGACGCGTGCGGCGAGATCCGGATCGCCCGGAGCGCGGTAGTGCACCTCGTACAGTTCGCGCGGGAAACCGCCGAAATCGTGAATCGTGCGCGGCTGCGCCATCGCCGTTACGGCGGTTTCCTCGACGTACCAGTGCGCCGACACCGAGAGGACCGCTTTCGGTTTGGGCAGTCCGCGCCCCATCGCGTGCCACTTCTTCGCGTACGCGTTGACGGCGATGGCGTTCATCGGATTGCCGTGCCCGAAAAAGATTACCGGCATCGGCGCGCTGTGCGTCACTTCTGCAGAACCGCCTCGATATTGAGCTCGATGCGCACGTCTTCGCTCACCAGAACGCCGCCCGTTTCCAGCGCCGCGTTCCAGCCCAAGCCGAAGTCTTTGCGATTGATCGTCGTGTGGGCCGTATACCCGATGCGCTGGCCACCCCACGGATCCGCGCCGCGGCCTTCGAAATTGCCGTCGAGAACGACCTCGCGCGTCACGCCGTGAAGCGTCAGGTTGCCGAAGATCTTGAATGCGCCGGCAGTACCCTCGATGCGCGTGCTTTCGAACGTCGGGTTCGGGAATTGCTCGATGTCCAAGAAATCGCCGGATTTGAGGTGCGCGTCGCGCTGGGCTTCGCGGGTGTCGACCGACGTCGCATCGATCGTCGCCTTGATGGCTTGCGGTACGTCGCTGCCGGGCGCCAGTTCGATCTGTCCCTCAACTGAGGCGAAGCGGCCGCGCACCTTGGCGATCATCATGTGTTTGACGACGAACTCGACCGTTGAATGGCCGGCGTCGAGCGTATAGAGCAGTTTTTCTTGTGTTTGTGCGGTTGTCATGGTATAGTTACTTTTGCATACTGACTTACGATTTACAAGTACGCACCCGAAAGTAGTGTAGTAACCTAATGGAAACCACCTTACACCTGCCCAGCGACGCCGAAGTGTATCAGGGCGAGTGCCCAACACGCGCGATCCTGGACCGCATCGCCGACAAGTGGGCGACGCTGATTATCGGCATTCTCGCGCAGAGCGAGAGCCGGCGCTTCAACGAGCTCAAACGCTTGATCGGCGGCATCTCGCAAAAGATGCTCACGCAAACGCTGCGCGATCTCGAACGCGACGGCCTCGTGCAGCGCACGCTGTATCCCGAGATTCCGCCGCGCGTGGAATACCGGCTTACGACGCTCGGCAAGACGTTGTGCGGGCCGATTAGCGCGCTCACGCAGTGGGCGCACGACCACATCGACGAGGTCAAGCACGCGCAGGCGGAGTTCGACGAAAAGGCCGCGCTTAAGTGATCGATCTGCGGGTGCCGCCGCAAGCGGACTACGCGCCACTCGCCGCACACCTTGCCGCCGACGCCGCCGTTCGTGCGCAGCTCGCAGCCGAACAATCGCAGCAGCTCGCGCAAGCGGTGAAGCTGGCATTCGAACTGATCGTGCGCGATGCGATGGCGGCCGAACGCGAGCCGATTCACGTGCATGCCGCCTGGAACGCCGAAGACCTGCGCGTCGCCATAAGCGAACGCGGTTTGCCGCTCGACGATGCGGCCGCGCGGCGCGATCCGAATTGGGCAACGATCCTGGATTGCGTCGAACGCGCGCAGTGGAAACTGCACGCGCACGGCAGCGAACTCGTCCTTACCGTACGACGGCCGCACGGCATCGGCGGGAGCGGCGAAGAGCCTGCGCCGGCGGAAAGCGTTGCGCTTGCACCGCCGCAGCACTATGCCGTGCGGCGGTTTCGACCAGAGGATGCGCCGGGCGTCGCGCGCGCGTTTTATCAGACGTGGGGCTACCGCTACATCTTTCCGGCGGTCTACGTGCCCAAGCGGTTGATCGAACTCAACGCGGCGAACGCGTATATCTCGATCGTCGCCGTCGCCGGAGACGGCGAGATTGCCGGTCACTTCGCACTCGATCCGTTTGCGCAAACGCCGCTTGTCGACGGCTGCGCCGCAATCGTCAATCCGGCACATCGCGGCCGCGGCTTACTCGAACGCATGCGTGCCTTTGCCGAGGATGAAGCCGTGCGCCTGGGCTTCGGCGCATTCTACACCGAACCCGTGACCACGCATGCGCGCACCCAACAAGACAGCGCGAAAAATGGCGCAAGTCTTTGCGGCATCGTGCTCGGCGGCGATCCGGCCACGTTCACGCCCAAACAGATGCAGTTCACCGGCGCCGGACAACGGCAAAGTTTCACCATCTACATCAAGCCGCTCAAAGCACGCGCGGCGCGTTCGCTCTACGCACCGTCGCATCACCGCGCCATGATTGAGACCATCTATACCAATTTGGGCTTCCCCGTGGAGATTCTCGACGGCGAAGCCTCCGCGGCAGCGGGCGAACTGCACATCGAGGTTTCGCGCACCGAAGGCTTTGCCACCATCAACGTTACCGCAGTGGGCAACGCCACCGCCGACCACGTTGCGCAAGCGCTCAGCGATCTGCGCGCGCTCGGCCGGGCCGGCGCGGTTTACGTGAATCTTCCGCTCGACGATCCCGGAACGCCGCGCTTGTGCGAGCAGATCGAACGGCTCGGGTTCTTCTTCTCCGCGCTCGTGCCGTGGGCAATGAGCGGCCGCGATGCGCTGCGTCTGCAGTTGCCGCTCACGCCCATCGATCTCGAGCAAGTGACCATCTTCGGCGAGTTCGGCGCGAAGCTCAAGGCGTATATTGCGCGAGGCGCGCAAACAGCGGCCGGTATTTCAGCGCAACGATAATCGCCAGCGCGAGCACGATGAGCGGGGCGGGGAGTGCCGCCTGCGCCATCGTGATGTGAAACGCGAAGCTGTTGTACAGGAACGCGGCCAGCATAATGAGCGCGATCGGCACGTAGCGATTCAGCAAAAACAGCACCCCGATCGCGATTTGCGCGGCGCCCACGAACAGCGCGTAATGCGAGCGCATGAAAACGTCGGTGAACGCGCCCGCAAGGCCCGGTTGCGGCGGCGGGTTGCTGATGACGAACATCATGACGCCGGCGAATGTGAAAATCAGTCCCAGTACGATTCGAGCGATGGTAGCGGCAACGTTCATGGCCGTGCCTCCTTTTCACTTAGGACGTCGAAGCAGCAGTGCTAAAATCGACATGCCGCGGCACGGTCCAGCAATAATTTCTTATCGCGTGCGTTGGCGGCCAGGGAAGCCGCTCGCTCGAACTCCGCGCGTGCCTCGCTCAGCCTGCCGAGTTTCTGCAGCAAATCGGCGTGCACGCCCGGCAGAAAGTGGTACGCGCGCAGCGCCGGTTCCTCGAGCAGCGGCTCGACGTAGAGGTCCCGATTTGCCTCGAGGTCGGCCTCG
>DAISWS010000158.1:0-4206 GCA_036826275.1 Vulcanimicrobiaceae bacterium
GTCGTGCAAAGCATGGGTATGACCGGCGCGCATTCCACGATCGGCGACGACGGTACGGCCGTCACCGGCAATGCGGAAGGCGACCTCGGCGCGATGCACGTTGTGATGATCAATGAGGGCATGGTCGATTCAACGCAGCATCTACGCGGCTACTCCGCGATGTGCGGGATGCGTACCCCCGTCACGGACGAGTCCCGGGCGGCGTGCACCACGCTGATGAACTCGTTCAAGGTCACGCTCGATCCGTCGACGCTGTTGCCGCTCGAAGCGAAGTAGGCACTACGTGCGCTGGTGCAAGTAGAGATAGTTGCCTTCGGTGTCGACGCATTCGAACGCGCCGCACGTTGCGCTTTCGAACCGACGATCGGTGATCGTTCCGCCGAGCTGCTTGGCACGTTCGGCAGCCACCGTTCTATCGGCAACTCCGAACATCAGTCCATGCCCTTCTTTCCAGCCGCCCTGCGGATCGTTTGCGAGCGCAAACGTCGTGCCGTCGGGCAGCTCGTATTCGACCCAATAGTCCGATTCGAGGGCGGGTTTGAGTCCGAAGAGGCCTTCATAGAAGGCTCGCGCGCGAGCCATGTCCTTGACCGTATAAAAGACCACGTCCAGACCGCGGAGCGCGGCGCGTTCTTGCATCATGCCCTCACAGTAGCATACCGAATCTGACACTACCTGTCAGGTTTGCACAGCCAGCCGCTCCACGATACGTTTGTATATGTCTTCCCGTTCGGCCAGCGGGTCGACGATGAACGCCTGCGCTTCCTTACCCTCGACTTGCGGATCGATGACGACCGTTACGCGGCCGCGCGCGCACACGTCCATGCAACTCGTGTTGATCGCGCGCACCTTGCCCCAATGGCCGTCTTCTTTCAAACGCTTCTTGAGCCAATCGCGCAAATGGAAATCACCGATCTCGGCGGCTTTCTCCGGATCTTCTTCGGGTATGCGCTCCTTGAAGCAGCGCTCGCACACCAGCACGAGGCCGGCGTTCATCCATTTGGGTTTGACAGGTTGCATGCAGTTCGTTTTGTTTGAAGCAGAGGCTCGCCTTGGCGAGCGAGCCTCCGTGTGTCTGGAGCCGACGATCGGACTCGAACCGATAACAACCACATTACAAATATGGGACTCTACCAATTGAGCTACGTCGGCGGCAGAAGAGGCAATTGACCTTGTGGGGCGCCTCGTCCTCTTATCCGTCTGCCGCGTTTTTCTGTGGTTCTACGCGCTCCTTCGTTACGCGCGAGAGAGGGTGCTCACGCCCTCCAAGGCGCAGAGCGCGTCCACGCCCGCGGTTCAATCCTCGGTACGTATCGGTGAGCGAATGGCAATTTGGGCAGAGCAGGACGAGATTGTCGATGTTATTGTTGCGCCAATCTCCGTCGATGTGCTCCACTTCCACGGGTACTCGTCCGGTCTTTGGATGACGCTTGTCCCACCCGCATGAGCTGCAGCGTTCTCCAAAGCGGGAAACCAAATATTTGCGAATGAAGCCGTTGCAGTTATAAACGCCGCAATAACCGCCTGATTCGAGAACGCGTTTGCGCCGCTCGAACTCGCCACGTCGGTGACATGCCTGCGAACAATACACTTGTTTGGCGAGTGCAACTATTTTGCCGCACACTGCACATGGTCTACGCTCTCTCCGGACGCTAGCTACGGCACAGAGCAAAGAGCAATATTTCGCATTCTGCGACCTGGAAAACACCGGATTCCCACACCCGGTGAGACAGTAGCCTTGGAATGGTTTCTTTCTCATGCGTTCATGTTAGAATGATCGTGTGCCATACGTGTGGCGCTACGAAATTGCACGATAGGGAACTTTGAAGTTGGATGCTACGGAAGCCATAACGACTCGACGCGCAACGCAAGACGATACGGCTGCGCTGCTGCCTCTGGTTCAAGCGTACCGCGTTTTTTACGAGCAGCAAACGGACGCGCAGCGCGAACGCGAATACATCGAACGGCATCTTCGCGAACGTACGTCCGTAATCTACATCGCGGAGTCCGGCACGCGTGCTGCCAGATTCACGCAACTCTTCAAAACGTACTCGACCGTGCATCTTGGCGGGTCGTGGATTCTGGAAGACCTCTTCGTGCATCCGGATTACCGGCACCGCGGCGCGGGCAGCGCGCTGCTTGCGCACGCGCTACGACACGCGCGCGAAGACGCCGCCTGCGGCATGTTTTTGAAAACGGCACACGACAACGGGGCTGCCCAGGCCCTCTACGAAAAGGCCGGCTGGACGCGCGAGGGGCACTTCATCAAATACAACGCGCCGCTCGCTGATTAAGCGCGCGCGCGGTGGGAAAGCTGCGGCCATGGACCTGACCCGTGAGTATCCGCGCGGCCCGCGCGAGCGGCTGGACGGCATGATGCTTTTGCCGCGAGCGATTGACAAAGCGCGCGCCGAGTTGGAAGGCAAGCTCGGACAATACATCTATTACGGCTGCCGCTTGAACTTGCGGCTTTTCAATACGCTCGGCGTTACGGAAGACGAGTTCTTGGATGCGGTCCGCAGATCGCCGGACGACGACGCGGTGCTGCAGTGGATTCGCGAATACGTGCGCCCGGAACGCGACAAAGTCGCGAAGATGAACGACTGGGTGCTGCACAACGAGCCGAAGGCCGATGAGCGCGAGCGCTTTTGCGACGAATTGGAAAAAATCGATCCGGGTAACGACTACGTCAACACGTGGACCGAACTGATCGATTTGGAAGAAGGCCGCCTGAAAAAGGAAAGCTCCACGGCGACGTAGCGCAAAAAGAGGCCCGTGGAAGCCACGGGCCTTTTCGCGAGGAGGGATGCGGGAGACTTTACTTGACCACGTGCCAGTCTTCGATTTGATAGGCTTTGCCGGTTGCAGCGACGACCAGCGTGCCGTCGCCGAAGGCGTCGACGTTGAAGTTGGCGACTGCCGCTCCGCTCTTGGATAGCGTACCGGAGATGAAGTGCTCGTCGCCCGGTGAGACGCCGCTGTTCGTCTGCACGTTCAGCGTGTCGCCATTGGAGAGCGTTGCGTTCGAGATGGTCAGACTCGTGAGTACGCCGTGGTTATACGTCGCTTGAAGCGGGATGTTGTATTGTCCCTTGAGCGTACCGTCGGCCAGCGTGAACATCGGCGTCGAGACCGGGCAGTTCGTATTCTGCGATCCGGCCAAAATCGAGAGTCCGCCGATCGGGCCGGTGTAGGTGCTGCCTTGGTGCGTGAGGTTCCAGGAGATGGTACCGTCCGAGTTCACCGTACGCGTGCCGGTCGGGATCATGCCGGCCCAGCCGAAGGTTTCGTTGAGCGAGGAGTTGCCCGTCGCATTGAAACCGGCGGAGTCGCCGCAGAACGTCGAGCTGTTGTTGCTCGAAGCCAAGAGAACGAATTCACCGTCGCCGTCGATGGTTTTCACGCCGTTGACGTCGAGTTCGCCGGTATGCGTGCGGTCGAAACCATTTTTATAGACGGGATACCCGAACTGATCGAACGTTGCGCTCGTGTAGTTGATGGTTTCCGAACGGACTGAGGATGCGGTGCTGTTGTTCAGCTGGTAACGGGAGACCGTGCGCTGCACCGTTTCGGCATTCGGTCCCGTGGAGGTGTAGACGCGAACGGCGTCGCTTTGCATCTGCGTGCAGCCGTTATCGTAGAACACGATGCGTTCGGTCGAATTTGCGTCGCCCTTTTTATCGGGGGCGAAAAACTCGACGCCGTTGTTGCAGCTGCCGTCGCCGGCGAGTTTGACGGAAACCGCGTCGCTCGTGCGCGCAACCGCCTGTAGCGGCGAGCTGATCGATTCGTTGTACGAGCTGATGTCGTGCATCGGCGCGCCGACGTCATTGGCGGTGTCTATCGAGTCTTCCGTTTGCGACTGGCTCGAGATGGTGTTGCCGCCGCTGTTCGCCGGCGGAGTGACGGGGCCGCCGCCGCCGGCGCCCCCACAAGCGGTGAGGGTGGTTGCGGTGAGCAGGGCGAGTGCGGCTAAAACCGTGCGTGCGTTCATTGAGAAGCTCCAAATCGTGTAAGAGAAGGGGTGCTTGATCCGGTTATAGCGGCAAGGAAGGGGGCGCTTCATGAGCGCACTCTGAGAGAAACCGGAGAAAACGATTAGAAGCGTTGCGGCTCGGCGCGGTACAGGACTCGGACCCGGGCGCATCGTACCCTGGTCAGCCGTGCCCCGTGGGTAGGTGGCCGAGTGGTTAAAGGCAACAGACT
>DAISWS010000158.1:4216-4999 GCA_036826275.1 Vulcanimicrobiaceae bacterium
TGAAGAGAAGAAGCATTTCGAAGACGAGCTCAACGAAGTCGATCCCGGCAACGATAAAGTCAAAACCTGGCCCGATTTGATCGATCTCGAAGAGGGCCGGCTGCCGAAAGAGAGCGCGACCGCAACCTAAACGTTACTAGCACAGGACCTCGCGCCGGGGGCATCGTACCCTGGGCGGCCGAGACATGGGTAGGTGGCCGAGTGGTTAAAGGCAACAGACTGTAAATCTGTCCAGCTAACGCTGTACGCTGGTTCGAATCCAGCCCTGCCCAAAGTTTCGCGGGCGTTGCATAGTGGTAGTGCGTCTGCCTTCCAAGCAGACAGCGCGGGTTCGATTCCCGCCGCCCGCTCCAATTATCTGAAAGCAGGCCATGAGCGCTGAGTATCTGACCGCTTTTGCCTCGATTGGCACGTTCGTGGTTATCGGCGTGACGGCCATCGCCGCAATCGTTCAGCTGCGCCACATCCGCGCCGCAAATCAACTCACGTCGATGATTCATGTGCGCGATCGTTTCCGCAGCGACTCGATTCAGCAGGCGACGCGGTTTGTTCACGACGAGCTACCGGCGCGTTTGAAGGACGATCAGTTCCGGGACGAGCTGCTGGCACCGGATACCGATCGCCGCTCGCATCCGGAGCTGCGAATTGCCGACCTCTTCGAGCAAGTTGGAGCGGACGTCAAATACGGAATGATTGAAGCGAGCTCGCTGCTCGACGTCGGTGGAATGTGGATCCAAAACATGTGGGATCGGCTCTATCCGGTCGTGGCGCTGCGGCGCGCGG
>DAISWS010000159.1:0-146 GCA_036826275.1 Vulcanimicrobiaceae bacterium
GAGCGAGGCGCGAAGCGCGGGCAGGACGTGCAACGACGTAATGCCGGACGCCCAGTGCCATTCCGCGTGCGAGGAAACGACCCGATCGTAGCCGTACAACAGCGCAATCGGCAAGACGAACACGACTGCGATTGCCGCCCACCGGA
>DAISWS010000159.1:156-4974 GCA_036826275.1 Vulcanimicrobiaceae bacterium
CCACGAGCGCTGCGGAAACCAGCGTCGTCTCGCCGGGCATGAAGAACAGCCCGAGGATCGCGATTGCGGTAATGACGGGACCGATCATCAGGTGCTCCAACATGGCGAGCACCGTCCGGAATTGCGTGACCTTGAGCGCAAACGCCGCCGCGCTCGCGAGCGAGGCGCGAAGCGCGGGCAGGACGTGCAACGACGTAATGCCGGACGCCCAGCGCCATTCCGCGTGCGAGGAAACGACCCGATCGTAGCCGTACAGCAGCGCAATCGGCAAGACGAACACGACTGCGATTGCCGCCCACCGGAAGGTTCGGCCGGAAAACGCGCGTTCTCCCGTGAGCGTTACGATTGGAACCAGAGCGGCGAGCGAAACGGGCTTAGCGAGAAATGCGAGTGCGAGAAGCACCGTGGCGCGAGCAGTCGTGCGCGGTGTCCAACGTTCTTCCTCGATCAGCATGCGCGCGACGGCGTAGAGCGCGGCGGTGAGGAAGAAGACCATCGTGGCGTCGGGCGTGAACGTACGCCCATAATAGATGCTGCCGGGCATGATGGCATAGAGAAGCGCCGCCAGAATGCCGGCCATCTCGCTTACGAAGAGCCAGCGTGCAAAAAACGCCAGCACGCCAACTGTGCCCAGACTGAACGCAATGGTGACGAGGCGCCCGATGACTTCATGAATGCCCACGATTTTGTAGAGCGTAGCCGCAATGATCGGAACGATCTGCAGTTCCAGCTCGACGTAGTTCGGCGGCGGGCCGTTGTAATCGGTTTGCGGGTAGAAAACGTTGTACTGCAACGTCGCGAAGTTTTTTGCAATCGACGCCGTATCGCCCTGACGCCACCCGGGGTGATCCAGAACCGGGTTATGGATGCCTTTGAGGCGCAGCAGCAGGCCGAGCAGCAAAATCGCGCCCAGCGCGATGCGCCACGCTAATCGGCGTTTGTCCGGGAGCCCGCCAACGGGTGTCACCCGTTCACGCGCTCCTGAACGTCCAATACTTGTTCAGGAAAAAGTTGACGAAGATGCCGGCGCCGGTCGCGGCCGCCCATGTGTAGGAGAAGTGCTGCTTCCCGAACGGCAACCACCAATAAAAGATTTCGCCGACGAGCAGCGAGATGCCGGACACGAACAGAAACTGCACGCTTTCAACGGCGGCGTTTGCGCTCGAACGGAACGTCCATACGCGGTTGAGGTACCAGTTCGACACGCCGCCGGCAAGATAGCCGATCGCGAAATCGGCGGCCCACGGAAATCCGGGTGAGCCCTTCTGGATGCCGTGGGAGATCGCGAAATTGATGACGAGTCCCGACGCACCTACGATGCCGAACTTGACGAACTGCCGCAAGCCGCGGCGCTGCGTAATCGTATTCAATTATCCAATCCAATACCAGTCGGCGAAGAGCACGGTGAAGAGACCAAGGAGCGGCAAGAAGAACGCGACGATCGCGTTGTTCACCGATGGCCGCTTGCCCCAGAGCGCGAGAATGGCGAACATCGGGAAGAGTACGAGTGCGAAACGCTGCATGCTCATCAAACTCGACGTCGACATCGGTACGAGAATCGAGAGCCCCATATAGGCGATGTACGACGGCTTGAGTTTGCGAAATCCGCCGATCAGCACGCCGATCATCAGTGCGGTGAACGAGAGTTCGATGGCCTGATTGGCGATGGTTTGTCCGTTCGTCGCATGTGCGATCTTCGTCCAGGAATTCCACACGGACGTCCACGGCGCGGCGAGGTGCCTGTTCCAATTGATCTGAACGTGCGAGAAGTACAGCGGGTCCCCGCGCAGCAGCCACAGCCACGCCATGTACAAGCCGAGTCCGATGCAGATTAGGACGACGGGAAGCGCATTGAGCAGCGCAGTGCGCAGCTCTTTCGCGCGCTCCGGATCGAATGGGTCGCGCAGCACGCTCCAGTTCGCCGTGGCCCACTCGATGAAGAACGGGACGATGAGCAAGACCCCTTCAACGCGCGTTAGCGCGGCGAACAAGCCGATCGCTCCCGCCAGCCACCAGCGCCGTTCGCGCATATAGTAGAACGAGGCGACGGTGAGCATGAAGAACAGCGACTCGGTGTACACCGCGGAAAAAAACACCGCCGTCGGAAAAATCGAAATATAGAAGATCGCGCGCCGCGCGACGGCGCGATCGAATTCATGCTCGACGAGTTTGTACAGGTACAGCAAGCCGAAAAAGAGCGCCGCGTTGGAGACGATCAGTCCGGCTACCAAATGATTGCCGATGAACGCGCCGAGAGCGGCGATGAGCAGCGGATAGAGCGGAAAGAACGCCATGTCGGTGCCGTGGTAACCGAACGTGGCGATGTCGATGTAGTGCACCGCGTCCCAGCGGCCCCAGACGTTGAGCAGCAGATTGTGCGATTCTTGCACGTGCTCTCCGGGGCGCTGGCCGACGATCACCGCTGCAAGTTCGGCAATCACGATGATAGCGAAGCGGGTCACCAGATAATCGACGGTGACGTCGCGGACGGTTTGATTGAAGCGCGCCGCAATCGCCCACTTCGCGATGCAAAACAGCGCGACGCAATAAATGAAGAGGCGCACTCCACCGTGCGTGAACGAGAGCGGCAGCACGAACGCGAGCCACATCAGCACGAACGGCACCCAGGAAAGGGCGTCGTACTGCAGCGACCGCGGATACAACACGCCCGTACGCGAGGCGAAGTAGCGGCCGTACCCGAGCCACGCCCAAAGCGCGAAAGCGCACCCGGCGAGTACGCCGAGCGGCAAGCCGGCCGCGGTGAGCGTTGGACGGTGCGTGGGAACCACAACGGTGGCCCAGGCGAAGAAGCCGAGCGTCAGCCCGGAAATGGCTACCGCAAGGAGTGGACCCCATCCGGCCGCCAGCAGCGTATCCGCAAACGCGACGCGGACACGAACGGCGGGACGAACGTCTTCGACCTGGGCAGACACGAGGAACCACAGTTAAAGGAATCGGTGTCGATACCTTGTAGGTGCAGCACCATATGGCGACCATGATTGCACGCACGCAAACGTGTCCGGTGGACACGCTCGACTTCGTTAAGGTCACGGAAAGCGCCGCGCTGGCTGCCTCCCGCTGGATGGGCCGCGGCGAGCGCGACATCGCCGACGGCGCGGCGGTCGAACGCATGCGCGAATCGCTCAATGCGATGGAGATCTCCGGACGCATCGTCATCGGCGAAGGCGAACGCGACGAAGCGCCGATGCTGTTCATCGGCGAGGAACTCGGCAGCGGCGGCTTCGAGGTCGACATCGCCGTCGATCCGGTCGAGGGAACGAATCTCGTCGCCAACGGCTTGCCCAACTCCATCGCGGTGATGGCCATCTCGGAGCGCGGCGGCTTGCTCAACGCGCCCGACACCTATATGAAGAAACTCGCCGTCGGCGCGAAGGCCGCGCCCTACGTGCACATCGATGCTCCGGTCAGAGAAAATCTGGAAGCCGTCGCCAACGCGCTCGAGAAGCCGATCAACGAAGTCACCGTCGTGATTTTGGATCGCCCGCGTCACGCGGAGCTCGTCAAGGACGTTCGCGAAGCCGGCGCGCGCATCAAGCTCATTTCAGACGGCGACGTGGACGCGTGCATTGCTACCGCGGTGCAAGGCACCGGCATTCACGTGGCGATGGGAACCGGCGGCGCGCCCGAGGGCGTGCTCGCGGCCGCCGCGCTGAAATGCATGGGCGGACAGTTCATGGGCAAACTCGAGTTCCGCAACGACGAAGAAGTCGAACGCGCGAAGGCAATGGGATTCGGCGACATCAACCGCATTTTGACGATCAACGACTTGGTCAAGGGCAAGCATGTGGTGTTCTGCGCGACGGGCATTACCGACGGCGACCTCACGCGCGGCGTGCGCTTCTTCGGAAACAACGCCCGCACGCATTCCATCGTCATGCACTCAGACGGCACCGTCCGCTTCATCGAGTCAGTGCATCGTTTGGGTGCCCGACCTGTGTCTTTAGGGTAATGCAACGCAAACACCATGACCTCGTGGTCGTCGGAGCGGGGTCCGGCGGCTTCGCGGCAGCGCGCACGGCGCGCGATTTGGACGCGGACGTCGCCCTGGTCGATCACGGCCCGCTCGGCGGCCTGTGCATTCTGCGCGGCTGCATGCCCAGCAAAACGCTGATCGCGTCCAGCGACGCCGTCTACGATATGCGCGAGGCGGCCGAACTCGGCGTACACGCCGGCAGCATCACCATCGATTTTCCGCACATCATGCGGCGCAAGCACGAGCTCATCAAGGGTTTTGCGGATTACCGGATCGAGGGAATCGAAAAGTTTCCGCTGTACGAGGGGCCGGCTCGTTTTCTCTCCGGTCGCGAGCTGCAAGTGGGCGATGGCACGATCCTCGAAGCCGATCGCTTTATCATCGGTACCGGCAGCGTGGTTGCGCCCGCCAGTGCGGTGCACGGTTTGGAAGATGCAGGGTATATCGACAGCGAAGGCGCGCTCGAACTGCAAGAACTTCCGGAGTCGCTCATCGTGCTGGGCGGCGGCTACATCGGCTGCGAACTAGGACAATTCTTTTCGCGGATGGGCGTCAAGACGAGCATCGTGCTGCGTTCCCCGCATTTGCTTTCGGGTGAGGATCACGACATCGGTGAAGCGCTCACGCAGTATTACATCGACGAAGGCATCCAGGTGCACACGCGCACGCAAATTTGCGGCGTCAGTAAGCGCGACAGCAAGAAGGTCGTGCACATCATGCGCGAAGGCGTCGACGGCGAACTGGTTGCCGACGAACTGCTCTACTGCCTCGGGCGCATTCCAAATATCGCGGGACTCGGTTTGGACGCTGCCGGCGTCGAGGCG
>DAISWS010000160.1:0-4934 GCA_036826275.1 Vulcanimicrobiaceae bacterium
GAGTCCGCCGCCGCCGCAGGCGCGACACAAGTAAGGATGAACGCGCATGTCAATGCGTACACGCGCGTTCTCGCAGGCCGCCATAAACGCACGCGAGAACTCTTCGTCGACATGCTGCATTTTCTTCTGGCTGCCGTTCTGCATTACGACGTGCTTATTTCCGCCGGGCACGAAGGCCGCCCGCAAAGCTGTGCGCGCTTTCCGAAGCGGCACTGCAATCTTGGTACGCCCGGAGAGCAAGCGTGGACGCCGCTCGTTGCGGATGAAGCGTCGCGCAAACTGCGTGACATGGGCTATTCCGTTGCGCGCGAGCCGGCCGACTTCGACGGCGAATACGACGTCAAAGCCGCGATCTTCATCCATTTCGACGGAACGTCTAAACCGTGCACGAGCGGCGCGTCGATCGGCTATCATACCGACGCATCGCAGCCGGCAGCGCAGCTCTGGCGCACGATGTATAGCGCGCAGTTTCCGTTTAGGTTCATGCCGGACGATTTTACAATGAACTTGCGCGACTACTACGGCTTCCGTCAAGTGCACGCGCAAGACGCCGCACTCGTGCTGGAACTTGGCGAGCTCACCTGTCCCGCGCAGCGCGAATGGCTGTCGTCGCGCGTGCAGTGGGAAGGCGACTTCATCGCCGGCTTCGTGAACGATCTCTTGCAAAAGCAGTAGTCTGCGCGTCGGCATGCCAACACATCACGTCATGCGTCGATTGCTCATGTGTGGAATCGCTGCGCTCTGCGTTTGCGCTCCAACGATTGCCTATGCCGAAAAGCCGACACCGGCGCCCGGCATATTCGATCAACTCCGTTTCCGTTCCGTCGGGCCGCAAGTCTCGGGCGGACGGTTAGGCGCCGTCGCAGGGACGGATGCCGATCCATCATTGTACTATGCCGGTGCTGCAGGCGGCGGCGTCTGGAAAAGCACGAACGCGGGTCAGTCGTGGCAGCCGGTATTCGACAAGCAGGACGTGCAGTCGATCGGTGCGATCGCCATCGATCCGGCCGACAGCAACGTCGTCTGGGTGGGCACCGGTGAAGGCGCGCCGCGCAACGACGTGATGACGGGCGACGGCGTCTACCGCAGCAGCGACGGCGGCCAGACGTGGCAGCACGTACTGCCGTTGCGCAACGCGCTCGTCGCAAAGATCGAAATCGATCCGCGCAATCCCAATACGGTTCTCGTGGGCGTCATCGGCGATCCGTTTGCGGATTCGACCGATCGCGGCATGTACCGCACGAGCGACGGCGGCAAGTCGTGGAAGAAGACGCTGTACGTCGATGCGCGCACCGGCGTGTCCGACATGGACGTCTCGCGCGCGCATCCGGACCTCGTGTACGCCGGCATGTGGACGTACCGGCGCACCGGATGGAGTTCGACGAGCGGCAGTACGCAAGGCGGCTTGTACGTTTCCAACGATTTCGGCGCAACCTGGCAACGCGTGCACGGCAGCGGATTACCATCGGGACGGACCGGACGCATCGCCGTTGCGATCGCCCCGTCGAACGACCGCCGCATTTTCGCGCTCATCGAATCGAAGCAGGGCTTGCTCTGGCGCAGCGACGACGGCGCGTCCTGGCAAATGGTGAGCGATAACACGCTCATCGACGAACGCCCGTTTTACTATACGCACGTGTACGTCGATCCAACCGACGAAAATCACGTCTGGACGCTGTCCGTTCACGTCGCAGCCAGCCGCGACGGCGGCAAAACGTAGAAGATCGGCGCGCGGGGGGTCCACGGCGACAATCACGCGATGTGGATCTCGCGCGATGCCCATCGCATCATCGAAGCGAACGACGGCGGTCCGTCGTTCTCATTCGACGACGGTAAGACGTGGCAAATGCCGCACAATCTGCCGATCGGGCAACTGTATCACATCGGTTACGATCGCGAGCGTCCGTATCACGTCTGCGCGCCGCTGCAGGATAACGGCATCTGGTGCGCGCGGAACGATGCGCTCGACGGCGGCTCGATCACCTCGAGCGACTGGCATTCGATGGGCGGCGGCGACGGCACGTGGGCCGTTCCCGATCCGGCGGATTCGCGGTACGTCTGGCTGTCAAGCGGCGGCGGCAACTTCGCGGGCGACATTGAGCTGCTCGATCGCGCCACCAACGTCTCGCGTGTCGTGTCGCCCTACCTGCGCGATCAGAACGCCGTCGATCCGAAAGATCTGCGCTACCGCTTCAATTGGGAGACGCCGATCGCGTTCGACCCGTTCGATCCACACGTTGCGTACACGGCCGGCAACGTCGTATTTGCGAGCAGCGACCGCGGCTACCATTGGAAAGCGATCAGCGGAGACCTCACACGCAACGATCGCGCGCATCAGGTCGCAACCGGGGGCATTACGCTCGATGTAACGGGCGCAGAAACCTCCGACACCATTCTGTACATCGAGCCGTCACCGGTGCGCCGCGGCGAAATCTGGGTCGGTACCGATGATGGGCTGGTGCAACTCACGCGCGACGGCGGTCGCCGGTGGCGCAACGTGACGCCGCCGGTGTCGAACCGGTGGGGACGCTTCGCGAGCCTTTCCGCTTCAAACCGCGATGCCGGAACGCTCTACGCCGCCTACGATCTGCATATGGTGGGCGATCGCACGCCGCACATCTTCGTAACGCACGACTATGGCGCGCACTGGCGCGATCTCGCCGCCGGTTTACCGCGCGGCCAACAAGCGCGCAGCGTGCGTCTCGATCCGAAAAACCCCCGCATCCTCTATGCCGGCTTGGAACAGGGCTTGTGGGTCTCGTTCGACGGCGGCAATCGCTGGCGCAATTTGAGCGTGAACATTCCGGCGACGTCGGTCCGCGACATCCGCGTACAGCCCGATATGAACGATCTGCTGGTCGCAACGCACGGACGCGCGGCGTACGTCTTGGACGATCTCACGCCGCTGCAGCACTATCCGGTACGCGCGGCGCAGATCTTCGCGATCCGTCCGGCGGTGCAATGGAACACGCATAGATATTACGCCACGCATGTGGACGGCCAGGGACCGCCGTACGGCGCGCTCATCACGTATTATTTGCCGAGCGAGCACAAAAACGTTCGCGCCGAGATAGCCGATGCGTCGGGCCGCATCGTGCGCACGTTTACGGCGAAACAGGCCGGCGGCGGACAAGCCGGCTTCAACCGGTTTACCTGGGACATGACCGGTGAGCCGCCGTCATCGTGGACGTTCACGCCGAAGTGGAACCAAGGGTTCGATTCGGGCGCGCGCGTGCTGCCCGGCACGTATACCGCGATCGTGCACGCCGCAGGCGCAACGCTGCGCGAGCGCTTCCGGGTCGAACAAGATCCGCGCACGCACTTCAGCATGGCGCAGCTCGCCCTCAACCGTAGCGCCGGAGCGCGCGTTCTCAACGATTTCTCGCGTGTCGACGATGCTCTCAATCGCCTTTCGACGGTTATCGACGAGGCGCCGCTGCGCATCAACGTACTGAACGCGCAGAAGAAAGGCGCGCTCGCGTTGCGCGTCGCCGACGTCGCCGGCAAAGCGAAATTGCTGCTGCTCTCCATCACGCAGAATCCGATCAACGATCAGGACAACGACTTCCTGACCGATATTCTGCGCGAACGGCTGCAGACGCAGATCGAGACGTTCAATTCGTACGCGCCGCCCTCTCAAGCGCAATTGCAAGAGAACGCGGTATTACACGCGCTTACGAACGAACGCCTCGGCCAGGTTGCGCACTTTGAAGCACGGGAGATGCGCGGCGTGGATGATGCCTTGCGCGCGCAAAAGCTCGCCCCGCTCACCACGCGCACGCATACGGTGCCGGTTTACGATCCGGGAGGCGGGTACGACGAGCGCTGAGGTTCGATCGCGCCAAGGCGCTCGAGCCGCAAGCGCACGCCTTTGGGCGTACGGGCTCGGCCGTTTCGCCGGCGCCTTTGCCAGCTCGTCGATAGTCATAACCACACCCTTTCTTTACGAAGAACGACGTAACGTGATGCTACTTGCCGATAATGACATACGGGTGGCACGAAGAAACTGATGGTCGAAATTTTTTACCGTTATCGCGTTCACCAGTCGCAGGCGCGCGCATTCGAGCACGCTTACGGCGCCGGCGGCCCATGGGCAAAACTGTTCGCGCGCCATCCGGGCTACAAGCGCACGCGGCTGTTCCGGCACAGAGAAGAATCAGGAATCTACGTCACCGTCGACGTGTGGGACAGCAAGGCCGATTGGGACGCGTTCCGCCGGCTCTACAGCGATGACTACCGCCGCCTGGACAAGCAGCTCGCGATGCTGAAGATGGAAGAGCACCTCCTGGGCTATTACGAGGGTACCGAAGAGTACCGTCCGCCGCTCGATACGCACGCATAGCAGCCGGGTGAACAGGAGCCTCCTGCGCTGGAAGCCAAGGGCACCACGTTCATGATCCGGCCTGTCGCCAAGGACGGACGAATCGAAACGGGTGGTGCGTTCACCCCGGTTCCGCGTCCTCGAATCGTCGAACGTATCGCATCCGCGGCTTCGCAGCGGATCGTCCTTATCGTTGCCCCGGCGGGATACGGCAAGTCGGTCGCGCTGCGGCAGTACTTCGATACGCTCGGATCGACGCCGCGCGTGCGCTACGACGTACGCGCCGAAAACGCTTCGCTGCTCGGTTTCGTGCGCGGGTTTGCGGATACGCTGCTCGAGATTGCCCCCGCCGCGCGCAAAACAGTCTCCGGCGCGTACGAGCGCAGCCGCTCGTCCAGGACGCCGGGCATCGACCTCGCGATGTGGATGCACGCGCACATCAAGACGTTCACCGGCGTCATCGCGATAGACGACCTGCACCTCACCGAGAACGATCCGGAAGTCTCCAAATTCCTCGTCTCGCTGATCGAACGCACCAAAGGCCGTTCCAACTGGATCATCGCGTCACGCTCGTCGCTCGATTTACCGGTTGGTTCGTGGCTCGCATACGGTG
>DAISWS010000161.1:0-4926 GCA_036826275.1 Vulcanimicrobiaceae bacterium
CGGATACGATGTGCATGACGTGGCTGTACCGTTCGATCTGCAGCAACTCGGTCGTGCGCACCGAGCCGTACTCGCACACGGCGCCGAGATCGTTGCGTCCGAGATCGACGAGCATCACATGCTCGGCGCGCTCTTTCTCGTTGGTCAGCAGTTCGGCCGCGATCGCCGCATCGCTCGCTTCGTCCACACCACGCGGACGCGTGCCCGCGAGCGGCCGGATGCGCGCGCGCCGGCCCTCGAGACGAACGAGAAACTCCGGCGATGCTCCGAGCAGTTGCCCGAACGGCGTATCAACGAAAAACATGTACGGCGATGGATTGCGCGAGCGAATGGCCCGGTACAAGTCGAACGCGGTACCTTCGAACGGCGCGCTGAACCGCACGCCGAGCTGCAGCTGATAGACCTCTCCGTCAACGATGTATTCTTTGACGCGGCGCGCGCGTTCGAGATATCCATCGCGATCGAGCGATGCACGCATCGGCCCGGCAGCTCGCACGTTGCCCGGAAGCGACGGCTGCAGCGCGAGCAGTCGCAGAACGTAGCGCGCAATAGCGGCTTCACCCTCCTGCTCGCTCGAAGCGACCGTCGTTATCGTCAGTTTATCGGTGAAGTGATCGAAGATGAGCCACGTGCGCGGAATCGCGACATAGGCGGCAGGCATCGCCGGCTCTGCCGCCTCACGCGGTTTGAGCCGGGCATACGAGCGCGCCGCATCGTAGGCGAATGCCACGAGCGCATCCAGATCGTAGCCGCGCACGAATTCGCGAACGTCACTAATGAGATTGCCATCGTCCTCGAACGAGCGCCCGTCGAGATAATCCAAGCCGATGAACGAATAGCGCGAAATGCGGCCGCCGCTCTCGACGCTTTCGAGCAGGCAAGCCGCACCCGGCGCCGCAAGCGCGGCATAGGTCGCGATGGGCGTGAGCGTATCGGCCGCGATGGTGCGGCTTACAGAGACGAAGGCCGCCGGATGAATTCCGGCGGCCTTCGCTACAACGTCGGGACGCGCTGAACTCACCGGATGCTTCGCTCCTCGAGTCGCCACCACGGACGCGGCTGCAAAATCATTAGCAAAAGCTTCTCGGTGCCGTGCCGCAGCCCTGCTGAACCCGAGCGCCTCGGTCTCCGCGGCTAAAATAACGCGATGGCGAGGACTAGCCCAAACAGCGCTTCGCGGATAGCGCTATGTTACTACGGCTAATGCTGTAGTTCCGGATGCTCCTCGGTCAGCTTCGCAGCGTACGTTGCGGGGACGTTTTCGAGGATTGCGCCGACGGAGTCGGGCGACATCAGTGCGAAGATGCGCGCCACGTAGTCTTGCGGTAACTTTTGGATCACTTTTGCTGCCGCTTCCGCATCCATTGACGCCCAGACGGCGGCCGTGCGGCGCATGTCGGGCGTTGCCTGGGAGCTCAAATCGGCTGCGGGCGCTGCGCTCGCTTGGGCCCGCGCGACCGTCGCCGGTGCTTTCACCGAATGCGCTTTTGCCGCTTCTTCTTGCGCGCTGTTCAGCTGCGTTTGCAATTGCGATACCTGCTTATCGCGATCCGTGACCTGGGACTGCGCGTCCGCTAGTTCTTTTTGCAACTGCGCGATCTGCGCGCTCTGCGTGGAAATCGTGCGCGCTTGACCGACGGAATCGAACGGCGCGGCGATGGGTTTCCATGCGGGCGAGGTCCACTTCCAGACCGGCGAAAGTGGGCCCGTTGCCATCCAGGTGCGCGAAGGCGTCCACCACAGTGCTGCGATGAGCAGCAGCAAAGCCGTCCCCGGAAGCATGACTTTCTTCCAGGGAAATTTCTTTTTGCGTTGTCGTGTAACAATCATAGATGACCTCGGTGACCTCGACGATGACCTCGACAGGCTCGGTCGTCCTTCGACAGGCTCAGGATGACATGGTTGGGCAAGATGACTTGGTTGGGCAGGATGATATGGTTGGGCAAGATGACTTGGTTGGGCAAGATGACTTGGTTGGGCAAGATGACTTGGTGGGGCAGGATGACATGGTTGGGGCTAGCATGAGGCGCGGTTTTGGCGGCGGTTGTTGGTGTCGTCCAAATCCTTTTGTTCTTCGGCGGCTTGAAATGCTTGGTGCTCTTCGAAGCGGCGGTCCTTGAGTTTCTCGATGACTTTGCGGTCTTTGCTCGCATCGACGAGATCGTTGCGTGCGCGATCGACCGCGGCGCGCCGCTGAAAGATGATACCGTGCTGCATCGTCATGCAGCGATCCAGGAATTCCAGGTGCGCGTAGTGCCAGCGCAATTCGTCGCTTGCGAGTTTGGCATGGTCGTCGCGAAGCGCCGTGGCGTAGCGTTTGAATTCGCCGTTGAGGCGTTTGAGTTCGTCTTCGGCTTCTTTGAGTTCGCGCTGGCGCTGCGCGAGTACGCCTTGTTTTTCTTCTTCGATGCGCTCGCGGTGGTCGAGCACCGGTTCGAGCGCGAACTTGAATTTAGACATGGGTGGACACATTATGCGACGCTCATCAGGTTGGCGAGGATTTCTTCGAAGCCGGCGGTTTCGTAGATGCCTTGGCGTAAGAAGTGGCGGATTGCTTCGATCTTCGAGAGCGCCAGATCAACGCGCGGATTGCTGCCCGGAACGTACGCGCCGATATTGATAAGGTCTTCGGCGTCGCGGTAGGTCGCGAGAATGTCGCGCACGGCCGACGCGGCGGAGTAGTGGTTTTGATCGACGACGTCGGGCATCACGCGGCTCACGCTCGCGAGTACGTCGATGGCGGGATACTGATTGGCTGCGGCAAGTTTGCGCGAGAGTACGACGTGGCCGTCCAAAATCGAACGCACGGCGTCGGCGACCGGCTCGTTCATGTCGTCGCCGTCGACGAGCACGGAGTACAGGCCGGTTATCGTTCCGGCTTGCGATGTTCCGGCGCGTTCGAGCAGTTTAGGAAGCAGCGCGAAGACCGAAGGTGTGTAGCCGCGCGTGGTCGTGGGCTCGCCGATGGCCAGACCCACTTCGCGCTGCGCCATGGCGAAGCGCGTGACGCTGTCCATCATGAACATGACGTCCAGGCCTTGATCGCGGAAGTATTCGGCGATGGTGGTCGCAACGAACGCGGCCTTGATGCGCACGAGCGCGGGCTGATCGCTGGTCGAAACCACCACGACGCTGCGGCGCAGGCCTTCGTCGCCTAAATCGCGCTCGATAAAGTCGCGCACTTCTTTACCGCGCTCGCCGACGAGCGCGATCACGTTTACGTCGGCGGCGGTGTTGCGCGCGATCATGCCGAGAATCGTCGACTTGCCCACGCCGCTGCCCGCGAAGATTCCGACGCGCTGGCCTTTTCCGCACGTCAACAAGCCGTCGATGGCGCGGATGCCGAGCGCCAGCGGCTGGGTGATGCGGCTGCGTGAAAGCGCATCGGGCGGCGATGCGGTGATTTTTGCCCGCTTCTCCGCGAAGACGCGGCCTTTGCCGTCAATCGGGTGACCGAGTCCGTCGAGCACCCGTCCGAGTAATTGATCCGTCACGCCGATTTCAAGCGGTTTGCCGAGGCTGACGACTTCGGAGCCCGCGCCGATGCCGAGCAGATCGCCCAGCGGCATGATGAGCACTTTGTTGTCGCGGAAGCCGACGACTTCGGCGAGCACCGGTTCTGCCGTCCGCTTGTATTGAATGTGGCACGTTTCGCCGACGGCCATGTTCGGGCCGAGGCTTTCGATAACCACACCGATCACTTGGCGCACTTTGCCGTTTTGGCGGATGAGATCGACGGAGTCGACCAAACCGACGTATTTCTCCGCCGAAAACACGGGAAGGTCGAGGGACGTCGACATACGCGTTAACTCGCTTGGGCTGGCGCGTTGATGAGCGCGGGTTCGGTCGATTCGCTGACGGAGATTGGTTCCTCGACCGCGAGCAGGCGGCGAACCTCGCGCAGCTGCGTCGACATCTTGGCGTCGATGGTGCCCGCATCGGTTTCGATGAGGACGCCGCCGCGGTCCACGCGCTGGTCTTCGATGACGCGCAAATTGTCGATGTCGTTCATCGTCATCAGTTTGTCGCGGTGCTCGCGCATCGTTTCCACGTCCGCCGGATTCACGCGCACCGTGACGGTCTCGCGGTTCACCAGGCGCGTAATCGCGGACTTCGTCATTTCGAGAACGGTGTTCGGATCGAGTGCGACGTGTTGATTCAAAATGCGCTCGGCAATCGCGACGGAGAGTTTCACGATCTCCGGCTCGGCCGTTTCGATGATCTTGTGCCGCTCGACGCGCGCCATTTCTACCAAACCGCGCATCGTCTCGAGCATTTCTTCCATCTCGGCCTGCACGGCGGCGCGGCCGTCTGCCTCGCCTTGCCGGAAGCCGTCCGCTTTCGCCTGCGCCTCGATTTCGCCGGCGCGCCGCTGCGCATCGTCGACGAGTGCGAGCGCGCGCTCCTGTGCGCCGCGGATCAGTTCTTGCGCATCACGCGTGGCATCGTCGATGAGCTGCGCGGCTTCCTCGCGCGCCGCGTTGACATAATCGCGATCGTCGATCGGCGGAAGCTGCGCGTCGATATTGTGGGCCCCGTCGTCGAAAATCGGCGCATCGTAAGAGATGGTGGGGCTATGCCGCGGCGCCGTGACCGTCGGCGGCTTGAGTTGGTACGTCTGCTGGGTGTACTGCGCACCCTTGACGACTTTGCCCAAGGCTATACCAATTTTTCATCCTTCGCGCCGCGCGCAATGATGATTTGACCGTTCTCTTCGAGCGTGCGGATGACGTCGACGATGGCTTGCTGCGCTTTGCCGACTTCGCGCATGCGTACCGGACCGAGTAAGTCGATGTCTTCGCGCAGCGTTCCGCCGGCGCGCGAGGACATGTTCTTGAAGACGCGCGCGAGCAGCTCTTCGTTCGCGGTCTTGAGCGCGAGCGCGAGATCTTTCGGATCGACTTCCTTGAGGATGCGCTGGATGGA
>DAISWS010000162.1:0-4924 GCA_036826275.1 Vulcanimicrobiaceae bacterium
AGATCCGCGGAGACGACACGCCGGTCAAGCGATAGAGATCGTCGAGCGTTAAAAGAGCGGAAAGTACGAGATGCAGCAACTTAGACGCCGGCCGGAATCTTCTCCAGCACCATCGCCGTGAGATCGGCCAAACGGCACGAGTAACCCCACTCGTTGTCATACCACGCGCCAATCTGAATCAGATCGCCGTTGGCACCGGTTAGCGCAGAATCGACGATCGAGCTGTAGGGCGAGCGCTTGAAGTCGCTCGACACGAGCTCGTCTTCGCAGAACCGCACGTACTCTTTCAAGTCGCCGTTCGCGGCGCGCTTGAGGATTGCGTTGAGTTCGTCCTTGGTCGTGTCTTTCTTCACTTGCGCGACGAGATAGACCATGGAAACCGTTGGCGTCGGAACGCGCAGCGCAAAACCGTCGAACGAACCTTTGACTTCGGGAATCGTCAGATACAGTGCTTTGGCCGCGCCGGTCGAGGTGGGGATGATGTTCGTTGCAGCGTTGCGCGCGCGGCGCAGATCTTTGTGCGGCGCATCCAGAATATTTTGGTCGTTCGTGTACGAGTGAATCGTCGACATGAAGCCTTTGACCCAGCCCAGGTTGTCGACGATTGGCTTGACCGCGGTTGCAAGGCAGTTCGTCGTGCACGACGCGTTGGAAATGATGTGATGCTTGTCGGGGTCGTACTGCTCGTGGTTTACGCCCAGAACCACCGTGATGTCTTCGCCTTTGGCCGGCGCGGAGATCAGCACTTTCTTCGCGCCGCCGCCGTCGATGTGCGCGCGGGCTTTGGCGGCATCGGTGAACAGGCCCGTCGATTCGATGACGACGTCGACGCCGAGATCTTTCCACGGCAGCTTTGCGGGATCGCGCTCGGCCAGGACCTTGATCTGCTGCTTGTCGATGGCAATCGCGTCGCCCGAAGCGCTCACGCTGCCTTCGTACGTTCCGTAATTCGAATCGTACTTGAACAGATGCGCGCACTCCGCGGCGCTGGTGAGATCGTTCACCGCCGCGATCTCGATGCCGGGATGGCGTTCGATCAGCGCTTTAGCAAAGTTCCGTCCGATGCGGCCGAAGCCGTTGATGCCGATACGCATAAATTCAGTGCCCCCTTACGGCGGACTCTACGAGTTCTTTACGCCCGTTTCCCTTGGAGGCGCTTGGCCAATCGGGCAAGCGCGATGAGGCGGCTGTTGACCGTGGGTTTGGCGATGGGCGGATTGCAACGCCGGCCCAGCTCGCTCAGACTTTCGTCGGGGTAGCGCAGTCGCAGTTGCGCGATTTCCCGCAGGGCGGGCGAGAGATGCTGCAGTCCGTAGGCGCTCGAGAGATATTCGATCGTGTCGCGCTGGCCGGCGGCCGCCGCGGCGGCGCGTTCGAGATTCGCGGCTTCGGTATTGACGAGCCGGTGAATGCGGTTCTTCGTCTCCTTGAGCGCGCGCACGTCTTCCAAACGCAGCACCGCGCCGTGCGCGCCGGCGATCGTCAGAAAGCCGACGATCGCTTCGAAATCCTTGTAGTACAGCACGGGACGCCGTTTACGTTGCATCGTTTTGGGCGGATCGGCGACCGCGCGCAGCATCCACGCCAGGCGCGCAGCCTGCTCTTCGTCCGCCAGCACGAACTCCAAGTGGTAGCCTTGCGAGCCCGCTGAAACCGAACCGCACGCAAGAAACGCGGCGCGCGCTTCCATGATGCGATCGCAGCGGTGCACCGGCTTTCCGGCGAGCGAACGCAACTCGGGCGGCAACGCGATGCGGTACGACGGCACGCGGCGCAACCGCGTACCTTCGACTTTTTCGATGTGATGCGCGCGCAAGAGCGAGCGGAACAGCCGCGCAACTGCGTTGCGCTGCGTTACGAAGTACGCGCCGTCACGCGTGCGCCCATAGAGCGCCAGGCCGCGCAAGAGCGCGTCGCGGCAGTGATCCGTTTGCGGAACCTCGCGTGCGAGCGCGTCTTTCGTATCGGCCGAAAGACTCATATCCACTCAGCCGGTTCGTCTTTGCGTTGATCGAGAATCTCGTAGAGATCGGCGGGTTTGAGGCCGGGCGTCATGCGCAGCGGCACTTCGCGCACGCGCACCGTGACGAACTTTGTCGCGTAATGAATTTCGAGTACGTCGCCGGGCTTGACTTGATAGCCGGGCTTGAGTTCCTTGCCGTCTTTGGTGATGCGCCCGTGCACGAGCGCTTCGTGCGCTTCGGAGCGCCGTTTGGACAGCCGCGAGATTTTCATGAACTTGTCGAGCCGCATCTACGTCCAGAAATGCGCCGGGCGGGGAGTAAACCCCGCCCGGTCCGGCTCTAGTGCGTGACGATAGCCGCGAGCGCGGACGGCCCCGTCGCCACCGTGCGCGGCGGCCGCAGACCCTTGATCCCCGCGAGTGACCGCACCCACGCGTTGAATGCAGCGGCGCGTGCGGTGTACGTCCGTTCGAGGCGCGCGTACAGACGGAGCGTCGCTTGGGCAAGCGGCTCCGAGCCCATCACGGCCTCGACGTCTTCGCGCAACTTGCCCGGCTTCTGAATGGAGTCTTCGAAGTTTTGCGGATTCGACGTGAGCGATGCGGTCATTGCATCGATGCGTGCCACGGCGGCTTTGTTCTTGCCGGTTTTATCCGCCGCGAGCGCATCGCGAACGCGATGCAGTTCGTTGAGCATCGTATCGATGCGGCTGAACAAGTCGTAGTACTTGCGCTGCTGCGCGAATGCCGCTTCGAATTCCGCTTGCGTGGTCGTCGTTTGCGGATCCGCGATCTTCACGAGCGGGAAACGGTACGTCTTGCCTTCGAGATGAAGCGCAATCGTATAGTGTCCCGGCGGAAGTGCCGGCCCTTCTTCAGGTCCACGGAAGAAGAACGGCGCGGCCGTGTAGCGCACGGGCGCCGTAACGGAAAAGTCGTACATGACCTCGTTCTTGCCTGCGGATTTGCTCAGCCAGAACGTCGGCGTACTGTCGATGCCGTTGAAGTTGTCGTGCGTTCCTTCGATGTGCCGCAGCACGTGGCCGCGCGCATCGTAAACGTCGATGGTCGGGCGCACTTTTGCGTCGCGCGGAAGCCAGTACGAAAGTTTCGCTGCGCCGCCGGGCTGCGATGCGGCGAAGTCCTGATACGGCCAGTCTTCATTTGCATACCCGTTCAGCGCGATGACCGGCCGCGGTCCGACGACGACGGGCGATTGCGGCGTACCGCAACCCGCTTGTTGCGCGGCGCGCATGTCGTCCATGACCCAAATGGAACGGCCGTGCGTCGCGATGACCATGTCGTCGAACTTCGGCTGGAAGCGGATGTCGCGCACTTCAACGGCCGGAAGGTTGTTGTTGAAGTTTTGCCACGACTGCCCGCCGTCGCACGAGACGTAGATGCCGCGGTTGGTTCCGGCGTAGACCATGCGGCGGTTGTGGATGTCCGGACGCACCGCGCGAACGTATTCGCCGTGCGGAATGCCGCCCGTCACGTAGTTCCAGTGTTTGCCGAAGTCGTGCGTAACGTAGATATACGCCGTGCGGTCGCCCATGCCGTGGCGGTCCGCCGAAACGTAGGCCGTGCCGTCCGCCAATGTCGACGGTGAGATCGATTCCACGGCGCTGTTCGCGGGCAGCGACGGCGGCGTGACGTTCGACCAATGTTTGCCGCCGTCGAGCGTGACGTGCACCAGGCCGTCGTCCGAACCGGTCCAGATCTCGCCGTTATGCAGCGGTGAGGTTTCGATGTCGAGCAGCGTTCCGTAATTCTCCGCGCTCGATTCGTCGTGGGTAACCGTGTTTTTGGAGACCTGCTGTTTCGACTTGTCGTTGCGCGTCAGGTCGCCGCTGATCGCTTTCCAGTGTTTGCCGTCGTCGCGCGTTTCGAACAGCACGTTCGCGCCGATGAACGCGATGTGCGGATCGTAGGCCGCGAATGCAACCGGCGATTCCCAGTTGAAGCGGTAGCGCGATTTCGCAAGGACGAAATCTTCTTGAGCGGTTCCGCGGTACGGCCGGACGTTGGTCGTGTCGTGCGAAACGCGATCGTAGATCACCAGTTCGCCGTTTTCCGAATCGCCCCAAATCAGGCGCGGGTTCGCTGGATCGGGCACGACCCACTCGCCGTCGCCGCCGACCGTTTGGAACCAATCGCTGTTGGTGATTCCCATCATGTTGCCGCTGAATCCGGGCGCGCAATAGCCCATGTTGTCTTGCAGGCCGCCGCACACCAGGTACGGCGTCGTGTTGGAGAGTCCGATGCGATACACTTCCGTCGCCGGAATGTTGCGCGAGCTGCTCCACTTGGTTCCCTCGTCGGTTGAAAGCGTGATGCCGCCGTCACCAGCGAGCGCCATGCGCTGTCCGTCGGAGGAGATCCACAGGTCGTGCAGATCCGAGTGCACGCCGTAGCTGCCGAACGGAATTGCGAACGTCTTGCCGCCGTTGTACGAGGCGGCGAGGAACATGCTGACCGCGTACACCGTATCCGGATCGTCCGGCGAAACGCGCAGATGCGAGAAGTAGAACGGACGCTGATCCGCGACCGTGTCTTTGGACATCATCTTCCAGGTTGCGCCGGCGTCGTCCGAGCGCCACAGGATGCCCTGCGCGGATTCGATGAGCGCGTATACGCGCGAAGGATTCGACGGCGCGAGCGCAAGGCCGATGCGTCCGATCATGCCGTTCGGCAGTCCGCTGCCGCTCAATTTCTTCCACGTTTTGCCGCCGTCGATGGATTTGAACAAGCCGTCGTCGCTCGCGCTTCCGCTGTTGAGCGTCCACGGGCGGCGAATCACGTGCCACATGCCCGCATAGAGCACGTTGGGATTGCCCGGATCCACGGCGATATCGCTTACACCGGATTGCGGTGAGAGGTACAGCGAGCGCGTGAACGTGGTGCCGCCGTCGAATGACACGTACACGCCTGCCTCGGTGCCGGCGTACAACAGTCCGCGGC
>DAISWS010000163.1:0-3410 GCA_036826275.1 Vulcanimicrobiaceae bacterium
ATTGCGATACTGTGCATTTGCCTTGCGCAATGGGGTTTCGTGCTTGCGAGCGGCGCCGGGCCGCTTGCGCCGGTAAAAGCGACGCTGTCGAAGACGACCTCGAGGTTGCCGGTCAAAGCTTCAACCCCGGCGCCAGGTTTCGTTTCGGCTACGGCCTCCCATCTGCTCGCTGCCCCCACGTCAGTGCTTTCGAGCTCGGCCCCCGGCACGCCGGCGGCCCCGCCTAAAGTGCAAGCCGTTTCAGTACGCGTTACATCGATTGCAACGAAAACTCTGGGCGTGTCGTCGGTGCCGAAAAAGATCACCGGCACTATTACGGTTGCTTCCCGCGATGCCAAACGGTTGCGCATTCATGTCGGCTCAGCAATCGCAATCGTATCAACGGACGCCGGCAAGACCTTACGCGTGTTTTCGATACGCTCGGCGCCCGAGCCGAGCCGCATACTGGGAACGTTGACTCGACTCGACGCAGCTTCCATGCTGCTGCAAACAGCCGGCGGCAATACCTATGCGCTCACGTGCGCGGCGCAGTGTCCGGCCGCGCCGCAACAAGCGGCGTTCGTCCTTGTTACGCCGGACGCTCAGTTACTCTCGCTGGCGCTGCTCGGGGCCGGCGATCGGATTATCGGTACGCTCGCCGGGTTCACCGCCGATGAGATGATTCTTATTACGCCGGACGGCCAAATCGCCGAACTGCAATGCGCGTGCGAGGCAATGAACAGCAGCGGTGTCGAGATCGGAGACGACGTGCTCGCACAGGTCGACTCGAACGCTCGCGTCACGGCTTTCCAACGCATACCGAAAAGCAGGCGCCTTGTCGGAACGGTCGCCGACGTATCGATGACGGCAATTACGATTGTCGATGAAGGTGGCGCGGCACACACGTTGGCCTGCAAGTGCGCCGGCACACCGTTGCGGCGCGGAATGCGCGTCGTAGCGGCGATCGGACCAGCGGATTCCGTTGTTGGCGTCGCGCGCCTTTCCGCCGGCAATCGATTGAAGGGACGTCTTTACAGCATCGATCCCGGCGGTATTACGCTGCGGCTCGCGTCGGGCCAACTTTTTAGCCTGCCCATTGCAGCGGGCAAGAACGTTTCGCCGGTGCCGCCGGGCGTGCCGATGATCGTCGCCATCGGCGCAGACGGCACATTCAGTTCAGCATTCGCTGTGGTACACTGCCCCTTACAAGATCGGCTTCACTCGAAACAGACCGGTGAAACCGAGTGTAGCGCCGCACGTGCGCCGGCGGTTAGATCCGCTCAATCATACCGTAGCCTCGTCCTGGTCCAGACTGATGTCGTCGGCACAGGCTGTTTAGAGCGCACGGCTAGCGTTGTGCACGTGCAGGTGCGCAGTGCCGTCACGGGTTTGCCGCTGTATCACGCCATTGTGCGCTTGTATGGCAAGACGGATGCACGGGTGCTAACGACGCGCAACGGTACGGCGATTTTCCAAGACGCGCCAAGCGGAGTTTACCGCGTCCGCGTGGCGAAGACCGACATGCGGGAAGCCGTCAGCGCGCCGTTCCACCTCGAGTGCCGCAGCGCGATTACCGTGGCCGCGAGGTTGGCGCCGGAACTACTGAGCAATCGCCGTTAGGCGCGGCGGCGACGCGCTCTAGGCGTAGCCCACGGAGCAGGCGAATCTAGGCCACGAAGGGAGACCCGCAATGAGTCTTCGCAACGTCGCCCTCGTCTGCGCCGCGCTCGGTATACCGCTAGCGCTGCTGGTGCTCGTGCTCCCCATCACGTGGGGTTATGGCGGCTACAATTTCACTCCCGGTCTCAAGTACGCGCGCGTGTATTTTTCGGATCCATCGGGTCCGGCATACCGTGCCGGGCTGCGCGTGGGGCAGCGGGTGCTCTCGAACAAAGGCGAGGCGTTCGTTTTGGAAGATTCGGGCCCCGTTGGAACGACCGTGCGCGAGCACGTCGTGGAACCGGACGGAAAAATTCGCATCGTCAGTATAACGTTCGTCCCGTTCAGCGGCGCGCTCGCGGTGCAGCAGCAAGTCAACAAGGTCGTGAGCGCACTCACCGCTTTAGGCGCCTTTATGGTGGCCATTCTCGTACTGCTGCGTGCGCGGAATCAACGCGTCGGTACAAGGGCGGCTTGGATACTATTCTTTAGCGGTGCGAGCGCTCTATCGCTCAGCGGTGCGCTCGTGTGCGGCAACGCCTGGTGCGCCGAAATTCTGAAACAATTTTTACCGCTTCCGCTCGCTGCCGCAGCATTTTGGTCCATGCTGCTGCTGCTGGCTATCTATCCGCCGCATCGCACGAAATTTCGCGAGGCGATGGCGTGGTTCGGCCCGGCGCAATTCGTGCTCGCGCTCGTCGGCGTGTACGGGCAAGCGCAGTTCGTTCGTACGGGGCTCGCCGCCGCAGCGATCTTCACGAAATCCGGAGGCGCCGCCGATGCGGTTTCGCTTATCTTCGCGCTCGCGTTAGCCGCTGCTATTTTCGACGCGTTCGCGAGCTCGCGTCACGAGGACGCCGCACCTGTGCGATGGCTCGGCGGCATGTGGCTCGTAGCATGTGCATTCGGAGCGGCCCCGGGCATCGAAGGCCTAATGGGCGGGACGTCGCTGCGAACCCACTACGGCGATTTCGTGAACGCCGCGCAAGTGCTGTTCGTCGCGTTCGGCGTTGCGTATCCTGTTCTACGTCACCGGCTCGTCGATCTGAACCTTCTGGTCTCTCGCGCAACCGTTTTCACTGTTGTCTCAATGATTATCGTCGGCGTGTTCGTCGCCGCGGAATGGGGCGTCGCGAAGGTTTTCGAACAGTCATTCGGTATATCGCACGATCGGAGCGGCTTGGCGGCGCAGCTGCTGACGCTGGTCATCGTGCTCATCCTCGGAATGTCTGCCCGTTCGATCCACCGTTTCGTCGAGGAGCGTTTGACGCGCGCGTTTTTCCGGAAGCGTCTGCACGGCTTGGCGGACATCGAACGGGTTGCGCGGGAAGCGGACGCCGCGACGGATGCTGCGGATCTGATGGAGCTCGGCGTGCAAACCGTCCAGCGCGCGGTCGGCGCGCTCGGCGTTGGGTATTATTTACACCGGAACGAGCGGTACGATCTGTGCGCTCGAGCGGAATCGCGAGCGTTTCCCAACTCGTACCGCTTCAACGATGGCGTTCCGCTGCGGCTGCGCCGCTGGCAAGAAGCGTTCGAAGTCGATGACGAGTCCGACGAACACCTGCACATGCTCTTCGTGCCGATGACGGTGCGCGGCGATCTGGTCGGCTTTTTGTGCTGCGGCCCGAAACCCGATCGCACGGCCTATCTACAAGATGAGATCAATGCCCTCTCGCTGCTCGCGCATCACACGGCGATTGCGACCGCGCTGCTTCCGCACGCGGCGCCGGATTCGACCGCCGCGCTGACGCTCGCCGCAACGTGAAGCG
>DAISWS010000163.1:3420-4892 GCA_036826275.1 Vulcanimicrobiaceae bacterium
TCTTCGCTTCAACGCCGAACTAGACTATTTCGTCAGCCGGGAGCCCGAGCGAATCGGTTAGCGGGCGGGCGATGCGCGTCATCCAGTAGTAGAGGTTTGCCTGGAATGCTGGGAGCCGGGACGGCGAATCGTCGCGCACGATCTTCGGACTTGCAAGGTAGTAGGTCGGATGTGTGACATTCAGTTCGTGACACGCGTCCTGTAATTCACTGAGAATTACCGAAATTTTCGGCTCCTCCATGAAGCCGTACAGAAAACGGACTCGGTATAGGCGCGGCGCGACGCGTTCGACCTCGAGCCGTCGGCTTTTGTGAACGAACGGGCGCGAAACGGACGTCAACGTGAGGATGATGACCGTGTCCGAAGCGATGTGCTCACGCAGCCATTGATGCCGCAGGGCGAACGGAATGTTGTTCGCGTCGGGTGAGAGGAAGATAGCCGTGGTCCCCTTTCCGGCTCCATTGCTCGAGCGAAGAAACTGCTCGATGGGCATCGCGTTTGCGAACAGCGATTCCATCAGGCGGCGCCGTCCGCGGTTCCAGCTTACAAACGCGGTAAAAAGCGCGAGCGCAATCATCAGCGGAACCCAGCCGCCCGAAACGAGTTTCACGATGTTGCCGGTGAAGAACGGGATATCCCACGACAGGAACAGCGCGATTAGCGGCATCCAGGCATACCACGGCCAGCGGCGCCGGCGCAGCAGCGTCGCGTATGCGATCGTCGTCGTAAGCATCGTCACCGTGACGGCGAGACCGTATGCGCCGCCGAGCGCGTTCGACGAACGGAAAGCGACGACCAGCGCACAGGACGCGACCGCGAGCACGAGGTTCACGCCCGGAATATAGATTTGCCCCATGTGGTGCCGTGAAGTATGAATGATACGCAAGCGCGGCGTATAGCCGAGCTGCATCGCTTGTTTCGATAGTGAAAAAACACCGGAGATGAGTGCCTGCGATGCGATGATCGTGGCGGCCGTCGCGAGCACGACCATCGGAATGAGAACCGCACGCGGAAAAAGCGCGTAAAACGAGGCGTTCAGCGCCTGTGGATGCGAGAGCACGTTGGCGCCCTGCCCAAAATAGTTGAGGACCAGCGCCGGAAGCGCGATAGTATACCACGCGAGTGCGATTGCACGCCGCCCGAAATGTCCGAGGTCGGCGTAGAGCGCTTCGACGCCCGTTACGCTCAGCACCACCGCGCCGAAAATCAAGAAGCTGCGAAACCCGTGCCGGAAAAAGAAGTCGATCCCGTAGAGCGGGTTAAGTGCGAGCAGCACGTGCGGATTCTTCACGATCGCAACAGCGCCCGCCATGCCGATGGCGATAAACCACAACAGCGTAACTGGTCCGAACACGCGCCCGATGTTGCCGGTTCCGCGTTTCTGCACGGCAAAAAGCGCGATCAGGATCGCCGTGGCGATCGGCACGATGAATGGGTGCGCTGCCGTCGTCCAAACGTCTAAGCCCTCGACC
>DAISWS010000164.1:0-4891 GCA_036826275.1 Vulcanimicrobiaceae bacterium
GCATGGACAAGTGGCCGAGCGAAACGCTCGTACCGGTTGCGGCGCCTAAGCCTTTGGTGAGCGCGAAAACCGTAACGGGCGCCCGGAATACGTAGATGAGCGCTGCAAGGGCGACGATGACGGCAACGACGACGACCGCTCCCCTGCTGCGCCTACGCTTCATGGGCATGTTATGCCCAAAGCGCGACGGCTGTTAAGCTCTCAAGCGCTTTCGAATTGCCGGACTCGGGACGCGCACCTTATCCGCTAGGCGAAGAAGCCAGAGCAGCCGGATGGTCCACCACGTCAAATCGATCTCGTACCACGCCATGCCGTGACGCGCCGAATACGGGAACGCGTGGTGATTATTGTGCCACCCCTCTCCGAATGAAAGGAGGGCGACCCACCAGGAGTTCGTGGAACGATCTGTGGTTTTGTACGTGCGGTACCCGAACATGTGTGTCGCGCTATTCACCAGCCACGTGGTGTGATAGGCGAAGACCAACCGCCCGAATATGCCCCAGATGACGAACGGCCAGCCGCCGAGCGCGAAGAGAAGACCGGCGAGCGCTGCCTGCATCGGCAGATGCAAATGATGCAGAACGCGGTAGAACGGCTCGTTCCAAAGGTCCGGGCAGAATCTGCGGTACTCGGCTTGCGTGCGCGGAACGTTGGGGTTGGGTTTGAAGATCCACTCGACGTGTGCCCAGCTGAAGCCGCGCCGCGTGCTGTGCGGGTCCCCTTCGTCGTCGGAATGAGCGTGATGCACGCGGTGCGTTGAGACCCAGGAGATGGGATCGCCTTGAAAAGCGAGCGTGCCCAGGATCGCCGTCGCGTACTCGACCGGTTTGCGCAGACGAACGCTGCGGTGCGAGAGCGTGCGGTGATAGCACAGCGTAACGCCCCAAGCGCCCGTCGCGTACGCGATAATCGCCGCGACGATCACCGCCCACCAAGAGAAGAACCAGGGTAAAAAAACGCCGATAGCGGCGATGTGGATCAACAAGAGACCGATTCCACTCGGCCAATTTGGTCGGGCATGAGGCATGGTGGCAAAATTCCCGTAATTAACGAATGCAAAACGCCCGGCACCAAGAGCGGTACCGGGCGTGTTGCTGCTGCACCTTAGGAGAACCTTTATTTATACGAAACCCGCCCGGATGGCGTAGACCGCGACTTGGGTGCGCGCCGTCAGTCCCATTTTCGCGAGGATGTGCGAGATGTGGTTTTTCACCGTTTTATCGCTCAGCGTCAGGCGCGAGCTGATTTCCTTGTTCGAGAGCCCCTCGGCCACCAAACGCACCACTTGCAGTTCGCGATCGGAGAGCGAGGCGAGCGCATCGCGCTCTTCGCCGGATGCGACCGGGCGCAAGTGACGATCGTTTTGCTGCGAGGACTGCGGCGGCGCGAGATGGCGCACCGTTTCGAGCACGTCGCTAATCGTCAGATCGCGGAGCGCTTCTAGGACGCATAGCGAACTATGCGGTGAAACTTCGTCTATATAGGTGCGTGCCTTCGCCGTCTCGACGCTCTGGCCGTCCTCGTCGAGGATGACCACGTCCGGCCGAAGCTCGGAAATGGGCGCCGTACCGATTGAGGGCGCCTCGCCGAGGACCTCGATGCCTTCGTCGAGTTCGAGCAATTTACACAACGTGCGTGTGACAAGCGGGTCCTTGCCGACGACCATTACCCGGGCCGCGGTACCAGCTTCGTATGAAAGGGCCATTCCTCGGTCTCCCCTATGAGCGATAGATAACGGCTCTGAACCCGGTGAGAAAGCCGCTTCCCGCCAAGTCATAGAGGCAGAATAGCCTACCGGGTTTTCTTGGGCCTTACGGCCTATTTCGTCCGGCTTACAAACTGCTTACACGATTAAGGCTGCGACGGAAGTCTTAACACCCGGTAGCGTCGTACTACTGCTCGATGGCCATAGCAAGCGGCGGCCTTCATGAGCTGCGCCGCGATTCGTTGCTCGACCGGCTCGAGCGGGTGCAGCCCCGGATTCTGGCACTCATCGCGCCCGCCGGCTTTGGAAAATCGACATTGGCGCGCCAGCTCATCGCCGGACGCACGGGCGTCGCCGTCTGCGACGCCGTCGGGGTCGTCGACGATCTTGACCTAGCCCGGCGCCTCGTACCGGCCTTGGCGGCCGAGACGCCCTCGCGCACCCAGACGCTCACGCAGCGCGAACTCATGCTCGGCGACGGCGGCACGAGCGTGGCCGAACGCGTGAATCTTGCGCTGGAAGCCTGGAAAACGCCGGTCACCGGCACGACCTTCGTCTTCGAGAACGCGGAGCACATCGCGCGCAATCCCTCGGCGCGCGAATTTTTTGCCCGTCTGCTCACGCAGCGCCCCGAAGGCCGCGCCATCGTCATTTGCTCGCGGGAGAGTCTGCGCGTCCATCTTACGCGCTTTGCCCCGCCGCACGAGATCCTGACGCTGCGCGCTGAAGACCTCGCCTTCGACCGGGCCGAACTCTCGCTGCTTTTTCGCAGCCACGCGGATGACCCCGCGATGGTCGCGCGCATCCTGCAGCTCTCGCAGGGCTGGCCGATCGCCGTCTTCCTTTTAAAACGGTTTGCCAACGAGGGACGCATCGAGACGCTGCTCGAGTCGCTCGACGACGTCGCGTTTGAGGAACTGCACGACTATTTGGCGGATCAGGTGCTGGCATCGCTCGATCCCGCGCTGGTTGAGGCACTGTTCGTTTGCGCGTGTATTCCGCACGCGAAGGTCGAAGATCTGCAAGCCGCGCTTTCGGACGATTCTGCAGTCCGCGCCCGCGCGCTCGCGGATTTCGCCAAGGAGTCACCGTTCCTCACGCGCACGGGTGACGGCACGTTCGTCGTGCATCCGCTGCTCGCATCGCTGCTCCTCGAACATCATGAGGAACGGCGCAACGAGGTGCTCGCGAATACCGCGCAAACACACCAAAGCGAAAAACATTTTCAGCGCGCTGCGGAACTGCATTTGGCGCGCGGCGACCAGGCGTCGGCCGCATATGCGCTCGGACAGCACGAAGTAATCCGCGACCACGCGCCGTCGATGCAATACGCGCGCATACTCTCCTCGCTCGATCGCACGCTCGTGCAGCGGTATCCGCGCCTGTGGGCGGTCACCGCGCTGCTGCGCATGTTCTGTATCGATACCGAAGAGTTACTCGATGAAGCGGAATCGCTCTGGCGGACGCTTTCGCCGGACGTCACGCCGCTCGAGCGCTACTACATCTTGGTGTTCCGCATTCTGTTCATGAGCTATATCGGGTTGCTTGAAGAAGCGGAAGAGATGCTCGAACGCTTCGCCGCGGATAACGGCGTGGGTGATGAGCCGAAGAATTATTTCGAAGGGTACCTGTTCTATTTGCTCGGGCTCATGCGCGCCCGGACCGGCCAAACCGATCGCGCCGAAAAGGATCTGACGATTGCGCTGCCGCTCGTCGGCGGCATGGACATCATGGCTTCGGGTACGCTGCTCGCGCTCGGTACGGATGTTGCGCGCGTGCGCGGAGAATTCACCGTGGCGCGCCAATTCATCGATCGCGCGCTCGAAAGCGCCCGCAAGTCCGGCCTGTACAACTTCGTTGCATTCGATTTGGCGGAGGGCGCGTTCGGCGCGTGGCTGTCGGGCGACGACGGCGCGTTTGTGCGCTACGGCGCCGAACTCGACGACGTCGTCCAACGCAACGGCGTGCGCGGCTTCGCGTATTTCGCCGCGGCAGCGCGCGGGCGCGCGGAAGAACCAGGCGATGCCGACTTGCTCAAATGGGTCGCGTGCGGCCGCATGATCTCCGCGGCGTCCGCAACGCAAACCGGGCAAGCCGTGAAACACGCGCGTGCGGCGGTGGCCGCCTCACAGCAGTACCGCGCGCCGTTCGTCGAAGCACTTGCGCTGGTTACGCTGGCAATCTTCGACGACGAGCACTTCGACGAACATATCCAGCGCGCACTCGAGTGTGCGGGTAGGTGTGCGACGCACGCGTTCACGAGCGCGGTCGAGGCCATCGCGCAACGGCGCGCCGATTACGGTATGCTCAACGCGTTCATGAACCGGCTGCAGCGAGAGCGCATCGAACGCGTGCCGCTGCTCGAGATCGGATTGACCGATGGTTCCGTGCGCTGTGCGGGTCGCAGCGTGGCGCTTTCCGAGCGCGAACTCGCGCTGCTTTTTGCGCTTTCCTTGCGCCGTGAAACGGTGCCGCGGTCGCGGCTTGCGGATCTGTTGTGGCCGGAACTCGACGAGTACGCGGCGCGCAACGCGCTCTCGGTGTGCTTGCATCGTTTGCGTCAGCATCTCGGCAACGATCAAGCGATCGTGCGCACCAAAGACGGCTATGCGCTGCACGACGACGTGCGCGTGGATCTCTGGGAAATCGATCGCGCCGTTTCGATTTTGCGTTCGCGCCCCGCACTCGCCGATTCGGAGCGTAAACTGCTCGAAGGGCTCTACGAGAAGGTGCGCGGGCGGCGTCCCGAACGCATCGCGCAGTGGGAGTGGTTCGAGCCCACCGAACGCCGCATCAGCGAACTGCGGTTAGAAGTCGCGCAGCGCCTTGCGTCCGACGCGCTCAGCCACGGCAACACGCGCCATGCGCTCGAACTCGCGGAAGAGATGATCGGCTACGATCCGTGCGATGAAGCGGCGCGGCAGATCGCCATCACGGCGCACTTGGCCGGCGGCGACCGCGGCGCGGCGATGCGTCAGTACCGCCAGTACCGCGATACGCTGCTCGCCGAACTGCAGTGCGAGCCGTCCGATTCGATAAAACGGCTGGTCGGCGCCAGTTAAGGGCCGCCCGTAAACGTGATTCTGTAAAAATATGTGGATTGCGCCGCTTTGCAGTGCACATCGCAAGCGGAGTCCGCCGCCGCCGCAGGCGCGACACAAGTAAGGATGAACGCGCATGTCAATG
>DAISWS010000165.1:0-4796 GCA_036826275.1 Vulcanimicrobiaceae bacterium
CGTCGAAAACTTGTAGCCCTTGCGGTAATCGAACTTCTCGACCGCGCGGATCAGGCCGAGATTACCCTCCTGGATGAGATCCAAGAACAGCATGCCGCGGCCGACATACTTCTTCGCGATTGAGACCACCAGCCGCAGGTTGGCCTCGGTCAACTGACGTTTCGCCTCTTCACCCTGACCGACGACCACGTGGTTCGCCGAGCCGTTTTGCGCGAGTTCTTTTTCACCCGCCTCGATCTTCATGGCGAGATTTTTCTCATCTTCCATGGAGAGCAGCGGTACGCGGCCGATCTCTTTGAGGTACATCCGTACCGGATCGTCCAGCGACAGGCCGGCGGAAATCTGTTCTTCCGGCGCCCCTTCGGTTTCCTCGGGTTTGTCTTCTTCAGCGTCCTCGACGACCTCGACGCCGGCGGCGTTCAGATCGGTCATCAAGTCTTCAAAAATTTCCGCTTCGTTCAGTTCCTCGCGCGTTTCCGCGAGGCGGCCAACCTCGAGGTTGATCTCGTCCAGCGTAATGGAGCCGCGTTTTTTACCGCGCTCCAAGAGCCGTTTCTTCAGTTCTTCAACGGTGGTCGCCGCCGGTTCAGCGGTCGCCGTGGCGCCGTTCGCGCTCGCTGTCTTTTTACGTGCCATATGTTTTGCCTCACCTCCCTTCGGTTAAAATGCATCGTACTTCGCACGATGCTTGGCATTTCGCTACGCTTTCGGCACGATGCGCCGAAATCTCCGCTCCACGCCCCCGCCCCACTATCGCGCGGGCGGGCCCCCAAATTGTTACTTCTTTAATTTCGTCACGAGTGCGTCGAATTCGTCCCGAATTTCGATGCTCACGTTTTGCCCAGCCATCACCAGTTCGTCAATGCGCTGGGACAATTCCTGATAACGCTCTCGCTCCCGGTCGAGTTGCAGGCGCTCGACAACCCGGTCCAGATGCGCCCGCCGCTGTTCGGAGTCCTCGTAGCGCACGGTGGAGCTGCGGTCTCGCTGTCCGAGCGAGGTAAGCACCTCCATGCCTTCGTTATCGTCCGCAAACAGCGCGAAAACATCCGCCGTGTCCGAAACACGCTCCGCGTTCTCCACGAGCCCCCCGTAGATACGGGCATGCGTTTCGCTGCGGAAACGCCCCGCCGGAATTCGATCGCGGTACTCGCGCACGAGCGCCGGCTCTTCCAACATGATTGCAAGCACTTCACGTTCGAAGGATGAGGGCTGCACGTTTCTGGAGAGATGGCGGGTCGCCGTAACGGCCCCGCCGGAGCGCGGCGCAAAGTTCGCCGTGTTTGCGAGGAAGCGGCTATTCCGGAGGTCGTTCTCGTTGACCTTCAGACGTTTCGCAATCCATACGCGCCAGCGATCCCACTCGAGTTGCGGCGTCATACGCCGGATCAATGCCTCGGCTTGCGCGGCAATAGCGGCGGGCGAATCGAAGCCGCGCTGCAGCCGGTCCGCCTCTCGCTCCAGACGAAATTCGATAGCCGGCTTGGCTGCTTCGAGCAGCGCGCGGAAGGCGTCGCGGCCATGCTCGCGCACGAAACTATCGGGGTCGGAGCCGGCGGGCAGCATGACGATACGTACGCCGGAACCGGCGTGTTCAATCACCTGCACCGCTATCTCAACGGCTTTTCCGGCGGCTGCGTTTCCGGCCGTGTCACCGTCGAAACATAAAAAGATCCCATCGGCGTATTTGCGCAGCTCTTTCGCCTGATCTTCGGTGAACGAGGTGCCGAGCGAGGCCACGGCGTTCTCAAAACCGGCTTGATGCAGCGCAATGCAATCGAGGTACCCCTCGACGACGATCAGCGCTCGCTCGCCCGACGCCGCGCGGCGCGCAACGTTGAGCGCAAACAGATGGCGCCCCTTCGTATAGACGGGTGTGGTCGACGTGTTGAGGTATTTTGGCTCTGCGTCCCCAAGCGCGCGGCCGCCGAACGCGATTACCTCGCCCGTCGTCGAATACGTCGGAACCATCAGGCGGTCGCGGTAAAAATCATAGTATCCGCGCTCGCCACGCTTGACCAGACCCGCTTTCTCTGCGACTGCGAGATCGACGTTGTTGCGCTGCAATTCACCGGTCAGCGCGTTCCAAGCATCGGGCGCATAGCCAAGATGAAACTTCTCGATGCTTGCCTGGGCGATTTGGCGCCGGTCGCAGTACGCGCGTGCGCCCGCACCTTGCGGCGCGCGCAGCATGCGCTCGAAAAACGCGCTCGCAATCCGGTTTGCTTCATAAATCGCCTCGCGCTCGCTGCGAGTGCGCAGCGTTTGCGGACTCTCCGGCTCCAGTTCGACGCCGGCTCGCTGCGCGAGCGCGCGAACCGCATCGGGAAACGAGAGGTTCTCGAGTTTGGAAAGAAACGTGATCACGTCGCCGCCGGCGCCGCAGCCGAAACATTTGAAGAAGCCTTTATCCGGATGCACGTGAAACGAGGGCGTCTTCTCGCCGTGGAACGGACACAGGCCGACCAAGTCGTTTCCCCGTTTCCGCAACGACACGTACGAGCCGATGAAACTGGCGATGTCGATACGAGCGTGGATTTCGCGGACGGCGGCCTGATCGAATCTCATGGGGCAGGTCCCTACTTCGCCGCGGTCGGAAGAAGTCCACCGCGTGAAACGCATTTACGACCCGGTCCACCATTTCATCGAACTGACCGCCGCGGAGGCGCGCCTGCTGGACTGCAGCGTGCTGCAGCGCCTGCGCCGGCTGCGCCAGCTGGGCCTCGCGTACTTGGCATTTCCGTCCGCGGAACATTCCCGCTTCAGTCACGCGCTTGGCGCGCTCGCCATGGGGACGCGCTCCTTCGATCAGCTTGCGCGCGACGGACGTGAATTTTTTGTAAATGACGCAGACGTGGCGTATCAGCGCCGGCTCGTCCGCGCGGCGTTGATCTTGCACGACATCGGTCACGGCCCGTTCAGTCATGCGTGCGAGGCGGTGCTCGGCGTGCGGCATGAGGATCGTACGCGGGAAATGCTCGCGCTTCCCGAGTTGCGCACGCATCTCGCCCGCCTCGAGGTCGAGCCCGGGGACGTGCTCGATCTGATTCTTGGCGCGCGCCACGCTCGCTACCCCGTGCTCTGCGAAATCGTCAGCGGCCCAAATCTCGATGCCGACCGCATGGACTATCTCTTGCGCGATGCGTACTTTACCGGCGTGACGAGCGGCCGCTACGATGCGGACCAACTGGTTGCGTCACTGCGTATTTTCGACGTCGACGGAGGTCTGGTGATGGGCATCGACCGCCGCGGCGTGGTCGCGCTCGAGTCGTTCGTGCTCGCGCGGTACATGATGTTCGCGTCCGTCTATTTTCATCATACGACGCGCATGTTCGAGCGCGTGCTGCAACGCGTCCTCACCGAACTCTGGCCCGATCCGCATGCGCTCCATCCAATTGAGGAGTTTCTTCGCTGGGACGACTTTCGCGTGCTCAACGAGCTGCTGGATGCGCCCTCGGAAGCGGCGCGCGCGCTGCGAGAGCGCGTACGCCTCTACGGCGTGGCGGCTGAGTTCAACGCGGAGCACGACTTGCGCGTTTTCGAAGCGTGCGAGGCGTCATTGCGCGAGCGCTTCGGTGCGCAGGCGGTTTGGAGCGACGAGCAGTCGCAACTCATTCACCGGCTTCCGTTGCAGATCGACGGCAACAGCCGCACGGTGTGGGTCGGCACGGCATCGGGCGCAATCGTCGACGCGCGTGAATCTTCAGATCTTATCGCGAAACTTTCCGGTAAGGCCCACTGGCGCAAACTCTTCGTGGAACGCAGCCGCGTGGACGTCGAAGAGGCGCGGCGCGTCTGCCGCGAGGTTGCTCGCGGCATTACGGCGTGATCCGCCTCGCGTTAGCGGACTACGACGGCGCCTGGCCGGCGCGCTTCGAGGAGCATCGCGAACGCATCGCACGAGCGCTCGGTGCGCGCGCGGTACGTATCGAGCATATCGGCTCGACGTCCGTGCCGGGAATGGTTGCAAAACCCGTTATCGACATGCTCCTTTACGGCGTGGAGGCGGACGATGAAGCTGCACGCACGGCGCTCGAATCGGCCGGTTATCACGTTACGGTCGACGAACCCGGTCACCGGATGTACGAGCCGCCCGACCTCGACGCGCATCTCCACGTCTGGTCGGACCGCAGCGAAGCCGACCGGCATGTGCTCTTCCGGGATTGGCTGCGCGCGCATCCGCAAGACCGCGCGCTGTACGAACATGTCAAGCGTCAACTCGCCGCGCGCGAATGGCCCACCTCGAACGACTATGCGCAGGCGAAATCCGCGGTCGTCGGCACGATCATGCGACGCGCTCGCGGCGAAGCACCGGGGCCCCGCATCCAACGTTTCGCCGCCGCGTTGCAGCGCGTTCTTCCGCAACACGCGCGAATTCTCGAAATAGGCGCGGGCGAAGGATTGCTGGCTGCGCGCCTTGCCGCTGCGGGGTATGAGGTCGTCGCGCTCGACACGCAACTGCGCAGTTTATATCCAATCGTCGAAACGTCGTTCGAAGCGTATACCGCACCGCAAGCCGGCTTCGATTGCGTCGCGGCGCAGCTCTTCTTGCATCATGCGCCGGACTTGCGCTGCGTGCTCGATAAGATCGCGATGCATCTCAAGCCGGGCGGGATCGTCGCCATCGACGACTACGGATGGGAACGCAGCGACGACCCCGATTTCCGTAACACCCGTTCGGATTTGCACACGTCAGCGTCGATGCTCGCGTCGTTGCGTACGCGTTTCGAAGAGATCTTTTACGCCGATCACCCGTACTTGGCGGACGGCGCCGGCGCCGATGCGCTCGCGTTCAC
>DAISWS010000166.1:0-1648 GCA_036826275.1 Vulcanimicrobiaceae bacterium
GCGAGGGCGCGCAAACGCCCCGTCAGCTCGAGCAAGCGCTCGGCGATGTCGACCGTCTGCGAATGCAAGCGAGCTTTTCCGATGGCGATGCCGCAGCGGCGTCCGAGATCCAGCGCGAACTTGATCGCATCTTCGTCGTAGGGGCGGTTCGAAAGATCCGTTCGGATGAGCGAGAGGGCGCCGGTGATTCCCCAAATCTGCGAGCGCACCGGCACGATGATCATGGAGCGGTATTTCATGCGTCGCATGAAGTCCGCGTGTTTGCGCCCGCTTGCGTTGCGCTTGATCCATTCCTCGTCGATCTCGGGAACGAAATACGGCTGACCGCTATCGAGGACTTTACAGACAGGATGCAGCGGACGTCCGGGCTCTGAGGCAATGTGCTCGGCCAATTCGGCGAGCTCCGCGTTGCGCGCTTTCTCCTTGTGCGCGGCCCCGACGGCTTCGGCGTCGGACGTCGAGCCCAAATCGAGCACGCAGATATCGGCAACGGCCTCCACCGCCGCATTGCACACGTTTTTCAGGGTGCTGCGGTAATCGAGAGACGAGCCGAGCAGCTCGCCCGCAGCAACGAGAAAATGCATGTAGTCCGCATCACTACGGAGGCGCTGCAGATCAGCCGGTTTATCAGGCCTTGTCAACGATGGTCCCCTGCGGCAAAAAAGATCTGTCACCGTTCGTACAAACGGCGCGCGTGCGGCTTTATTGAAACCGCGCACGTCCGATATTTTTACGTGCACGGACGCTGAGTCCTATGCGGGACGACCCTCAATTTGTTGAAACCCGGTATCAGCGAGCGGGCCCTTTTTCGCATCGGGACGCATTAGCGCGCTCAGCGTAACGCATACGACGACGTTGACGATCAGCGCGAACAACCCCGGGTTCAGTCCCCAAATGTTCAAGCTGTGGTGCCAAAGGTAAAATGCGACGATCTCGCCGGCAACGATGCCGGCGCCGACCGACCATGCATTCGCGCGTTTCCAGTAGATGCCGAAGATGAAGGCCGGCATGAATTGCGTCACGCCGTTGTAATACAGCAGCAGCAAATCGACGAGCGTCTGATTCCAGAACAGCCACATGATGAACGCGCCGATCGCGATCACGATGACGAATATCCGCGTCCACCGCGCCTGCCCGAGGACGTTGTGCGCGAAGACGCTCGATGCGCCGAGCAGTTGCGCGGATGCCGGAAGCAGCGCGCACAAACATCCGGCGCCGCCGATGATGCCCATCAGCCACGCCGGATAATACCGTTGCACTACGAGTAAAAATGATTGATCGGCCGCGGGTCCCTTCAGACCGGGCGTGACGACGAGCGCGGTGAAGCCGGCGAGGAAGACGAGCAGCAAGACGAGTTGGTACAGCGGCAAGAAGATCGCGTTGCGCCGGATCGTGTTCCCGTCGCGGGCGGAGTAGACGGCGGCAATGGAATGCGGGCCCATGTAAAAGCCGATGCTCGTGAGCAGCACCGTCGAGATGAACCAGTTCATGCCCATCGGCGCGGTACCCGGCTTCACGGTCAGCCAATGCGGCGATGCGGCGAGCACGCGATCGATCGCCTCCCGGGTCTGGCGACCCTTCGTGCTGAGCGTGTGCGCGGGCATATGCTCAGCGCTGCCGGTCGCCGGCGCGCAGCAGCGCGCCCGGG
>DAISWS010000166.1:1658-4776 GCA_036826275.1 Vulcanimicrobiaceae bacterium
CGGCGATGCGGCGAGCACGTGGTCGAACAGCGCGCCGAACGAACCGAGAAAATGCAGCGGAAGGACGACGCCCGCGAATATGACCGCGCCGAGCACCAGCGCGTCTTTCACGATGCTGGCCCACGCCGCGCCGTGCAATCCCGCGGTGAACGTGAAGATGACGATCAACGCGAACGCGGCCGCAACAGCGACCGTGGCGTTGAAGTGCCCGTATCCCGCGATCGAAAGGACGATCTGCACGCCGGTGAGCTGTAGCGTGACGTACGGAATGATCAGCAAGAACTGCAAGATCGCGACGCCGGTCGTCAGCACGCTGCTGCCGTAGCGCGCTTGAAAAAAATCGGGAGAGGTCAGCAGCTGACGCTCTTTGCCGATGCGCCAGACTTCCGGGAGATAAAAGTACCCGATGATGTATCCGATGGTGCCGTACGCGAGGATGTAAAATGCGGGCGCGCCCCGGCCGTACGCCCATCCGGCTGCGCCGAGAAAGGTGAAACTCGTGTACACTTCGCCCGCGAGCAGTATCCATAGAAAGAGCGCGCCGAAGGAGCGTCCGCCCACGATATATTGTTGCGGATCCATCTTGACGTGCCGCACGCTGTAGAGCGCGAAAACGACGGTGCCGACGAGAATGCCGCCCGTGATGAACAGCGCGATGACGGGGGCGCTCACCGGCGGCCCTCCAAGCGGTAGACGCCATACAGGAAAACCGGCGTCGCGGCCACCCAGAGCACGATCCACACGAGCAGGAACGGAAATCCGAAGACGCGCGGCTCGACCCGGTTGACGAGCGGAATGGCGAAGGTGAGCATCAGGGGCGAGACAATGGCCAGCGCAAAGCGCGCAAAGGCGTTCATCACCGTTGAATAGTACCTGCGGCGCATGAACACCTACGACGCCATCATTATCGGCGGCGGGCACAACGGTTTGGTCGCCGCGTGCTACCTCGCCAAACACAAGCGCAAAGTGCTCGTGCTCGAACGCCGCTACATCGTGGGCGGTGCGTGCGTCACCGAAGAGCGGACGTTTCCCGGCTTCAAAGTCTCCACCGCCGCGTACGTAAACAGCCTGTTCCGGCCGGAGATCGTTCGCGATCTGCGCCTGCGGGATTACGGCTTCGAACTCATCGAGCGCGATCCGGCGTCGTTCTCCCCGTTCCTCGACGGCCGTTATCTCATGCTCGGCGGCTCGCACGAACAGAACATCAGCGAGATCTCGAAGTTCAGCATAAAAGACGCGGAGAATTATTCGAAGTACGAAGACATGCTGATGCGCGTCGCTTCGGTTATCGAGCCGACGCTCGTGCAAACGCCGCCGAACGTCGTCAAGCCCGGCATCGCCGATTTCTTGCAGCTTGCGGCGCTCGGCAAGAGCGCGCACAAACTGGGCAGCGGCATCGCGGAGGCGCTCGAAGTGCTGACGGGCGCGGCGCGTCCCATTTTGGATCGCTGGTTCGAATCGGAAGAACTCAAAGCCACGCTGGCAACCGACGCGATCATCGGTGCGTTCGCGGCGCCGTCGATGCCGGGAACCGCGTACGTGCTCTTCCATCACGTCATGGGTGAAACCAACGGCAAGCGGGGCGTGTGGGCGTACGTGAAAGGCGGCATGGGCGGCCTCACGCAGGCGCTCGCAAAAGCGGCGACGGATCTCGGCGTGGAGATCCGCACCGATGCCGAAGTACGGAAGATCCTCACCAAGAACGGAGCGGTCACCGGCGTCGCGCTCACCAGCGGCGATGAATTTCGCGCGAAGATGGTCGCGAGCAACGCGGACTGCAACGTCACGTTCAATCGCTTGCTCGAGCGGTCGGATGTGCCGGATGCGTTTTATCAGGCGATCAACCGCATCAGTTACGAAAGCGCATCCGCGAAGATCAACGTCGCGCTCGAACGGCTGCCCAGCTTCACGGCGCTGCCCGGCCACGAGCCGGGCCCCCAGCATCACGGCACGCTGCATCTGTGCCCGGATCAGGATTTCATCGAACGCGCGTACGACGATGCCAAATACGGCCACCCGTCCCGCAATCCGGTCGTCGAGTGCACGATTCCCTCATCGGTCGATCCGACGGTCGCGCCGCCGGGCAAGCACGTCATGTCGATGTTCGTGCAGTATGCGCCGTACGAGATCAAAAACGGGCACTGGGACGAGCATACGAAGAACGATTTCGCCGACCGGTGCTTCGACATCGTGGAACAGTACGCGCCGGGATTCAAAGACTCGGTGATCGACCGGCAGATCCTCACGCCGCAGGATCTGGAAGCGTTCGGCTTGACCGGCGGCAACATTTTCCAGGGCGCGATGAACCTGGACAAGCTCTTCATGTTCCGTCCGGTTCCCGGCTACGCGGGGTACAAGATGCCGGTGAAAGGCTTGTTCCTTTGCGGCTCGGCGGCGCACCCGGGCGGCGGCGTCATGGGAGCCCCAGGCTGGAACTGCGCCCGCACGATGCTGTCGTCATAGAGGCGCTCCGTGGCTAGCCGAAACGCGTTCTTACCCGACCCGCTCGCGCAGTACATCGAACGAACGACGTTGCGCGATTTGCCGGTGCTTCGCGACCTTCGCGAGGAAACCGCAAAACTGCCCAACGCCGGAATGCGTACCGGTGCCGATCAAGTGCAGTTCTTACAACTGCTCGTGCGCCTGATCGGTGCCCGCCGCTGCATCGAAGTCGGCGTCTTCACGGGATACAGTTCGCTCGGTGTTGCGCTCGCGTTGCCCGAGGACGGCCGGATTATCGCATGCGACGTCAACGAGGAGTATACGGCGATCGCCCGCCGGTATTGGGAGCGCGCCGGCGTCGCGGACAAGATCGAGCTGCGCCTCGCGCCGGCGAGGCAAACGCTCGACGAGCTCATCGCGCGCGGAGAAAGCGGGCGCTACGACTTCGCGTACGTCGATGCCGACAAGACCGGATACGATGCGTACTACGAACGGTGTCTTACGCTGCTCCACGCAAATGGATTGATCGCGATCGACAACGTTCTCTGGAGCGGCGAGGTCGTCAATGCGGATAGCCGGGACGACGACACGAACGCCTTGCGCGCGCTCAACGAGAAGATCGGCCGCGACGAACGCGTCGCTGCAAGCCTGCTGCCCATCGGCGACGGCCTCTTGG
>DAISWS010000167.1:0-4541 GCA_036826275.1 Vulcanimicrobiaceae bacterium
CCCCATGGCGCCGCTTTTCAGTCTGAATCCGCCGTTACCCAAGCCGGAGTTCGAGGCGGTCGATGCGCTGATCGACCAGTTTTGGAGCCGCCGTGAGGCGCTCTCCGTGCATCTGCGCGATGCGGCCGGACGCTTGCGCGAATTGGCTTGCCGCAATTTCGAGGTGCTGGACGAGCTGGTTGCCGAAAAGCGCACGTCCCCATGAGTGACTCGACGATGCAGCGCGACTACCGCGACACCCTGAATTTGCCGAAGACCGCGTTCCCGATGAAGGCGGATCTGCCCAAGCGCGAACCCGATCGCGTCGCGTGGTGGCAGCAGCAACGCGTCTACGAGCGCCGCTTGGAGCACAACCGCGCGCACGGACCGTGGATTCTGCACGACGGACCGCCGTATGCGAACGGCAACCTGCACATGGGACACTTCTTGAACATGGTGCTCAAAGACATGTTCGTGAAGATTGCCTTGCTCGACGGCAGATGGTCGAAGTTCGTGCCGGGTTGGGACATGCACGGGCTGCCGATCGAACTCGAGACGCTCAAGCACCTGAAAATCAAGGATTTTCACGACATCGATCCGATCGAGCTGCGCGATAAGTGCAAGGAGCGCGCCTTGCACTGGCTTGACGTGCAGCGCTCGTCTCGCATGCGCATGGGTAATTTCGGTGATTGGGAACATCCGTACCGCACCGTCGATCCCTCGTTCGAAGCGACCATCGTGGAAGCGCTCGCGGATCTCGCGGCCGCGGATCAAGTGTACAAGGGTCTGCGCTCGACGCTGTGGTGCATCCACGACGAAACCGCGCTGGCCGAAGCGGAGATCGAATATAAGGAAAAAATTTCGCCTTCGATCTTCGTGCGTTTCATGGCGAATGCGGAGCAGCGTTCGGCGCTCCTGCGCGCCTTCGAGGCGACCGGCGCCGCGGAACCGCTGTCCGTCATCATCTGGACCACCACGCCGTGGACGTTGCCGGCGAACGTCGCAATCGCGCTCAAACCGGACGCGTCGTACGGACTCTACCGTTTCAAACACGAGCTCTTCATTCTGGCCGAGGAACTCGCGCGCCAAACGATCGGCGAGGATTTCGGACAGGCGGAGCTTCTTGCGTCGGTCAAAGGCGAGGCGCTGAGCGGCCTTGCGGTCCGGCATCCGTTTCTCGACCGGAATTCGGCGATCGTTACGGCGGATTACGTCGATTTGGAAACCGGTACCGGTGCCGTCCATACCGCGCCGGGCCACGGAGCGGACGACTTTGAAACCGGATTGCGCTTCAATCTTCCCATCCTCAATCCGGTGGATGCGCGCGGCGTTTTCACGGCGGAAGCCGGCCCGTACGCGGGCATGTATATTTGGAAAGCCAACACGAAGATCGTCGAAGATCTCCGCGCGAGCGGCGCTCTGTGGAACGCGTACGAGTACGCGCACAGCTATCCGCATTGCTGGCGCTGCCACAATCCGGTGATCTTCCGCGCGACCGCGCAGTGGTTCATCGCGATGGATCAAAACCGGCTGCGCAAGCGCAGCATCGAGAGCATTCGCGACGTCGCATTCACGCCCGAATGGGGACGCCGGCGCATGGAGCAAATGCTCGAGCTGCACCCGGAGTGGTGCATCTCGCGGCAGCGCACGTGGGGTACGCCGATTCCGGCCGTTATCTGCACGGCGTGCAACGAATCGATCCTCGATCCTCGGGTCGCGCGCAACGCCGCAAAGCATTTTCGCGAACACGGCGCGGACTCGTGGTGGCGCGATCCGGTGCAGACGTTTTTGCCCGCGGATTTTTCGTGTCCGCACTGCGCCGGCACGTCGTTCGAAAAAGAAAAGAACATCGTCGACATCTGGTTCGAATCGGGCGTTACGAATCTCGCCGTTCTCGGGCGAGACGGGCTGACATGGCCGTCGGATTGCGTCGTGGAAGGCGCCGACCAATATCGCGGCTGGTTCCGCAGTTCGCTCGTGCTTGCGGTCGCCGTGAAGGGCGCCGCGCCGTACCGGCACGTCGTCAAACCGGGCTGGGTGAACGACGAACACGGGCGTCCGATGAGCAAATCGCTCGGTACGGGCATCGATGCGGAAGACGCCATGAAAAAGTGGGGCGCAGACGTGCTGCGCTTGTGGGTCGCCTCGACCGAATTCGTGGACGACGTGCGGTTCGGTCCGAACGTCGTCGATCAAGTCAGCCGCGTATACCGTAACATCCGCAACCGCGTGCGCTTCATGCTCAGCAACGTCGACGATCTGCGCGCGCAGGACGCCGTTCGACGCAAGGACATGCACTGGTTCGACCGTCTTGCCTGCGAGATCACGGATCAGTTTACGACGCGCGTGCGCGAGCACTTGCTGGCGTACCGTTTGCACGACGCGTACTTGGAGATCATCCGCTTCGAAGGCGAGGATCTTTCCAGCTTCTATCTCGATGCGCTCAAAGACCGCCTGTACTCCAGCGCGCCCACCTCGCCGCGGCGCCGCAGCGCGCAGAGCGCGATCTGGCACATCCTGCAGCAGTTTCTGGTCGTGCTCGCGCCGGTGCTCTCGTTCACCGCCGAAGAAGCGTGGCAATCGTTGCCGGAAGATCTGCGCGGCGAACGCCTGAGCGTGTTCGATTTGCCGCTTGCCGCTGCCAAAGCGCCTGCCGTGGAAAGCAGCGCGGCATGGAACAAGCTGCGAGAGCTACGGGCGGCCGTCGCGGCGAGCGAGGGTAAACGCGACTACGAATTACAGGCGAAGCTTGCGGCGTCGCCGCAGTGGTTCGATCTCCTACAGGCACATCAAGACGACGTGCGGGAAGCGCTGGTCGTTTCCGCGCTCACGATGACGCGAGCCGAAACGTCTGCAGCCGATGAAATCACCGTAACGCTGGCAGAAGCCGACGGCGAAAAATGTCAGCGATGCTGGAAATATTTGCCGCTCGGCAGCGACGCGGAACATCCGACGCTATGCGCTCCGTGCGCGCACATCGTCAGCGGCGGCCGCGCGGGCGTTTAGGCGGGCGATCCGAGGCGCGAATGACGGTGAGCGCTTTGCCTTCTATCTCGAATCCGTTGAACGCTTTGATTGCAGCCTCCGCCGTCGATTCATCGCGCACGTTGACGTACGCGTAGCCTTTCTTCCGGCGGCTGCGGCGATCGCGCGGAAAGGTGACGTCCTCATCGCCGGCGCCGAACTGGCGAAAAAGCGAGAGCAGGTCGTCCTTGGTGGCGTCACGCGGATAGCCGGCCACGAATAAGCGGATCATCATTCTATGAGAACGCTATCGCGAAACGCAGCCCAGCCCCCTGCTTGAATGGCCTCGCGCGCTTCGCGCATGAGTGAATTCAGCACGTACACGTTGTGGTAGGAGAGCAAGCGAGGGCCGAGCATTTCTCCGGCGCGGAAGAGATGGGCCAGATACGCGCGCGTGTAGGTCGTGCACACGGCACAGTCGCAGTCCGGATCGACCGGCGTGAAATCGCGCGCATACGCGGCGTTCCGGACGGCGAACTCGCCGCGCCGCGTCATCGCGCGCCCGTTGCGTCCGCAACGCGTCGGATAGACGCAGTCGAACATGTCGATACCGCAATCGACGGCCATCACGATGTCGCGCACGGTTCCCACGCCCATGAGATAGCGCGGCTTTTCTCTCGGAAGCAGCGATGCGCAAAAACGTGCGAGCCGGTACATCTCCTCGCGCGTTTCGCCGACGGACAGTCCGCCGATGGCGTAACCGGGAAGATCGAGGTCGACGATCGCTCGAGCGCTGCGTTCGCGAGCGCGCTCGTCGAGGCCGCCCTGCATGATCGCGAACAGCGCCGTGTGGGCCGGCCGCGCTCGTGCGGCCGCACTGCGCTTTGCCCATTCAGCCGATAGACGCACCGACTCGTCGATTGCGCCGTACTCGGCCGGAAGTTTCACGCACACGTCGAGCTGCATGGCGACGTCGACGCCAATCGCTTCCTGAAACGCAAGCACGTTTTCCGGCGTGAAGCGGTGACGGCTTCCGTCCAGGTGCGATGCAAACGTCACGCCGTCATCGTCGAGCGTGCGCCGCGATTCCAAACTGAAAACCTGAAAGCCGCCGCTGTCGGTGAGTATGGGGCCGTGCCACTGCATGAACTCGTGCAAACCGCCCGCTTGCACGAGCAGATCCAGTCCGGGACGCAGCCACAAGTGATACGTATTCGCGAGAATAATCTGCGAATGCGCGCTGCGTACTTCGTCCGGCGTGAGTCCTTTGACCGTACCGGCCGTTCCGACCGGCATGAACGTCGGCGTTTCAACCGCTCCATGCGCTAACCGCAGCGTTCCCCGCCGCGCCGCGCCGTCCGTCCGGATCAGGTCGTACACAAAGCGTTCTTCGCCGACGTGTATTCCGGTGGCGGATCGCTTTGAAACTCGAGGTCGACGCCGCTTACCGGATGCCGGAAGGCCAGGCGCCACGCGTGCAGCGCTTGCCCCGGCAGATCGAAGCGCGGATCGGTGTTTCCGTACACCGGATCGTTGACGAGCGGATGTCCCATCGCGGCCATGTGCACGCGGATTTGATGCGTGCGGCCGGTTTCGAG
>DAISWS010000168.1:0-4506 GCA_036826275.1 Vulcanimicrobiaceae bacterium
ATGCACCGATGTCCGTGGCGTGATCGAGATAGACGCGGCGGCTGCCGTCGTCGTGGTGTGGCTGACCGGGAAATGGTCGACTGCCTTCGCGACGCTCGTCGGCGGTATGGTTGGGATGATGGTGTATTTGCGCACCTCGAACAGGTCGCGCAAAAACGCATAGCCGGTGAGCTAGCGTACCTTCTGCGGAGCTATCGGGAAGAAAAACGTTTGCCGCGCAGTTCCAGCGTTTTCAACGTGGCGTTGAGGAGCTTTTCTTTCTCCTCGTCCGTGTACCACGACCCGTGATGCGAAACGTCTTCGACGGACTTACGGCCCTTCTTGAAGATGACGGTCACCGTGGCGGTTCCGCCGCTGCGCTCGATGATGTCGGGCTTCACGCTCTCGCCGGGCAGTTTCGCTTTTTGCGCAGCGGCCTTCAGGCGCGCCTTCATTGCCATCGTGCTCATGTCAGCTCTGTACCCCACTCATCGGGCTTGTGCTGAGCGTACGTGCAACGTCCTCTTTTAGCGCGTCCTCATTGATGCCCATGGCGGCGCACACCCCGCTTGCTGCCGCGAGCACGACCTGGTGCACCGCCGTTACGGCATCGCCTGCGGCATAGACGCCCGCAACCGACGTTCGCCCGTTCGTGTCGGTTTCGATCTGCCCGTCGCGCACCGTGCAGCCGAGCATATCGACGAGCGGATAGCGCGGCCGCAGCGGCGCGCTCAAGAATAACGCCCCGCAGCGCTCTGTACGCCCGTCGAATTCAATCGACTCGATCTGTCCGCCGGTCGAATGAACGCGCTGCAACGCGCTGGTCACCAGCGTTGCGCCCGTGGCATCGATCCACCGGCGCTGCTCGCTTGAAAGCGTAGCGTCTCCTTGCGTGCACACGATGATGTCGTGCGTCCATTGGTGCAGCTCTTGCGCAAGTTCCACCGCCTTCCCGCCGTTGGCCACGACGGCAATGCGCTTCCCGCGCATCTCCCAGCCGTCGCAATACGGACACACGAACGCGGTTTGTCCCCACGCGTCGCGTAATCCGTCAATCTCGGGAAGCGCATCGTAGACGCCCGTCGCGAGCAGTATGCGCTTTGCCGTGTACCGTTCGCCGTCAAGTGTGGCGACGTGGAACGCGCCGGCGCCACCCGCGATCGTTTCAACGTGCATCTGCGTTATCGCGACGCTGCTGTAGCGCTCGAGCTCTTCACGCGCGGCGGCAAGCAGTTCGAGCGGCGGCGTTCCGTCGCGGCTGATAAAACCGTGCATGCGTTTGGCGACCGCGTTGCGCGGCCGTCCGTCGTCGAGCACGAGCGTGGCGCGGCAGCTGCGGCCGAGGATCAAGGCGGCGCTCAAACCCGCCGCTCCCCCGCCCACGATAACCGCTTCATATGCATCCGGCACGCCAGCAGCGTACCCACTTGCAATGACGCAGGCCGGTAAAAAGTAGAAGGCCGTGGTCTGCACCACGGCCCATAAGCTTACGCCATTGGACTAACCTCTTGCGTTACTTACGCGAAGATTATACCCGCGCGGCCGCTACACCCTAAACGCGGTCGCCTGCTGCCCGCGGAAACGTCCGGGTGGCTCGCAGCCTCACCGGCGTTTGCGCGCAACACGCTCGCCCGACTCCCGCTCGAGCTGCTGAAGTTTGCGAATGATGCCGTCGTATTGCGGATCGCTCGCCGTTGCCCGGTCGCGCTCCGCGCCGGCCAGCAGTTCAACGGCGCGGTTGTGCTGCGCAAGCGCATCCTCCATGTTGAGCGCGCGCTCGTAGCGTTCTTCGTACTCAACCGGCTCCAAGAGCGGGCTGTCCGAAGGTTCCATGTGTACCTGTTTCCCCTCTTGCCAGCGTTCACGGCGGCTAGCGGTCAGTGCATCACGCCGAATTCCAGGCCGTAGCGGGTTTGCGTCACGCCGCTCGCGGTTACGTGCGAGTACTCAAAACGCAGCACGCCGCTATTAATGAAATGAAACGTGGGCGTAAGCGTTTGCGATGTTGCGCTGCTGCCCGGGCCGAACCCGACCAGATCCGCATTCGCGCTCGTATCGGCCGCGGTGCTTTGGTTCCGTGCGTCCTCGTAACGGAACGCGGCGCTCCATTGCGGTGAGAACGTCCAATTTGCCAGCAGAACCGCGGCGGCGGCGTTTTCCGTGTGCGTATAGCCCAAGATAGTCGACGCGGGCGAATGTACCAGCAAAAGGTATGGAAGCAGTTGCAGTTTTCCGGCCGTGCGCGCGTACATCAGATCGTATTCGGATTTGTTGCCTACCGCCGTAGTTATATTCGGCGGAAGATTGCGTCCGGGAATCATCGCGGCGAATTGCAGACTGGTATTCGCTGAAGGCGACCAGCCGATAAGGCCTTCGACTGCGCGCCCGCTGCCCGAGTAGTACGCGTCGTCCTCACGCACGCTGGCGTTCCAGGGGCCGTTCGCATACGCCACTTGTACGCCGCGGCTGATAGCGGGCTCCATGTTCCAGCCCAAACCGCGCTGAACGTTGAGGTTTTGATACGTGAAGGGCGATTCTTGGCCAAGCAAAGAGCCGAATTTTCCGATGCCCACGCTCACGTGTGAATTGAATTGATACGTAAACGCTGCGACGGGCAGCGGGCTGTAGAGCATGACGTTTGCACCCGGTGCGTTGTCGGGCGCCAATGGAAACCCAACCACCGGGAAACTGTAGTCGCCAACCGTTGCGTTGGCATGCAGTTTACCCGCGCTCGCGTTGAAATTCAGCAGCGCATCGGAAACGTCAGCGGCGCCGCCGGGAATGCCGCTTGTGTATAAATCGTACAGTGCGAAATCCGGCGATACGCTGACGGCCGGGGGCGCAGCGGGAGCCGGTGTCGGACTCGCTGCGGGCGGCGCGGACGGCGCCGCCTGCGCGAGTACGATCAGGGTGAGAAGAGCGAGCATGGTTGTGCGCGCGGCTTAAATGCCGAGCGGATACGCTTCCTCGCCGTGCAGCTCGATGTCCAGTCCGCGCTCTTCGGTCGTGCTATCGACCTTCGTCAGTGTGACGCGGCTAATCAGCCAGAGCATTCCATACGTGAAGACGAACGCCCACGCGCTGCAAAACACGGCGGCTGCAACCTGTTTGCCGAAGAACGATGCGCCGCCGAAGAGCAAGCCGTTCGCTCCGGCTGCATTCCATGCGGTCGTTGCAAACACGCCGAGCAACACAATGCCGAGCACGCCGCCGACGCCGTGCACGCCCCACACGTCGAGCGCGTCGTCCCATCCCAGTTTGTTCTTGAGCGCCACCGCGAAATAGCAGCCGGTTCCGGCCAAGAGCCCGAACAGAATGGATGCTACGGGCGAGACGTAGCCCGCAGCCGGCGTAATCGTTGCAAGGCCTGCGACAGCGCCGGTGAGCAAGCCGACGAATTTCGGCTGGTGCCCGCGCGACCATTCGATGAGCAGCCACGCCACGGCTCCGAACGACGCCGCGATGTCCGTGTTCAGAAATGCGGATGCTGTAACGGCGTCGACGCGCAATTCCGACCCGGCGTTGAAACCGTACCACCCGAACCACAGCAGACCGGTACCGAGTGCGATCAGCGGAACGTTGTGCGGCTTGTTTTCGATGACATGCCGTCGGCCGATGAACAGCACGGATGCAAGCGCCGCAAATCCCGCCGAGGCGTGCACGACGATGCCGCCGGCGAAATCGAGCACGCCCCACTTCGCGAGCGCGCCGTCGGGACTCCAGATCATATGAACGAACGGGAAGTACACGAACAGCAGCCAGCCGGTCAGGAACAAGAAGTAGGCTTTGAACGTGACGCGGTTCGCGAACGCTCCGGTGATAAGCGCGGGTGTGATAATCGCAAACATCATCTGATACGCGATGTGCACGACGAGCGGGATGCCGGCATCGTTGCCCATGAACATCGAGTGGAGCGTTACGCCGTGCAAAAGGAAGTATTGCCGGGGGTCGCCGATGACGCCGTGCCAGTCGGAGCCAAAGCACATGGAGTAGCCGACGATGACCCAGACCACGGTGGTCCAGCCCAAAGACATGAAGCTTTGGATCATGATGGTCAGGACGTTTTTTCGGCTGACCAAGCCGCCATAAAAAAACGCGAGTCCGGGCGTCATGAGCATGACGAGACTCGCGCAGATAAGCATGAAAGCGGTGTTTCCGATATTGAGTGAAACCGGATGAATCACGGTCGTGCCTCCTTCGGGTGAACCTGCCGCTCCTTACGTAGCTTGCTTGATTTTCCCGCTTTTTGTCGAATTAGCCCGGCGGCGTTCGACGTCTAAGCAGAACACCCAAAAAGGAGAGGCACATGCGATTTGTGGTTTTAGTGAAAGCCAACGACGCCATCGAGGCCGGCGTTCTGCCCACGCCCGAGGACTTCACGAAGATGAACGCCTTCAACCAGGAGCTGGTGAAGGCCGGCATCATGCTCGCGGGCGAGGGGCTGCAGCCCAGCTCGAAGGGCGCGCGGCTCACGTTTCGGGGCGGGAACGCCACGGTCACGGACGGACCGTTCGCCGAAACGAAAGA
>DAISWS010000169.1:0-4491 GCA_036826275.1 Vulcanimicrobiaceae bacterium
CGTCGTTCCGGTTTGCGTCCCGCCGTGAATGGCGAGCGGCAGTTCGCCTTCGAGCGATGGAACGCTGATTTGCGAACCGAGCGCCGCTTGCGGGAATGAGACCGGAACGTCAACGTACGTATCGAGTCCGTCGCGCTTGAATAGCGGATGCGGCGCGATGCTCAGATAGACGTAGAGATCGCCCGCCGTGCCGCCGCGTATGCCGGCTTCGCCATTGCCGTTGATGCGGATGCGGCTGCCATCGTCCACGCCCGCCGGTACTTTTACGGTGAGCCGGCGCTCGACTTCACGGCGTCCGCGTCCCGCGCAGCTCGGACAAGGCTGCTGAATCACTTGACCTTCGCCGCCGCATTTCGTGCACGTCGATTGCGTGACGAATTGCCCGAGCGGCGTTTGCCGTACCATGCGCTGCACGCCGCTTCCGGCGCAGCGGTCGCACGGAATTACGAGCGTTCCCGGAGCGGCGCCGCTGCCCGAACACGTTTCACATTGCGCCAAATGGTTGAATTGAATCTCGCGCGTCGTGCCGCTGAACGCTTCTTCGAGCGTGATTTCGAGATCGTAGCGCAGATCGGATCCGCGCGACGGGCCGTTTCGCCGCGCCTGCGTTTGCTGCGCGCCCATGCGGTCGCCGAAGAAAATGTCGAAGATGTCGCCGAAGCCGCCGCCCGCAAAGCCTTGGCCGCCGAATCCGAAATCGCCGAAACCGCCCGCGCCGCCGTTGCCGACGCTGCCGAAGCGATCGTACTGCGCGCGCTTCTGCGGATCGGAGAGCACTTCGTAGGCTTCGTTGATCTCTTTGAAACGGTGCTCGGCTTCCGCCTTGTTGTCGGCGACGTCCGGATGGTGTTTGCGCGCGAGGGCACGATAGGCGCGCTTGATGTCATCGGCGCTCGCGGTGCGGTCCACCCCGAGCACTTCATAAAAGTCTTTGGTCGGCATGCTGTCGGGTTACTTGATCTCTACGTCCGTCAATCGCTGTGAGAGTGTTTCCGCCGTACCCGAGGCCAGCGCCATCAAGCGTGCGTACGGCATGCGGCGCGGCCCGAGAATGGAGAGCATGCCGATCGCGTGCTGTCCGAAACGGTAGGGGACGGTTACGATGCTGAAGTCGGTCATTTCCTCCACGCCGAGCTCGTGCCCGATTTTTACCGCGGGCGCTTCGGCGTTCATGGAGTCGGCGACCAGATCGTAGAGCGTCTTCTGCTCTTCGACGATGCGCAGAATCGAGCGGAGCTTGCGCAGGTCGTGAAATTCCGGCTGATCCAGCAGATTTTGCGCGCCCGAGGCGCTCACGTCGGCATTGTCCGAAGACGACGCGTTATGCAGCGCATTGAGAACGGCGTTCTTGAGGTCGTCGCTCAGGCCGAGCTCCTGAGTAGCGGCGGCGACGTCGCGCTCGCCAATCTCGCGCAGCGTGCGATTGCCTAAACGCGCATTGAGCGCGTTGGACAGACGCGTGAGGTCGTCCGGCGATACGTCGGTGGAAAGCTCGAACAGGCTCTGCGCCGAAACGCCAATCGACGCGACGACGATCGCCACGCCGGTGCGCGCGCTCAACCAAATGAGTTGAATGTGTTTGAACGTGGTCGTTTCATTCACGGGTTTGGTGACGAACGCCAGGTTCTTGGATAAGCGCCCGAGCAGCCGCGTGGTTCCCTCAATAATCTCGTCCAACTCGCGGCTGGCATCGTGCAGCTCCTCGCGGATGCGTTTACGGTCGTCGGAGCCCAGCTGTTCGGGGTGCATCAACTGATCGACGTACATGCGGTAGCCGGCATCCGACGGAACGCGGCCAGCGGACGTATGCGGCTGAACGAGGTAGCCGCCTGCTTCCAACTCCGCAAGCTCGTTGCGGACGGTGGCGCTACTTACGCCGAGATTGTATTTTTGGGTGAGCGCCTGCGAGGCGACCGGCTCGGCGGTGGCAATGTATTCATACACCACCGTCGCCAGGATGTAGGCCTTCCGCTTGTCGAGCTCGCCGCCGTTTGCCGTCATAACCTTATCTTAGCAGTCTCGGCAACGGAGTGCCAAGCCTTTAGGGGCCGTCTTCTGCGCCGAGCACTTTTTCCACGGCGCCGCTCAGCTCGCTCCATGACAACTCGCCGACGGAGACGTACGTGACGTTACCTTCGGGATCCAGCACGACGGTATCGGGCACTTCGAAAAGCGAGTATGCCTTGTAAATTGCGCTCTGCTGGTCGCTCGTCACAGGCAAATTCAGGTCGTGGCTGCGTAGATATGACGCGGCCTTGGCCGGCTGCTCGTCCCAATCGACCGTGATAACCGTCACGCGCTCGCCGTACATCTGCGAGAGGCGCTCGAAATACGGCAGCTCGTCGGTGCACGGCGGGCACCAGGATGCCCAAAAGTTGATGACGACCGGCTTGCCGCGCAACGCGGAGAGCGGCTGGGCGCCTTGCGATGTGCGCACGGTGAAATCCGGCGGCGGCGCGCCATAGTGAATCGCCGCCAGCCCGGTTCCGGAGGCGGCCGCCAAGACGAGCGTGGCGAGGAGTTTCACGCTGATTTTTTCTACTCTCCACCCATGAACACCGCCGAATCGATTGAAGCCCTCTCCAAGGAGAGCCGCCGCTTTCCGCCGCCGCCCGACTTCGCCGCGCGCGCCAACGCGCAGCCGGGCATCTACGAGGATGCCGAGCGCGATTATCTCGAGTTTTGGGCTTCGTGGGCGCGCAAGTTGGAATGGACGAAGCCGTTCAGCAAAATTTTGGAATGGAACGAGCCGTTCGCCAAGTGGTTCGGCGACGGAGAGCTCAACGTTTCGGCAAACTGCCTGGACCGCCACGTGCGCGCCGGCAACGGCGAGAAGGTTGCCTACTACTACGAAGGCGAGCCCGGCGATCGCTGGACGATTACGTACAAGCAATTGCTCGACGACGTGTGCCGATTCGCGAACGGCCTGCGCAAGCTCGGGATCAAAAAAGGTGACCGCGTCGCGATCTACATGCCGATGATTCCGGAACTGCCGGTCGCGATGCTGGCCTGCGCGCGCATCGGCGCGCCGCATTCGGTGATCTTCGGCGGGTTTTCGCCCGATTCGATCGTCGATCGCGTGAACGATGCGCAATGCGTTGCGCTGATCACGGCGGATCAGGGATGGCGCCGCGGCCACAAAGTTCCGCTCAAACATAACTGCGACGTCGCGATGGAGCAGACGCCGTCGATCCAGCACTGCATCGTCGCGAGACGCGTCGGCGATCCCGTCGAGATGAAACCGGGCCGTGACGTGTGGTGGAACGACGTCGTGAAAGATCAGGCCGCGGAGTGCGAGCCGGAACCCATGAACGCCGAAGATCTGCTGTATCTGCTGTACACGAGCGGAACGACGGCAAAACCGAAGGGCATCAAACACACGACCGGCGGATATCTCACCCACGTCACGATGACGCACAAACTGGTTTTCGATTTAAAGGAAAACGAAGACGTCTACTGGTGCGCCGCCGACATCGGCTGGGTGACAGGTCACTCGTACATCGTGTACGGCCCGCTCGCGAACGGCGCAACGAGCGTCATTTACGAAGGCACGCCGGATTACCCCGGCAAGGATCGCTTGTGGGAGATCATCGAGCGCTACAAGGTCACAATTCTCTATACGGCGCCGACCGCAATCCGCACGTTCATGAAGTGGGGCGACGAGTATCCCCGCAAACACGACCTGTCATCGCTGCGTTTGCTGGGATCCGTCGGTGAACCGATCAATCCCGAAGCGTGGATGTGGTACCGCGAGCACATCGGCGGCAACCGCTGTCCCGTCGTCGATACGTGGTGGCAAACGGAAACCGGCGGCATCATGATTTCGCCGCTGCCCGGCATCACGTCGACGCCGCCGGGTAGCGCGACGTTCCCGTTGCCCGGCGTTCAAGCCGATATCGTGAACGATCAAGGGCAATCCGTTCCGCTCGGCGGCGGCGGATACGTGGTGCTCACGCGTCCTTGGCCCGGCATGCTGCGTGGCATTTGGGGCGACGACGAACGCTACAAACAAACGTATTGGTCGAAGTTCGCGCACAAATATCTCGCGGGCGACGGTTGCCGCCGCGATACCGACGGAAATTTCTGGTTTATGGGCCGCATCGACGACGTGATGAACGTAAGCGGCCACCGCATCTCGACGACGGAAGTCGAGAGCGCGCTCGTCGAACATCCGCGCGTCGCCGAAGCAGCCGTCTGCGGGAAGCTCGACGAGATGACCGGACAGGCGATCTACGCGTTCGTCTCATTGCGCGGCGGCGACATCGGCAGCAAAGCACTCGCCGACGAATTACGCGATCACGTGGGCAACAAACTCGGCAAGTTCACCAAGCCGAAATACATCACGTTCACGCAAGAACTTCCGAAGACGCGCAGCGGCAAGATCATGCGCCGCCTGCTGCGCGACGTCGCGGAAGGCCGTCAACTCGGCGATACGACGACCCTCGCGGATTCAACCGTTGTGGAAGAAATCAAAGAACGAGCAAAGACCGA
>DAISWS010000170.1:0-4433 GCA_036826275.1 Vulcanimicrobiaceae bacterium
AGCGGCCGGTTCGTCTGGTGCAATGCCGCCGCGCGCCACTTGTCGGGGTATGCCGACGCGGAGATGAGCGGCACGCACTACCGCCGGCATATCATCTCCGAAGATCGCGACGCGGTCGACAAGGCTTTTGCTTCGGCGCTCGAGGGGTCGATCGAGCACTTCGAGATCGTGCTTCGCGGCAATTCCGGCACTCCCGTGCCGGTCGAGGTGCATCTCTTTGCGGCAAAACACGGCGGCGAAATTGTCGGGGTGTTCGCGCAGGCGCACGACACGCAGGCGTTGCGCGCCGCCGAGGAATCGCTCGAGCTGAATCAGCAGCGCTTCCGTTCGTTGTTCGAATATCATCCGGACGCGGTTATGGCGCTCAAAGCCGATGGCGCGATCTCGCGCGTCAACGTGGCGCTCGAGGCGGCCACGGGCTACTACGGCGAGCAGATCATCGGGAAGAACTGGAGCGATCTCATCGCGCCGGAATCGCGTGAAGAAGCGCTCGACGCGTTTCGCCTGGTTGCGCGGGGCGAGGCGATCGAGTTCGATTCGTTCTTGCTCGACCGCCTGAGCAACCGGATCGACGTGCAAATGAAGCTCGTGCCGCTGCGCGTCTCCGAGCGAATCGAGGGCGCGTACGTGATCGCGAAAAACGTGATGGCGCAGCGAAGTGCCGAGCGCGCGATCGCGCTGCAAGGTGAACGCATCCGCGAGCTGTATCTTGCCGCGGCCGCGCGGGGCGAATCGGTCGAGGCCCAAATAGACAACACGATTGCGCTGGGCTGCCGCCTCTTCGGCTTTGACTATGGCTATCTCACGCGCTTCGACGACGCGACCATTACCATTCTGAACGCGGTGGGCGAGGGCACGGGTGTTCGAGCCGGCGCGGTGTACCCGAAAGAGCAGGCGCTCTCGCGGCACCTCATCGGCGATCGGCAAACCTTGTTGATACCCGACATGGACGAACCGCCGTGGGATAAGGACCCGGCGCGTTCCACGGCGCCGTGGAAGTCGTATTTTGCGACGAAGATGCTGGTCGGCGGACACGAGTTCGGCGCACTGGTTTTTGCGGCGCGGCATACGCGCGACGGCATCGCGGAAATGGATCGCGACCTGCTGCAACTGATGGCGCTCTTCGTTGCCGCGGCGCTCGAGCGCGCGCAGCACGCGGAGCGCATCGAACAGCTCGCGTTCTACGATTCGCTCACCGGGCTGCCGAACCGCGTGCTCTTCAACGATCGCATCCGCCAAACGATGGGCGTGGCGAAGCGGTATAGCCGCGGATTCTCCGTCATGTACTTGGATTTGGATGAGTTCAAGGAAATCAACGACCGGTTCGGACATCCGGTCGGAGATTTGGTCCTCAAATCGGTCGCAGACCGGCTGCTGCAGCAACTGCGTGAAAGCGACACGGTGGCGCGGTTCGGCGGCGATGAGTTCGTCATATTGCAGCCGGTGGTGAACGGCCCCGTCGATGCTGCCGACCTGGCTCGCAAGATCGTTGCGGCGTTGGAAACGCCGCTCGCCATCGAAGAGTTTGAGATTGCCGTGCACACCAGCATCGGCATCGCGCTCTATCCGCAAGACGGCGTGAACGCTGAGGACTTGATGGACCGCGCCGACCGCGCGCTGTATCGCGCAAAACGTGCGGGCCGCAATCGATGGCAGTTTTACAAAAGTTGAATTACGTAGAAGATCGATAGCGCGCTGATGATCGCAACCGTCGCCCACGCGATGGCGTTGCCGATGAGCGAGTTCGTGTATTTGCCCATCACGCTGCGTTTGTTCACGACGATCAGCATCAGCACGAGTTCGGGTGGAAGCAAAATGCCCTGCACGACCTGCGCGTACAAGGTAAACTTCAAATAGGGCAAGCCCGGTATCAGCACGATCGCCGCGCCCAGAATGAGCCCGAGGCCGAACAGCGTGAAAAACACCGGCGCTTCCCGGAACTTCCGGTCGACCGCCGCTTCGAAGCCGAGCGCCTCGCAGATGACGTAACTTGTGGAAAGCGGCAAGACGGTCGCCGTGAACAGTCCGGCGTTGAGAATACCGAGTGCAAAAATCACGGAGGCCCACTCGCCCGCAAGCGGGCGCAGGGCCTGCGCGAAATCGGCGGCCGTTGCGGGCGCCAAGTGCGCGCCATGCTGGTTTGCGGCATAGATCGTCGCGGCGTTGGCGATAATCATGAATCCGGCGAGAGCGATGGCAAGAATCGAGCCGGTAATGACATCGGTTCGCGCCATCCAGAGATCGTGTTCGTCCGTGCCTTTTTCGACGACCGCCGATTGCAAGAAGAATTGCATGTACGGCGAGATCGTCGTACCGATCAGGCCGACGACCACGACCAAATAGCCGACGTTGTTGAAGTGCAAATCGGGAACGATCGTGCCGACGGCGACGTCGTGCCAGTTCGGATGAGCAAGCACCGCCGAAACGATATAGCCGAGATAAATGAGCGAGAAAACGACGAAGGTGCGCTCGACGACCTTATTATTGAATCGCAGGATGAACAGAAATACCGCTACCAACGCAAGCGGCACGACGACGTAGCGCGAAATATGGAACATCTCGGAGGCCGTGGCGATGCCGACGAACTCGGTGACCGTGATGCCGGTGTTGACGACGAACAGCGCGATCATCGCCAAAAACGAGATGCGCACGCCGAAACTCTCGCGGATCAGCGACGCGAGGCCCTTTCCCGTAACGGCGCCCATACGCGTCGCCATCTCCTGTACGACGATCAGCGCTACAGCAAGGGGCACGAGCGTCCAGAGCACTCGGTAACCGAACTGCGCGCCTGCGGCCGAATAGGTCGCAATGCCACCGACGTCGTTACCGGCCGATGCCGTGACGAAACCGGGTCCGAGAACCGACAGCAGTAAGAGCAGCGAACGCCAGACGTTTCGCTTACGGAAATCAGCCATGGCGGGTCATCGTGAGGTGTCGAACGAGGCCGGGACGGTCGAGGCGCGCTTCCCATGCCGGCGCGCCGTCAGCCTCGGTAATTCCTTCGCCAGGTTTTCCGGCATGATCGCATCGATGGCGTCGTCGACCGTGACGATACCGAGCATCTTGCCCTCGTCATCGACGACGGGAACCGCCAGCAAATCGTACCGCGCAATTGTCGCCGCCGCGTCTCGCGCCGGCGTATTCGTCGCGACCGTCACGACGTCCGATTCCATGATGTGCTCGATCGTTGCCTCCGGCGGAGCGAGCAGCAGCGCGCGCAGCGTGAGAACGCCGAGCAAGCGGTCTTGCTTGTCGACGACGTACAAGTAATAGATGAACTCGGACTCCGGCGCAATTTCGCGTATTTTGCGAATCGTCTGCTCCGCGGTGCGGTGCGGGTAGATCCACGTGTAGTCGGTGGTCATCAAACCGCCGGCGGTATCCTCGGAATATTTCACGAGTTCGCGCAGCTCGCCGGCCGTGTACTCGTTCATTTCGGCGAGCAGTTGCGTTTGCTGTTCTTCCGGCAGTTCCGCGAGCAAGTCCGCGGCGTCGTCGGAGTCCATCTCTTCGATGATATCCGCCGCACGCTCCGTGCCGATGTCCTCGATGATCGTGCGCTGCGTTTCCGCATCCAAATGCTCGAGCGCATCGGCGGCGGTCTCGTCGTCGAGTTGATGAATAACCGCTGCGGCTTCACGCGCCGAGAGATCGGTGATGATTTCGGCCAGTTCGCTCGGGTGCATGCGCGCGAACTTGCTTTCTTGCGCGAGTTGCACGTGTGAGGGGTTCGTCTCGCGAATCGGCGCCACCGAGTTCCACGCAATGAGCGAACGCGGCACCTTGCGGTAAATCCATGGCGTGAATTTCTTGCCGAATCCTTTGAGGCCCAGACGCCGCAGCAATCCGCTCACGCCGACGTCCGCTGCGACCACGCGCAGCTTGCCGCCCGTGTTCGCGAGCTCGATGTCGTTGATGCGTACGACCTTGCGTCCGTCGACGTCGACGATCTGCTTGTCGAGCAAATCGCTGACGAGGTAGAGCGCGTCTTCGTCCGGAGGCGCCGCGACCTTCGGAGCACTGGTGAGCGCGACGGCTCCGCCGTCGTCGACGTCCGCGATCGTGTCCATCGGTGCGAACCGCGGGCCTTGGGCCGTCTTGATAACGAATCCGTCGATCTGCGGAAACGTGTCCTCCGGCTTGTTGACCAAAAAGTCCGTAACCTTGCCGATGGGCAGATCGTTCACGGTCGCGCGCCGGCCGACCAGTTCCGAGACGAATCCCTCGTGAAATACCATCGCCGCTCACCTCCTTTCAAATATGGGTCACCGTACTTCGCACGGTGACCGGCACTGCACGCCGCTTAAGGCACGATGCGCCTGAACCGCCGTTGCGCGCCCCCGCCCCGACTATCGCGGGCGGGCCCCCCAATATGGGCCACCGTACTTCGCACGGTGACCGGCACTGCACGCCGCTTAAGGCACGATGCGCCT
>DAISWS010000171.1:0-4296 GCA_036826275.1 Vulcanimicrobiaceae bacterium
CGCGCAGGCCGATGCGCTGGGGCAAGCCTTGCTGCAGCGCAAAGCCGAGGACGAGCGCGCGTTCGATGCCGTCGTTGCAGCACGCGGCGACGCCGAGGCGATGCAGGCAGCGCTGGAAACGGCGGCCGCGGTACCGCTGGACGGCGCGCGGTCCGCACTCGAAGTGCTTCGGCTTGCGGCCGACGCGCTCGACCTGGGCAACGCGAATCTCGTCAGCGATCTGGGCTGCGCCGCGGAGTTCGCTCATTCTGCGCTTCTTGCGGCCGCGTACAACGTTCGCATCAATCACAAGTTCATGAACAACGCCACGCTGATCCAATCACAGCGTTCGCAGCTGAGCGAACTGCAAAAAGCGGCTCGCCCGCTTCTGCTCGCGGTGCGCTCGGCGTTGCCGTAGGGCGCTTAGGTGCCCGGCGCGAGTATCACGCGGGAGAAGCGGTCGACGTTAATCCATCTGTGCATCGCCTGCCGAACTTGTGCGGGCGTAACGCGCAGTAACCGTTGCCAGAAGAGATCCTCGTCTGCAACGGTCAGGCCGTTCTTCGCGCTATCGAGTATATCGCTCGCGATCCCCTCGTAACTGTCGAGCGGCAACACCCGCTGCGCAAGCAGCAGCGCTTTGGCGCGCTGCAGCTCGATGTCCGGCACGGCGTGATCTTGAAGCCGCCGGATCTCGGCCACCGCCGCTGCCTGCGCCCGCGCGACGTTCTTGGAGTCGGACGCAAAGTCGATGGAAAACGTCGAGGTACTCGAGCCGATGTTCAGCGACGAATTCGCGTCGTAGACGTAGCCGTGCATGGTTCGCAGATCGCGGAACAGCAGCGAGCCCGTGCCTTCGTCCGAAAGCATGGTATTTGCGAGTTCGAGCGCGATCGCGTCCGGCTGTCCGCTGCGCACGCCGATGACTTGCGTGAGCGTGACCTCCGAGTGCGTGCTCGTCGATGAATTGACCGTAACGGTCTTGCCGCCCGTACTGCGTTTGACGCGCGGATACCGGAAAGAGGGCGGCTTCGCGGTCGGCGCGTGCCAGGCGCCAAAGTATTTCTCGATTGCCGTTTTCGCTTGCTGCTGCGTGACGTCGCCGACGATGGCGACCGTCGTCAGATCGGGACGGTACGCAAACGCGTAGTAATGTTTGACGTCGTCGAGCGTTACAGCGGCGACGGTTGCAGCGGTGGGACGGCGCCGCCGCGGGTCGCCGGGCGGATAGAGCGCTTCGCGGCGCGCGATTGCCGTCAGCGTACGCGGTTCTTGCGCGGCGGCCGCGAGCGTGCGCGCGGTGTTGTTTTGCACGAGCGCGAATGCGCGCGGCGGAAACGCCGGGTGCAACATGCCGTCGGCGAGCAATTGCACGGCGCGCTCGAAGTTCTTGGCCTGTACGTCAACGCCGAACGTCGTGCCCAGATCGACGTCCGCGGCGATGCTGTCCAGCTGCGCGTCGTACTCGGTACGGGCGTAGGTCGTCGTTCCCCACGGGAAAAGCGCTTCCGTAATTTGCGAAACGCCGTCTTTGCCGCGGGGCTCGAACAGCTGCGGACTGTTGCGGACATATCCGCGCAGCGCCACGGTCGGCGACAAGCGCTCGGGACGCACCGTGAGCGTCAAGCCGTTCGGCAAATGGTACGTGCGCACTTCACGGTCGCTCTGCGGTACGCGCAGCGGAGCTGAGAAGTACCGCTGCGCCCATGCCGGCATGGGCTCTTCTTTGTCCGGCGTGTACTGCACGTTCTCCGTAGCCGCCGAGGAATCGGTATGCGCGACCGCGGCGCCGGCTTTGGGTTGCATCAGCACCGTGAGTTCGTTGCGCGGCACGAGATAGGTGCGCAGCACGCGGTCGACATCAGCCGGCGTAACCTCCTGGAGGTTGGCGTACAACCGATCCGGAGGCTCGCCGTCGACGGAGAGCGAGCCGGCCCACGTGAACGCCAAACCCGAAATCGAGGATTCCCGGTAATCTTGCTGGCTGAGCAATTTCTGCTTTGCGGCATCGACCAGATCCGCGGGTACGCCCCTCTGACGGTACCCGTCGAGAGCGGCCTCGAGATCGGCGCGCGTCTGCGCAGGCGCGCTGGACGGCAAACCCGCGGCAAGCACGATGCACATGCCCACGTCGCGGAACGCGGCTGAAATCGCGAAGCCGCCCAAAACCTTGCCTTGCACCTGCAGATCGGTGATCGCGCCGCGCTGGTTTTGGAGCACGGCTGTGAGCACCGAGGCCGCGGCATAATCGGGCGAGCGCAAATCCGGATACCGGTAGACGAGCGCTGCCACCGGCACGGGCATCTCCGCAACGGTATCGCTGAGCGTCGTCGCCGTCAGCGGTGCAATGGCGTACGTCTTGTGCTTCGGAAGCGTTGCGGCGGGAATCGCCTCAAAATCGCGACGGATCTCGCCGAGCAACTGCTGCGGATCGATGTCGCCCGAAACGATCAGCGTCGCATTGTTCGGATGGTACCACGCGTGATAGAATGCCGCGATATCGCTCGCGTGCATTTTGTCGAAGCTTTCGATCGTCCCGACGCCGTCCTGTGCGTACGGAGCATCGCCGAAAAACGCTTTCCGAAGTTTGGCCTGGAGCGCGGCGCCCGGCACGCTCTGATGCGCGCGTACTTCTTGCTCGATGGCGCTGCGCTCGGTCTTCCAATCTTGCTCGCGATCGCGCGCGCCGGTCATGCGATCCGCTTCCAACCGGAGCGCAACGCCCGTGTATGCGGACGGAAGATTGAAGTAGTACTGCGTCGCGATGTTGTTGGTTTCGGCATTGTACTGCGCGCCTGCACGCGCCGCCATCTCCGCGAACTGCGTTGCGGAAACATCCGCCGTGCCGCGGAACATCATGTGTTCGGTTGCGTGCGCGATGCCCGGCATCGTGTCGTCGTCCGACCCGACGCCGTACGTTATGACGGTTGTCGTAACCGGAGCGAGTTTGTTCGGCAGCAAGACGACGTGCATGCCGTTGGCAAGCGTCGCTTGCACGACCGCCGGCGAGGACGCCGCAGTTGTCTGCGCAAGAACAATCTGCGGCAAAAAGAAAACGCCGGCCATGACGGCGGCGCAGAGGCGTCCGATCATGCCACAAGATTGAGGAAAGGCCCCGTTTCTTCCTCGTCCAGCCCGACCTCAGGTTCCGGCCGAGCCCTGCGGCGTGATGGTCACCCTCACGAAGTCTTGCACGCGCACCCAGCGCGCCATAGCATCGCGTATCTGCCGCGGCGTGATGGAAAGCAGCGTATCCCACGCGCCGCCCGTCTTCGCGTACGCTTGCGTTTCGAGCGTACGCGTTCCGGAAGCGCTCGCGAGTAGTTGCGCGGCGATGCTGCCGTACGACGCCAGCGGCAGCACGCTACGCGCCAGCACGGTTTCCTTCGCGCGGGTAAGCTCGTCATCGCTTACCAGATCGGTCTGCAGGTGCCGCACATCGGCCAGGAGCCGCGCGGCGGCGATGTCCGCGTTTTTCGGATCCGCGGCGAATGTGAACTGATAGGTCGAGCGCACCTTGCCGATGTCGAGGGTGGACCCGACGCTGTACACGTATCCCGTGTTCTTGCGCAGATCGTCGAACAACTCGGAACCGGTTCCTTCACCCGTAAGAATCGTATTCGCGAGTTCGAGCGCAATAAAACGCGGATCGTCCTGATGGACCGCAAGCAGCTCCGTCAGCTTCACCGTGCTCTGTTTCGCGTCCGCGGAAGGAACGTTCACGCTCTTCGGGCCGTTCATGGCGATCCTCGGATAATGAAAATCAGGCTTGGGACCGTGCGCGCGCCACGCGCCGAAATACTTGGCGATTTCGCTCCGCACATAGTGCGGCGAGAGGTTGCCGACCACCGCGATCGTCGTTAAGTCCGGGCGGTACGCACGCGCATACCACGCTTTCACATCGTCCAGCGTGATGCTTCGCACGCTCGCGGGCGTGGGATGTTCGCGCACGGGATCCGTGCGCGGATACAACGCCGACTCCATCGCCAGCTGCGCAGTCCAATCCGGGCGGCTCTGCGCGCCCGTCAGTTGCTGGGCATATGCGTTCTTGATCACATCCAGAGCACTTGCCGGAAATGCGGGATGCAGCTGCACCGCCGCCAGCAGCGCAAGTGCGCGATCAAAGTTTTTCGCTTCGGCCTGCACCACGAATGCGCTGCCGGGTGCGATTCCGGCGGGAATCGCGGCGGCAGCGGCAGCAAACGCTTTGCGGTCGTAACCGCCGCCGCCCCACTCCTGCAGCGCGGAAGTGATCTCCGCGATGCCCTGCTTACCGGGCGGCGCGTGCAACGTTTGATTCATCTTGATTTTGCCGGC
>DAISWS010000172.1:0-4179 GCA_036826275.1 Vulcanimicrobiaceae bacterium
TTGCCAGCGGAAGAACGGCGCGCGTCACGCCGGAGGGCGTCAGTTGCAGGCGGTTGGCTAGGTCCACGGGCCGAAGACGGCCGCCGACCACCGAGGCCAGCTCGTTGAGGATGACAAAATCGGTGAAGCCGATGCCCGGAAGACGCGATTCGATTCGCTTGCGCAGCCAGGCGTCGATGCGGGCCACGCCCAAAGCGATGGCGACGTTCTCGGTAAGCATGGGAAGGAATATACTTGATGACTCAAGTACTTGTCAAGTCAATTACTGCACGAAATCGCTTGACTCGAGCGGAAAAATCCCGTAGACTTGTCGGGTTATGCGGACCTATCAGCAGAAGACCGCCGAAACCAGCCATGAGTGGTACATCGTCGATGCGGCCGGGCAGCGCCTGGGCACGCTAGCGGTGCGTATCGCCCGCGCGCTTTCGGGCAAGCACAAACCGACCTGGACCCCGCACATCGATGACGGCGATCACGTGGTCGTGATCAACGCCGACAAGATCGAGCTCGGCGGCAAGAAATGGGACAACAAAGTGTATTACCGACACAGCGGTTATCCGGGCGGCCTGAAGATTGAGACGGCCCGCCAGGTCAAGGATAAGCATCCCGAGCGCCTTATCGAGCGCGCGGTTCGCGGCATGCTTCCGACCAACCGCACGCGCAACGTCCAACTCAATCGTCTCAAAGTGTATACCGGAACGGCTCATCCGCACGACGCGCAGCAGCCGAAGCCGCTGGCGTAGGAGTTCTCGTGAACGAAAATTTTCAAGGCACCGGCCGTCGTAAACGCTCCATCGCGCGAGTTCGCATCTCGCTCGGTCAGGGCGTCATCACCATCAACAAAAAGCCGATCGACGAATACTTCCCGCGTCAGACGCTGCAGCAAATCGTGCGTCAGCCGCTCGAAACCACACAAAGCGGCACGCGTTTCGACATCGACGTGAAAGCCGAAGGCGGCGGCCCGACCGGTCAAGCCGGAGCCGTGCGTCATGGCATCGCGCGCGCGCTCGTCTCGATGGATGAATCGCTGCGCGAAGTGCTGCGCAAAGCGGGACTGCTCACCCGCGATCCGCGCGAAAAAGAATCGAAGAAGTACGGACGCAAGCGCGCCCGCAAACGCTTCCAGTTCTCGAAGCGCTAATCCCGGGTTGTCATCCTGAGCAAGTCGAAGGGGCCGCGCAAGTATACGCGCGGCTCTTTTACGTCACACACCTTGCCGCTGGACATCGCGCTCATCGTGTTCGGCGCGGTTGTCGTGCTGTGGCGTCCGTCCGCCGTGTGGGTGGAGCAGCGCTTTACCAACGGCTATTATCCGGCGTGGCAGCACTTTTGGGCGTCGTTTACTCCGGCGATTCCGTTCGCCGCCGGCGATGCGGTGATCGCCGCCGGCATTATCGTCATTCTGACGGCTCTGCTGCTGGCTCGTCCGTGGTGGCGCTGCATCGTCGGCATCGGCGCGATCGCCGGTTTGTATGCCGTGTGGTTTTACGCCGGATGGGGGTTCGGCTACGATCGCGCGCCGCTGCAGACGCGCGTGCGCTATTCGTCGGCGCGGGTGGGAGATGCGCAGGTGCTCGCGTTGCGAGCACGCGCGATCGCGCAGCTGAACCGGCTCGCACCGCTCGCGCACGCCGCGGATCATACGGCTCTGAATCTCGACGATTTGCAAGCGGCGTGGACTCCGGTCGTTCGGCGTTTGGGCGACGGCTGGGCGCCGCACGTTCGCGCTTCCAAACCCGCGCTCGCCGGATGGTTCATGGACAAGAGCGGCACGAGCGGATTTACGAATCCGTTCACGCTCGAGACGCAGATTGCGCCGGACCTTTTGTGGTTCGAACGTCCGTTTTCGCAAGCGCACGAGTGGGCGCACGTTGCGGGCTTCAACCGCGAGGACGAGGCCAACTATATCGCGGCGATTTCCTGTTTGCGCGATCGGGACGTTGTAGCGCAGTACTCGGGGTGGATCGAGCTGTTTCTGTATCTGCCGCAAAAACGCAAGTACGCGCGCAAAGAATTCGTGCCGCAGGTATGGGCCGATTTCGACGCGATCCGCAGACGCAACGCGCATTTCGTCAACCTCAATCTTTCGCGCTTTTCCTGGCGCGTCTACAACGGCTATCTGAAGAGCAATCACATCGCCGCGGGCGTGCGCAACTATGACGAGGTCACCAAACTGCTGGCCGGCATACCGCTCGACAAAGCCGGGCTGCCCGTCTCCCGCTAAGCCGGCGAGCGCCGGGACCGTTGAATTTTCTGGTGGGTTTTCCCATGGGATTTCAGCGGGTATATCGAGGCCGTGCAGCCGGAGCAGGCAAACCATCCCCTGAATGACCACGAAGCGCACCGCTACGCCATGTCGCTCCCAATAGGCGACGTCGTGGCTGCCCTGGTCCGCATTTTAGGAGCCACCACCGTGGCCGTGATCGGAGGCGTCACCGAGACGCGCGCGGTACAGCAGTGGACGAACGGACGGGAACCGCACCGCCAGCACGTGCTGCGGTTCGCGCTGCAGATCGCGTGCATGGTCGTCGACGCTGACAACCAATATGAAGCCGCCCGGGCCTGGTTTCAAGGAAGCAATCCGGCGCTGGACGACGCAATTCCGGCACTATTGTTGCGCGACGAGCCGTTAGAGAAAATCCAGGCACCGCTGATGAAGGCCGCTCGCGACTTCGCATCACGCTAGCGGATCACATCCACAACGCCCTCTTGTACGCCGTTCAAGCTGCTGAGACAATGGAGGCATGTTTGAACAGGCGGATATTCGTGCGCACGTCGTTGCCCTCGAGGGCGAGTGGGATCTTTCCCGCGGCGATGAACTGCGGCGGCGCCTGGAGCCCGCGTGCGAGCGGGCGCGCGTGATCGTCGATTTATCCGGCGTTACGTACATCGACTCCAACTGTTTGAGCATGCTGGTGCGGATGCGCACCAAGCGCGTCGCCAAAGGCTATCGTCCGGAAATTCTCGTCATTCCGAGCGGGAACATCAAAAAGATTTTCACCGGCACCGGTTTCGACCATTTGTGGACGATCGCCGGCAGCATGGATGAGGCGCTCGGGCTCTTGAAATATTCCGGCAACAGCGCCGTCTCAGCCATGACATAACTTCTTTCTACGCTTGCGGCATGTTCGACATAGCCGCACCATTGATGAACGCGCTCGCGCAATCGCGCGATGGTCTCCAGTCCGCCGCTTCCGCGACTGCGCGCGCGCAGACGCCGTACGGATCGCTGCGAAGCGATGCGGCCATGGCCGGCGTCGCACAAAAAGCGATTTTTCAAGAAGCGCTTATGAACGCGATGCATGCGCGTTTGGCCGAGATCAAGAGCGTGACGCATGGATAGCCCCGGCAACCAAACGCATCGGTATTGCATACAAACAGCCGACGCGTCTAGTCGGGCGCTATGCCTGTGCCGTACGGGTTGTCGCCAGGCTCATAGAAACGACGGCCGTCGGGGTTGTCGTTTAGCACCGGATAACCCCCGGCCCAATTCGCGCATATGCCGCGCGTGGCGTTGAATACCACGAGCGGGTTCGTCAGGCCGGGTAGCAGCACGAACTGAAGATGGGGGCTGCCGAATGCACGCTCGATCCCGCTGATAGTATGCAGTTGCGCCGGCGTCAACCTCGGAACGCCTGGTTCACCAATCTCACGAACGCTGTAGATTACCGGCGGCGGACCCGGCAGCAGCGGCGTGCTGTCTCCTGGATCTACATAACCACTGCACCGCACGCCGGGACGGCCTGCGATTCTCTCATAACAGCTATAACCGGGCTTCGAATTCATGAAGCCGGTACACCGTACGCCATCCGGCGTGATGATGCCGCGTTGCGGAGATGAAGGATCGGCCGCAATTCTGCGGTGTTGTGTGTTACAGCCTAGAAGCAGCACTCCAATCAGCGCGCATATCGGCGCAACGGACACACTCCGGAAATATTTACGATCGTTATTTGCCATATTCGCGCACTACCCTGACGCTATGTTGAATGTACCAGCGCGACGAGGTTGGCGCAATGGATAGCCTCGGTTTGCTCAAGACCGCTGCTTCCGGGATGGATGCGCAGCGCGCCGTGCTCGATATCGAAGCGCGGAACGTCGCGGCTGCCGAAGCCGCAGGGCCAAAAGGCTCCTATCCGCGACTAGTTCCGGACTTTCAGGTATCGAGCGACGGCGAAACCG
>DAISWS010000173.1:0-4150 GCA_036826275.1 Vulcanimicrobiaceae bacterium
AAGTTCAACATCGTCGACACGCCTGGGCACGCCGACTTCGGCGGAGAGGTCGAGCGCGTGCTGCAAATGGTGCAGGGCGTGCTGCTCCTGGTCGATGCGGCGGAAGGCGTCATGCCGCAGACGCGCTTCGTGCTGCGCAAGGCGCTCGAACTCGATTTGAAGGCGATCGTCGTCGTCAACAAGATCGACCGCAAAGACGCGCGCGCGACGGAAGTAGTCAACGAAGTGTTCGATCTCTTCATCGAACTGGGCGCGAACGACGAGCAAGCCGATTTTCCCGTGATTTTCACGAATGCCAAAGCCGGCGTCGCGAAACGTACGCTGGAAGAGCAGAGCGATGACCTCGAACCGCTCTTCAAAGTCATTTGCGATCACGTTCCGGACGCGCCCGCCGAAGACGGGCCGTTCCAAATGCTCGTGTCGGCGATCGATCACAACCGCTACGTCGGACGCATCGGCATCGGCCGCGTCTTTCGCGGCAGCGCAAAAACGAACGCGCCGATCGCCAAAGTCGCACGCGACGGCGCCGTTGAAACCGGCTTGCGCCTGACAAAACTGCTCACGTTTCAGGGTCTCGAGCGTGTCGAGGTGGATGAAGCATCGGCCGGCGACATCGTCTGCGTCTCCGGGATCGAAGGCTTGAACATCGGCGACACGATTGCCGATTTGAACGCGCCCGAAGGCGTGCACGCCGTCGCGGTCGACGAACCGACCGTTTCGATGTTCTTCAGCGTGAACAATTCGCCGTTCGCCGGCAAAGAAGGCAAGTTTCTCACCTCGCGCCAGATCCGTGCGCGACTGATGGCCGAACTCGAATCGAACGTCGCGCTGCGCGTCGCGGACACGGAGTCCGCCGACACGTTTGAAGTACGCGGCCGCGGCGAACTGCATCTTTCCATTCTCATCGAGACGATGCGCCGCGAAGGCTACGAAGTGCAGGTTTCCAAACCGCAAGTCATCGTCACCGAACGCGACGGCAAGAAGTGGGAGCCGGTCGAGTACGTCGTGGTCGATGTGCCCTCGGAGTACGAAGGGCCGGTCATCGAAGCACTCGGCAGCCGTAAAGCGATCATGTCGAACATGATAAACGTCGCCGAGTCGCGCCGCTTGGAATACACCATGCCGACCCGCGCGATTTTCGGCTTGCGCGGCGAACTGCTTACGCTCACGCGCGGAACCGCGGTCATGTCGCACACGTATTACGACCATCAAGAGTGGCAGGGCGAACTGCCCGGCCGCAACGTCGGCGCGCTCGTTGCAAGCGACACCGGCCGCGTGACGGGCTATGCGCTCATGGGCTTGGAACAGCGCGGACGCTTTTTCGTCGGTCCGGGCACGGACGTGTACGAAGGCATGGTCGTCGGACGCGCAAACGACGACAAAGACATCGCGCTCAACGTGGTGCGTGAAAAGAAGCTGACGAATATGCGCGCCTCGGGATCGGACGAGAACATCAAGCTGCCGCCGCCCGAAGAACTCTCGCTGGAACGCGCAATCGAGTTTATCGAGGACGACGAATTGGTCGAGGTAACGCCCAAATCGATCCGCGTGCGCAAGCGCCTTTTGAACGAAACCGATCGCCTGCGCCAGCGCAAACGGGAGTTCAGCAAAGCCTAGCGCGGCCTAGCGCTCGAGCGGATTCTTTCCTTCGAGGCCTTTGGTCGCCCACAGGTCTTCAAGCAGTTGCGCATTACGCAGCGCAACGCCCGCGTACGATGCAAGCGCCATGATGAGTTCTTCGTCGTGCTTGTCGAACGGTTCGACGGCCGACTCGGTAATCGACGCGGAATTGAGCGGCATCTCGAAGATTGGCTTGCGGTTCATCAGTTGCAGCACGCCGGTCGGTTTGCCGGTATAGTGCATGAGCGGAACGCAGAGCATCGACTTGGTGCGGTACCCGTTTTTTTCGTCGAACGAGCGATCGAAGTTCAGCATATGCGTGGCGGCGTCTTTGTAGACGTCGGTCAACCGGATCGGCTTGCCGTTCATCGCGACGTGCCCCGCGATTGACGCGTTGTTCAGCGGAATGGTGCCGCCCGCATATGTTTCTTGATGATGCGGGCCCGTTTGCGCGATCGCGAAACGCAGAAACTCTTTGCCTTCCTGGCTTTCCAAGATGAACAGCGTGCCGGAATCGGCGTTCGTCAACTCTCGTGATTTCAGCACGATCGCGCTATAGAGTTTGTGCTTGTCGTGCTCTGAACCCAGCAAACGCGCGATTTCGAGTAGTTCTTTTGCCTCACGCACGGCGCGCCGCGTTTCGTTCAGTTCGTGCCCGACGCGGACCGCACCGACGAGCGCCTTCGGATCGATTGGCATCGCGACGTACACCGCGGGCAGGCCTTCCGGATCGGGAATGACGCCGACGCTGTCACCGTAGCGCATCAGATGAATCGCGCCCACTTCGGCCTGCGGCACGACGCGAATGCCGGCAACGTTGAGGGCCGCACCGATCGCCGGCAGCAGCTCCACGTCATGCGAAAAGACGGCTATGGTTGAACCGGCTCTATCCATGCCGGAGGATTACCGAATGCCGGGAGCGTGACCTTTATTAGACCAGAACCGGTTCGCCCGTTTCTTGCGCTTTGAACGTCAGTTCGCCGCGGATGTCGTCGTAATCGACGACGACCTTTTGATCTTCGCGCACGTCGCCCGCGAGAATTTTGCGGCCCAGCGGCGTTTCCAATTCTTTTTGGATCGCGCGCTTGAGCGGGCGCGCGCCGTACACCGGATCGTATCCCGTCTTTACCAGATGGCGTTTTGCCGCGTCCGTGAGTTCGAGCTTGATGCGGCGCTGCGCAAGACGCTCGCGAACGCGCTTGAGTTGGATCTCGATAATTTCGCCAAGCTCTTCTTCGGTGAGCGCGTGGAACACGATCACTTCGTCGACGCGGTTCAAGAATTCCGGACGGAAGTGCTGGCGCAATTCGTCCAGCACCGTCGCGCGCATGATCGCGTACTCGGCTCCGCCCATGTCGCCCTTGTAATCCAGGATGCGATGGCTGCCGATGTTCGAGGTCATGATCACGATGGTATTGCGGAAATCCACCGTGCGGCCTTGACCGTCGGTCAAACGTCCGTCATCCAATATCTGCAAGAACACGTTGAACACGTCCGGATGCGCCTTCTCGATCTCGTCGAAGAGAATGACGCTGTACGGACGGCGGCGCACCGCTTCGGTGAGTTGACCGCCTTCTTCGAAGCCGACGTATCCCGGCGGTGCGCCGAGCAGACGCGCCACCGTGTGCTTCTCTTGATATTCGGACATGTCGATGCGGATCATCGCGCGATCGTCGTCGAACAAATACTCGGCGAGCGCACGCGCAAGTTCGGTTTTGCCGACGCCGGTCGGGCCGAGGAAGATGAACGAGCCGATTGGGCGGTTCGGATCGGCAAGCCCGGAACGCGAACGCACGACCGCCTCGGCGACCGCGGTAACGGCTTCGTCTTGCCCGATGACGCGCTTATGCAGTTCTTCGTCCAGGTGCAGCAGCTTCTGCACTTCACCTTCGAGCATTTTGGATACCGGGATGCCGGTCCAGCGGCTGATGATCTCGGCGATGTCCTCTTCATCGACTTCCTCTTTGGAAAGCCGCGTTTGTCCGTCGCGCGCGCTCAGGCGCTGCTCTTCTTCTTGTAATTGCTTTTCCAGGCCGGCGAGCTTGCCGTAGCGCAACTCCGCCACGCGATTCAGATCGTACTGGCGCTCCGCCTGTTCGATCTGAACTTTCGTTTCCTCAATCTGCTCGCGCAGTTCGCGCAATTTTACGGCAGCGGCTTTCTCCGCTTGCCAGCGCACTTGCAGTTCGTGCTGATCGTCCTTGAGATCGGCGAGTTCCTTTTCGAGTTGATCCAAGCGGCGCTTACTCGCCTCGTCGGTCTCTTTGCGCAACGCTTGCCGCTCGATTTCCAGCTGCATGACGCGGCGCGAGATCTCGTCGAGTTCCTGCGGCATCGAATCGATTTCCGTGCGCAGCTTCGCCGCCGCTTCGTCGACCAAATCGATGGCCTTGTCCGGCAAGAAGCGATCGGTGATGTACCGGTTCGAAAGCGTCGCTGCCGCAACGAGGGCGGAATCCTTGATGCGCACGCCGTGGTGCGCCTCGTATTTTTCTTTGAGTCCGCGCAAAATCGAGATCGTGTCTTCGAC
>DAISWS010000174.1:0-4030 GCA_036826275.1 Vulcanimicrobiaceae bacterium
TGATGGCGGTTAGGTCAGGCAGTACACGGGTCAGCCGCTGCAGCGACCGGTAGGAGGGCTCCCGCTGCCCCGATCGCAGGTACGAGATCGCGGCTTCGGTCAGACCGCACCGTTGGGCCAACTCCGCAGCTGTTAAGCCCGCGGACTCCATCGCGGCGTTCAGTTCATCGGCAAATGCGGTACTCACTCCTGGACCGTACGCCCGGACTTAACAGTTGTCAAGATGATATCGCTGAGTCGCTGAGTCGCTGAGTCACCACGCTAAAATGGTGGGATGCGATGGCTTATCAGGCGCATCTATGGCCTTCCGGCCGCCGTTTATGCGGTCGTCGCCGCCATGCTAGCGGCGTTCCTGACGATCCCTGGTCTCCCGCCGCAGGCGTGGGGGGCAATCGTGGCCTTCGTGGTCATGCTAACGGCGGCGACGATCCTAGTTGCGGTGCACCGCGACGACGAGGAGAATGCACGGTTCGGGGTTCTTGAGCGCAGGACCGCATTGGTACACGTTTTGTCTGACAACAGCAAGACACGTCTTATCAGCGAGTTGTGGTCCATGCAGGCGGAAATACAAAGGCTAACTAGCGATTACCGATTGACCCGGCTTTTGAACGAAAAGTATGGGCAGCCCGCCGTAGTAGAGAGGAACGGCCAACAGTACACACCGGAAATGCTCGAAACCGAGGCTGCGTACCGCTTTGCAGATCAATATGCGACACGGCTGCTATTTCTGTTGGTCGAATTGCAGAGGCATGGAGTCGCCGTGGAAGACCGACTCCACGATTTGATATCTACGGTATCCAATGCCGATGGAGTGGACAATGTCGCGGAAGAATTACGCCTTATGATGAATCAGCAAGCCACCGCGGCGACATAGATGAATGATGATTTAGACGGCGACGAAGCCATGAAAAACTTCGAGGGCCTGGGACGCAAATTGTTACAGGCCCCGAAGGAAAGCGTTGACGACGAAGCCGAGGACATTACCGAGGATGAACCGCAGGCCGATGGGTAGGGCCGCTTTGGCCTTCGCGCAGCTTCGCGTTCTCGCAGCGCACGCTGTTGTACGTCAAGCGGCGACGCTCGGTGTTTTTGCAAACCGTTACGAATCGTTCCGCGTCGTCGCCCTCGCGGGCGTTGTACCGGAGCACTTGTGGATATCGTAGAGCGCTTTGCACAAGCGCTGGATGACGAAGACTACGGGACCGCGGCGCTGTGCCTTACAGCAGACGCCGAATATAACTCGGGAGACAAAGTTTTTTACGGTGTCGACGCCATCCTCGACTCATTCAAACAGGCAGCGAAAAACGGTCGGAAGACCTTCGACTCGGTTGTTTTTGCTCACGAGATATCCACGCAGGCGCCGACGGATATTCGATTCCTCGACATTTTGAGCCGCAATGGCGCCGAATTTGTTTTAGACCACACAATGCACGTGACCATCTCTGATCGCGGCAGAATCAGTCACCTGCGCTTAACATATCCGCCCGGAGAGAAGGAAAGACTGCGAGCCTTCCTAGACAAAACGGCCGGCGCGCAACCATGAGCGGTCCGGACACTGCTGAGCGGCGCTGAAGGCGGTCGCGCTTGCAGGGAGTTTACTAGCGTATGCCCGCCTCCTCAGCCCTAGCACAGATCCCTGACGAACGGGTACAAGTGCTCATCATGACGGACGTACAACATAGTTTGGCGACCTACGTCAGCGACATGCTGGCGGTGGAAGAACACATTTGCATCCCCTTCCGCACGCAGCGCGACGATGCCGATTTTCGCGGCATGCCTGCTGCATCGACCGTCGTCGGGCGGATTCTCACGCTCGCCGAAACGCACATACAAACATTGCAAAGCGCGCTCGATTCTCTCGGTGGACACGCGGCGCATCCGGCTAAATCCGCGGTTACCAACGTGGAGGGCTGGTTCGCGAGCGCAATAGACAAGATGCGCAAGACGAAAGTTGCAAAAGGTTTGCGCGACGACTACACGGCGATTGCACTGTGCACCGCTTCCTACAGCATGCTGCTCACGACGGCAAATGCCTTTGGGAATACCAGCATTGCGCAGTTGGCAAAACGCCACCTCGAAGACTACGCGCAAGCGATCGTCGATATCGCGGACGCATTACCGCTCGTGGTAATCGACGACCTCAATCAGACCGGCATGCCTGTCGACCAGCGTATCGGCGCGCAATCGCAAACGGAGATTCGCGCGGCATGGAGAGCAGGCGAACAGAGCCGCACCACCACCGGAACGGTCGAATCGGAAGCGACGATGAACCGCTCCGTGAATCCGACGTATCCGACGATCTGACGTTAGGGAAAGAGTGAGGGCTCGAACGTTACGATCGGTTTGATGATGCGCGAACCGCGCAGCGCCGCGTAGGCGGCAGCCGCCTCTTCCAACGGGTAGAGGGTTGCGCCGAGGCGCTGCGCGGTCACCACGCGCGTCGCGATGTAATCGAGCGCCGCGCGCGTATCGTCTGGACCGCACGAGTAACTCGGCACGAGCGTGACGTCGCGGAAGTACAGATCGTTCGGATCGAACGTCAGCGGCACGCCCGGCTCGAGCGGCGTGAACATGACGACTGTGCCGCCCGGCAAGACGGCGGCGAACGCGTTGCGCAATGCTTCCGGCGAGCCGGGCCCGCAGATGACCACGTCCGCGCCGGCGAACGGCTCTTGCGGATCCAATGCATGCACGCCGAGCGATGCTGCATTGGTACGGCGCTCTTCGATAAAGTCGCTGCCGCTCACGGTCGCGCCGAGCGCTTGCGCGACCAGCGCGTGCATCAATCCCATGACCCCAAGGCCAATCACGTGCATCGTATCGCCCCGGCGCACACCGCTGCGGCGAATCGATTTGACCACGCACGCCAGCGGCTCGATCAGCGACGCGTCCGTGAACGGAACGTCCTGCGGAATGCGCAGCGTGTCGCGCACGTTTTCTTTGGGCACGCGGAAGTACTCCGCGAGGCCGCCGGGATCGATCGCGCTTTTGCGCCAGGTCGCGCACTGGACGTAATCGCCCCGCTCGCACGCACGGCACGAAAAGCACGGGGCATGATGGTGCACGAAGACGCGCTCGCCGACGGCAAAGTCGTGGGATTGCCCGGAGTGCTCCGGCGGTCCGACCGCTGCAACCACGCCGGCGGGCTCGTGGCCGAGCACGAGCGGCGCCTTACGCCGCACGTACCAGCCCAGCACGTCACCCGTGCAAATACCGCTCGCGCGCGTTTGCACGAGTAATTCGCCGGGACCGATTTTCGGAACGTCGCGCGATTCGATACGAATGTCGTCAACATCGTACAGCACCGCGGCCCGCATTTTGCCGTTCGTCGTCACGGCTGAATCGCGAACTTGATCCCATCGCCCGCATCGAGCCGCTCGAACACGTCGGCAATGCGATCCAGGTTCACGCTACCGCTCACCAGCGGCGACGGATCGATGGCATGCGACGCGAGCAGATCGTACGCGCGGCTCACGGCGCGCGGTGTGAAATGGAACGGACTGACGAGGCGTACTTCGTCGTAATGCATGCGGGCCGCCAGAAACGATACGCGCACCGTCGACGGCAAACCGCCGAAGAACGATACGAGGCCGCCGCGCCGCACCATCACCGGCGCTGCTTCCCATACCTCTTCACGCCCGGTACATTCAATGAGCGCGTCGGCGCCGCGGCCGCCGGTGAGTTCGCGAACGCGCTGCGTGACGTCTTCATTGCGCGCATCGATGATCTCGCGCACGCCGAACGTGCGCGCAATACGCATGCGCTCTTCGCGGCGCCCCGCGAGAATCGGACGCATGCCGCTGCGTACGAGAAGCGCCGCGTGCAGCAAGCCGAAACCGCCGTCGCCCATGACCAGCACGCTCGAACCAGCCGCCAGATCCGCAAAATCCAGCGAATGCACCACGCACGAGAGCGGCTCCAAAAACGCGGCACTCGCATATGACAGGCCGGGAGGTTTCGGGTAGCAATTTTGCTCGACGATGTGCGGCGGAATCTCGATGTACTCGGCATACGCGCCAAGAATCTTGGT
>DAISWS010000175.1:0-3875 GCA_036826275.1 Vulcanimicrobiaceae bacterium
GCCTTATCAAGATCTCGCGCCAGTTGCTGCAAGAGCTCGGACGCGATCACTCGGTGGAGGAAATTGCCGCCGAGATGGGCCTGACGCCGGAAAAAGTCCGCGAAGTTATCAAGATCAGCCAAGAGCCGATCTCGCTGGAGACCCCGATCGGCGAAGAAGAAGACTCGCATTTGGGCGATTTCATCGAAGATCAGGAAGCCGTCGCGCCGGCCGAAGCAGCCTCCGTGATGCTGCTCAAAGAGAAGATGCAGGACGTGCTGCAAAACCTCACCGAGCGCGAGCGCAAGGTGCTGGTTCTGCGCTTCGGATTGGAAGACGGCCATCAGCGTACGTTGGAAGAGGTCGGCCAGGAGTTCGGCGTCACGCGCGAGCGCATTCGCCAAATCGAAGCGAAGGCGCTGCGCAAACTCCGGCATCCCTCGCGCGGCAAAGCTCTGAAGGACTATTGGTCAAACGAATAGCGTTCTCGCGATAGCCCTTATTGCGGCCGTCGTCAATCCGTCGCCTTCGCCCTCGCCCGCTGCGAGCCAACTCAAGACCATCGCTACGGTGCGCTCGACGCCGTTTTGCAGCTCCATCGCCCAGCATTTCAATGCCGCCGTCGCGCCGATGCTGTCCAATGACCGTTCGCTCGACCAGGTCGATACGCAACTCGTCGACTTCAACGACGTCTTCAAGCACGGCGACTATCAGATCCGCTACAGCAACATCCGCATCAAGCTGATGCAGCAGGTGGGCGACATAGAAAAGAGCCTGCCGCTCATCCAGCAACAGATCAACGCGCTGCGCCAAGGCGAAACGCTGACGAAAGACCCGCAGGAGGCGACCGCCATCCATCAAGTGGCGGAGAATCTGCAACTCGCTTACAACAAGCAAATGCAGCTCGCCAGCGATTTGACGGGCGTCGTCCATGCGATGATGGATTACGAGCCCCGGGGCGACGCGGACAGTTATCAAAACGAGATGCAAGACGCCCAGATGCCGCAGCAGATGCGCGACATCAAATCATACCTGCGGTTCGACGGCCAACGCGACGTCATCGATCAGTCAGAAAACGCAGCAGCCGACGCCGCAATCACCCTAGTCCAAGCCCACTGCACCGTCAACAAATAAAAGCACACAACGGAATGAGCTCACACTGTGACGGGCGACCGGCGGTGTCCCCGGTCGCCCGTCACCAGCATGAAGCGAGAGAAGAGCCTACATCTCCCCCGCGCCCGAAGCCTTACTCGGCTTCACCAGCGGATCGGTCTCGGCGAACGCGCCGAGCGGATTGGGCGTCACCCAAACTTCAACGTCCCATTGTGCGGGGAACGTGAATACTTTGGTGACTTGATCGGCGGAAGCAACTTTGCCGATCTTGACGAGCGGCGCCGCAGTCGGATTGCTCAGATCGCCGCCGGCTTTGGTGTACGCGTCGGCGCGAACCGCGTGGCCGAATTGCGCGTCGCCGGTGCCTTTGACGATGTAGTGCACGTGGCTGTGTTTGAATTGCATCCAGCGGCCCGGATTCAGGCCCCACAGCTTCGGCGGCGCGGCGCTGTTTTGCGCGGTCAACGGAATGGAGAAGTCCGCACCGAGCAGATGCCCTTTCACGTCATACCACAGCTGGCTGGGTTGCGGATGCGCCGGATCGGCGGCGCTGTTCCATTGCGTGTTTGCGTAGCTGATCGCGCCGGTCTTATCTTCGTTGTTGTACCGGAAGTAGCCGGCTTTCTCGGCGTCGGCCGGCGTCGCGAAACGCGCATTGAGGTCCGTGGTGACCTGCTGCACGAACGCAACTTCCGAAGGAAGCGGTTTATCGGGAAGTTTGGGTTTCATCGGGGCTGCCAGCGCGCTGTAGCCTGATGCCGCAATGGCGCTGAATGCCAAAAACGTGATCGCGAAGAGCGCACGTTTCATGGGACACCTCCGGGGTTTTCGTTAGGGAGTGCTTGTCGGTTTAACGCTTGGCGTCGGCTTCGGCGTCGGAAGGATGAATCCCGGAGGCGTGTAGATGGGCGCCGGCGAGAACGCAGAATGCGGCGCATCACCCGCTGAGAGGAACGGCTGCGGCGTGGCGATTATCAGCGCGCCGCCGGCGATCGTGGCCGATGCCGCCGTGCGCGCGCGAAGGACGGTCCCTGCACCGAGCGTCACATCGTGCCCTTTGCGAAGCATGTGATAGATGTAGTGGCCCGGGATGAAGATGTCACCGATCGTGTCGACCGCGGCGCGCGTGTTCTGCTGGCCGATGGACATGTGTGGGTCGATATGCCCAGTGGGCGTCGTGAGCGGAATGCTTTGGCCGTCCGGCAGGCTCAGCGATTTGAAATAGATGTCGACGGAGCCGTCTTCGTTGCCCATGTGGGCCGCATTGCTTTGGCTTATTTCGATCTCGACGGGCGTTCCCGCCGGAGCGATCGTCTTTCCGCGCAGCACGATCGGATCGCGCAAATGGGCGCGCACCGTCGAGCCCGCTTTCAAACGCGAACTAATCGCGTCGTCCAAAACGAAAAACAGGCTCGAATCGAGCGGCAGAACCGTTGCGTTGGGAGACACGCCGGGGGTCGCGGCCGGTGCGGCTGCGGTTGGGCGCGGATTGTGAACCACAATTGCGCGGGCCGTTTGAGGACCCGCGCCTGCCGCCGCAGCGGCGCAGGCTGCGGCCACCGCCAAAATCGCGGCGCGATTAGCTGGCTTTTTTCTCTTCTTGGGCCGCTGCGGCTGCTGCACGTTTGCCCTCTTCGATGAGCTGCTTGACCTTTTGGCCGCCCTTCTGTCCGATCTGCTCGTAGAAGTTGGGGCCGTAACGGTCGCGCGTCGCTTCGCCGCCCTTTTTGCCGCCCTTCTTGCCGATCTGCTCGTAGAAGGCGTGCCCGTGCGCTTGCTTGGTCGCCTGACCGCCCTTGCGTCCGATCTGCTCGTAAAACTCCGGGCCGTACTTTTTCTTGACGGTCTCGCCGCCTTTTTGGCCCGCTTCCCGGACCGTCATGCCGCCGGCTTTTTTGGGCGCCGGGCCGTTGGGTGTACTCATTAGAAAGTGTCTAACCTCAGTTTCTTGCGCCGCCCCAGAAGGACGGCAATCTCATGCTCCATATACTAGAACGCAAGTTCGACCCAGAAAGTTGGTATTGATTTGATTAAGAAGGCCGTACGGTTGGCAGTCGTGCCGGTAATGCTCGCCGTTGCGCTCGGTACATCGGCGCCGGCGCCTTCTCCCTACGTGCAAATCGAGCAACTTGAACAGTCGCGTTCTTTAGGTAACGGCCGGCTTGGTGAATTCCTGAGTTCGAAAGATCGCCTGGTCGCTTTGCGAGCCGCGCTTGCAATCGGCCGCACAAAACAAGCAGCCGGTATTCCGCTGCTCGAACGCCGCTTGCACGTAAGCGATCCGGCAATGCGAGCACTCGCGGTGTACGGCTTGGGCCTCATCGGAACGAACGCGGTTGCGGGGCGCGTACTCGCTGCGCTACGCGATACAAGTCCGGCCGTGCTCGTGTCTGCATTGGATGCGACGGATCGTCTGGAAACGGCACATTCATTCAAAGCCGCGCAAGAGCGCGCGGGTGCGCAGCGTGTGGCCGCTCTGTTGCGCGGGCGTCTAGCCGTGCTTCGTGCGCGCGCGGCGACGACGCTCGAAGGTTTCAGCGGTTCGCCGCAAAGCGGGTTTGCGGTGGCCGCGCTTTCGCGTCAATTTTCGCGCGAACGCGATCCGTTCGTGCGGTGGCACATCATGTGGACGCTCTTCCGCGGCTACGCAAAAAACGCGCCGAAAAAAACATTGACGAGCGGACTGCACGACTCGAGCGACGTCGTCCGCATAGAAGCGGTGCGCGCGTTCGGGCGGCGGGGTGACGCAAAGGACGTCGCGCTGCTCGAGCCGATGTTGAACG
>DAISWS010000176.1:0-3796 GCA_036826275.1 Vulcanimicrobiaceae bacterium
AACGACCGCACCTACGAGCGGTGCTTCTACATGGCGCCCGGCGCGCGGGCCTTCGAGGCGCGCACCAAGGCGGACACCGTGGCCGAGATCGAGCAGGCGCTGAAGAAGCCTGGCCACGCCGTCGCCTTTGTGGCAGCCCCGTGCCCGATCGCGCGCGGACAGGGACCGGGAAGTGGTGCAGCGCACCGCAGAGCTACTGACGAGCAGTCTCTCGCTGGAAGAACTTTTCCACGCGATCTGTTCGCTTTTGGCGCGCTTCGTCGACGCGCCGGTCGTGTTTATCGCGCTCAGCGACGCAGAGGGCGGCCGCATCGTGTTTTTGCTGGAAAACGGCGTCGCAGGGCGGCTTGAAAACCGGCGCGTGCGCCCGGGCTCGTCCACGGCGACGGTGATGCGCGACGGGCAACTGATTATCAAACGCCGCATCGAGGACTGGACCGAAGGCCGCTCGCCGCTCAATCTTCCCGGTCAGCCGCAGAGCGACGACCGCGTGTCGGCGATTTTCGTCCCGCTCAAGTTCGGCACCGAAATCATCGGCGTGCTTTCCGTCCAGAGCGAAATTCCGGAAGCGTACGATGAAGAAGACGCCGAGCTGCTGCAGACGTGCGCGCTCTATCTCAGCGTGCGCATCCACCAGGCGCAGATCGAAACGCAGAGCGCGCGGCTGGAGAATATCGCGTCCACCGACAGCTTGACCGGCGTGGGCAACCGCCGCTGGCTCAACCAGCGCTTGTCGGCTGAATGGCGGCGTGCGATCCGGCGGCGCACCGGAATCTCGATCATGCTCGTGGACGTCGATTTCTTCAAACCGTTCAACGATACGTACGGCCACGTCGCCGGCGATGCCGCCTTGCAGCAAGTGGCGACGGCGCTCGCGTCCTGTCTCTCACGCTCGGAAGACACGTTCGCGCGCTACGGCGGCGAAGAATTCATGGCGATTCTTCCGGACACCGATTTGCGCGGTGCCCTGACGATCGCCGAACGCATGCGTGCGGCCGTTTTCGATCTCGGCATCGCGCACAGCGGCTCGCTGCTCGGGCGTCTGACGATAAGCGTGGGCGTCGCATACCAAATTCCCTCGCGTGGCAGTGCCGCGCAAGCGCTGGTTGAGACCGCCGATTCAGCGCTCTACGATGCTAAACGCAGCGGCCGCAACCGCGTAGCAGCCGAGAACTACCGCTCCGATGCGCCCCCGGCATATCCGGCGAAGGCGTACCTGCACAATTTGCCGCGCCTTCGCGGCCGCACGTACGGCCGAGCTGAAGAAGTGCACCGCATTCGCGCACTGCTTCGAGCATCACGGCTACTCACTATCGCAGGTCCCGCGGGCTCCGGCAAATCGCGGCATGCGATCGAAACGGCGCTGCGCGACATCTCCCGGTTCCCGGACGGCGTGTATTACGTCGATTGCTCGACGGTTGCCGATGGGCGATATCTGGGCAGCAAAATAGCCGGCGTGCTCGGGGTTCGTGAGACGCCGCTGATCGCTTCGGAGGTCGCCGCCTCGGAATTCCTGAAATCCAAACGCACGCTCATCATTTTCGATAATTGCGACGCCGTCGCCGCAGCGTGCGCGCAGTACGTGCGCGCGCTTCTGGAAGAAGCACGCGATACGCGCGTCGTCCTGCCGTGCCGCGAGCCGCTGATGGTCGCAGGGGAAGTATCGTTTTCGCTGCCGCCGCTCGACACGCAGTCCGCGATCGCGCTCTTTATCGAGCGCGGGAAAGCTTTCGAAGTTCACGGCATCGCCAGCGCAGATGCTGCGCCAATCGAGCGCATCTGCGCACACTTAGCGGGGCTGCCGCGGGCGATCGAACTCGCGGCCGCGCAACTGCGCAAGCTTTCGCTCGCGGAATTGGAACAGCGTTTACCGGACGAAGCGAGCATGGACCGGCACGCGGCATCCGGATTCATCGAGTGGACGTATAGCGTCCTCTCGCCGCAGGAGCAATTGTTGCTGCGCCGGTTGAGCGTGTTTGCGGGCGGCGCGCGGCGGGAGGCGATCGAGCAGGTCTGCGCCAGCGCGGATTTCGATGCCGATTGGATCGTCGTTGCCTTGAACGGGCTCATCGAAAACGCGATCGTCACCATCGAACCCGCCGAGGAGGGCGACCGGTACGCGCTGCCGGCGTCGATCCGCGCGTATGCGCGTGCACTGGCAATCGAGCATGACGACTTCGTCGAAACCGGGATGCGCCACGCGCGGCACTTTTTAGAACGCGCTCGCGAACTTCGCGAGAGTTATCCGACGCGTGCGTGGCAGCGCCGCTTGCACGATATGGTGCCCGAGCTGGACAATTTGCGCGCCGCACTAATGTTTACGGTGACGCAAGGCCACGACATTCAACTCGGCGCCGAACTCAGCGCGTGCCTGATCCAATACTGGCAGTATCTTGGGCGCACCGCTTCGGGGCGCGAATGGATAGAAGAGCTGCTCGCACGCGGGATCGAGTACCCGCGGCACGTTCGCGCGGAACTGCTCTACGGTGTGGCAAGGCTTGACACGGCGCATTCAAAACACGCGCTGGAGTGTGCTATGGTCGCGGTGGAAGAGTATCGCGCGCTCGGTGACGAGATCGGCCTTGCATCCGCGCTATCCGAAGTAGCGGCCGCGCATGCGGGTTTGGGAGACGTCGATCGCGGTCAGCCGTGTCTGCACGAGGCGCTCGAAATTACCACCCGCATGGGTGACATCCGGCGTATGGGCGACGTGCTCAACGGCATGGCGATGGCGGAAGGCTGGCGCGGAAATCACCTGCGCGCGCGCGATCTGTACGAGCAGAGCCTGGAACTGTTCAGGCGGCTGGAAAACGACCGGGGCGTTGCATCGCTGCTCGGAAATCTCGGCGATTTGGCCGCCGTCGTCGGCGATTACGAACGTGCGATCAGCCTGAGCCGGCAAAGCTTGGCGATTCTCGAGCGTCTGCACGATCCGCAGTCCACCGCATGGCAACTCACGAACATCGGCTGCTTCGAGCTCAAGCGCGGAAATATCGAAGCGGCTCGTCCCGTGCTGCGCCGTGCGCTCGAACTGGTGCGCGAGTATCAGGACGATTGGCTGAGCGCAAATTGCGTAGACGCGCTCTCACGCCTTGCGCTCGCGCAGCAGGATGTTGCGTGCGCTTACCGTCTGGCGCTTTTCGCCGACGGCGTCTTCGATGGAATCGGCGTGCCGCGTCAGCCGCCCGACGAACTCGATCGCGAACGCGTGGTGCGCGAAGCGCTTGCGCACCTCGACGAATCCGCCGAACACGCCGAGCGCGAGCGAGCGAAAGCGATGACGTGGAGCGACGTCCTCCGGGAAGCCGCGCAAATCTAGAGCGCTTCTAACCGAAAGTGCAAGCAAGAGTGACCGCAACGCGGTAGATGTAAACGCAGATAGCTTCGTCGTAGAGGAAAAGCGGCCGGGGCGTTATATTTATGGGGGTCCGCCAGGACAGAGGCCTGCCCTGAGCGTTCTCGAGGGCAAGTGGCGGAACTGGCAGACGCGCTGGATTTAGGTTCCAGTGGGGCAACCCGTCAGAGTTCGAGTCTCTGCTTGCCCAAACTCCGCTTCGCTTCGTTCGGGCAAGCAGAGCCGTCTAACCGGCGCTCCGGCATCCGTGCCTGCGCGCTCCCCGCACGCGAAGCGCGCGGGGTCCCCAGTGCCCAGATTTCACCAGCGAGTGGTTCGAGGGTGGCGCCTCGAACCTTAAACATACGTCCCGGTTCGAGGCGCCACCCTGGGACCGTGAGCGGACCTGCGGAAGTAGCTCAGTGGTAGAGCATCGCCTTGCCAAGGCGAGGGTCGCGAGTT
>DAISWS010000177.1:0-3795 GCA_036826275.1 Vulcanimicrobiaceae bacterium
CAGCCGCCGTGTCGCACTACACCGGGGTGTTCGTCGACGCGCAGAAAAAGGGTTACAGCGGCGTTGCCATTTATGCCAAGAAAGAACCCGATCGCGTGATACGCGGCTTAGGCTGGCCGGAATACGACCGCGAAGCACGCTGGCTGCAATTCGACTACGCAGCGCTGAGCATCGTGTCGTTTTACATGCCGTCCGGCGCGATGGGGCCGCCGCGCCAGGCGGTCAAAGAGACGTTCATGCAGCGCTTCTACGGCGAGCTGGAGCGCTTGCGTGCGATCGGGCGTTCCTTCATCATCGCCGGGGACTTCAACATCGCGCATAAAGAGATCGACGTGTACAATCCGGTGCGCTGCAGCAAGATCTCGGGGTTCTTTCCACACGAGCGCGCCTGGATGGATCGCGTGCTCACCGGCGTAGGATGGGTCGATGCGTTCCGCGTTGTCAACGCGCAGCCCAAACAGTTCAGTTGGTGGTCCAACTTCCAGAACGCGTTCGAGCGTAACAACGGCTGGCGGATCGACTACCACCTGGTCACACCGGACGTGGGCGCGAAGGTGCGGTCGGCGTCGATTTACCGCGCGGAGCGGTTTTCCGACCACGCGCCGGTGCTTATCGAGTACGATGGCGGCATGTAACTCCCGCCGGTTCTGCCAATACGCTTCCTCGTGAACGTCGTGTGCATTGGCGGAGGTCCCGCCGGCCTGTATTTGGGCCTCTTGATGAAAAAGGCGAATCCGCAACACCGGATTCGCGTCATCGAGCGCAACCGGCCCTACGACACGTTCGGCTGGGGCGTGGTCTTCTCGGATGCGACGCTCGAGAATTTGCGCCGCGCCGACGCCCGCACGCACGACGAGATCGTCGAGAGTTTCGCGCACTGGGACGACATCGAGATCCATTTCAAGGGTCACGCCATGCGCTCGAGCGGCCACGGGTTCTCCGGGATCGGGCGCAAACGATTGCTCAACATTCTGCAGAGGCGTGCGGAGCAAACCGGTGTCGAGCTGGAATTCGAACAAGACGTCACGAGCCTGGAGCCGTATCGCGACGCCGACGTGATCGTGGCGTCCGACGGCGTCAACAGCCGCATTCGCACGGCCTACGCTGCGCATTTCCAACCCGATCTCGATACGCGCAAATGCCGCTTCGTGTGGCTGGGCACGACGCTGCCGCTCGATGCGTTCACGTTCATCTTCGAGCAGACGGAGCACGGCTGGTTCACCGTTCATGCGTACCGTTTCGACGAACAGACGAGTACGTGGATCGTCGAATGCCGCGAGGAAACGTGGCTCGCGCACGGCCTGGACAAAGCGCAAACCCACGAGACGATCGCGTTTTGCGAGGGCCTTTTCGCGCCGTACCTGCGCGGGCACAAGCTCATGGCGAATTCCGCGCATTTGCGTGGGCGCGATTGGATCAACTTCACGCGCGTAAGCAATGCGAATTGGACGCACGAAAACGTCGTGCTCCTCGGCGATGCGGCGCACTCCGCGCACTTTTCCGTGGGTTCCGGCACGAAACTTGCCATGGAAGACGCCATAGCGCTGCAGCGGGCGCTTACCGAAGAGCCGTCATGCGAGGGTGCGTTCGCCCGCTACGAAAGGGAGCGGCGCATAGAGGTGCTGCGCCTGCAGAACGCAGCGCGCAACAGCACGGAATGGTTCGAGAGCGTCGAGCGGTACGCCAAACTCCCGCCCGAACAGTTCGCGTACAGCCTGCTCACGCGCAGCCAGCGCATCAGTCACGAGAACTTGCGGCTGCGCGATAAAACCTATGTCGAGCGAATCGAACGATGGCTCGCGCGGGGAACACAACCCGTCCCGCCGATGTTCACCCCGTTTCGCTTGCGCAGTCTCGAGTTGCGCAACCGCGTTGTCGTATCGCCCATGGACATGTACAGCGCGGTCGACGGTATGCCCGGAGAGTTTCATCTCGTGCATTTAGGCAGCCGCGCGATGGGCGGCGCCGGCCTGGTGTACACCGAGATGACGTGCGTGAGTCCGCAAGGACGCATCACGCCGGGCTGCACCGGGATGTACAAGCCGGAGCACGTGGCCGGCTGGAAGCGTGTCGTCGATTTCGTACACGAATGGACGGCTGCGAAAATCTGTTTGCAACTCGGGCATAGCGGCCCCAAAGGATCGACCAAACTCATGTGGGAGGGTATGGACGAACCGTTGTCCGGCGGCAATTGGCCGGTCATTGGGCCATCGCCGCTCCCCTACGCACCGCAGAACCAGACGCCGCAGGAAATGACCCGGGCCGACATGGATCGCGTGCGTGAGGAGTTCGTGCGCGCAGCGCACATGGGGCTTGACGCCGGCTTTGACATGCTCGAGCTGCATTGCGCGCATGGGTATTTGCTGTCGAGCTTCATCACGCCGCTGCAAAACAAGCGCACGGACGAGTACGGCGGATCGCTTGGAAACCGCCTGCGCTATCCGCTCGAAGTGTTCGGTGCAATGCGCGCGGCGTGGCCGCAAGACCGGCCGATGTCGGTTCGCATCTCCGCGACGGATTGGGTGGAAGGCGGAATCACCGGCGGCGATGCCGTTGACATTGCGCGCGCGTTCAAAGATGCGGGAGCCGACCTCATCGACGTTTCGACCGGTCAAACCTCGCCGGATGCAAAACCCGTGTACGGACGGATGTTCCAGACGCCGTACGCGGACCGAATCCGTAACGAAGCCGGGATCGCGACGATGGCGGTGGGCAATATCTACGAGCCGGATCACGTCAACAGCATCATCGCAGCCGGACGAGCCGATCTGTGTGCGCTCGGGCGTCCGCATTTGACCGATCCGTATTGGACGCTGCACGCGGCCGCGCAACTTGGTTACACCGGCATGGAGTGGCCGGTGCAGTATCTGCCCGGTAAATCGCAGCTCGAACGGAATCTCGCACGCGCGGCGGAAGGGAGTCCGCACATATGAACGAGCTTCCGCCATCGGCGATCGACGGAAAACACGCGGTCGTGACCGGTGGAGGCAAAGGCATCGGCCTTGGGATAGCACGCGCGCTAGAACACGCCGGCGCGACGGTCAGCATTATCAGCCGTTCCGCGCCCGATACCGGCGACGGCTTCTTTCGCGCGAGTGCCGACGTCGGCGATGAAGTATCGTTTGCTGCGGCGCTCGCAAAATGCCGCGAGGCGAACGGGCCCGTCGGGATTCTCGTGAACAATGCGGGCGTGGCGCAGAGCGCGCCGCTCAAACGAACCGGCAAAGCGCTCTGGGATCGCATCATCGCGATCAATCTTACGGGCACGTATCTGGGTTGCCGTCTCGTGATCGAAGAGATGCTCGCGGCGCGCTGGGGACGGATCGTAAACGTTGCAAGTACCGCGGGACTCTACGGCGCGCCGTACATCAGCGCGTACGCGGCGAGCAAACACGGCGTCGTCGGCCTCACTCGTTCGCTCGCCGCAGAACTCGACGGCACGGGCGTTACGGTGAATGCCCTGTGCCCCGGCTATACGGAAACCGCCATGATGCAACAAGCGGTTGAAAACATCGTAGTCCGCACGGGAATCACCGCGGAAGCGGCACGCGCGCGGCTCGCGCAAAGCAATCCGCACGGCCGGCTGGTTACGGCCGCGGAAGTCGCGCAGGCCGCGGTTTCGCTCATCGTGGACGGCGATACCGGACGTGAAGTCGTACTTCCGGCCTCCGCAGTAGTGTAATGTTCGCTACACACATGCCGGGTCCGGGCGTTTGGTTTGGCCGAATGCGGGAATGAGCACCGCGACGTTGAACAACGTTGCCCGTCTGGCCGTTGAAGCATTTGCCGACATCT
>DAISWS010000178.1:0-3777 GCA_036826275.1 Vulcanimicrobiaceae bacterium
ACTGGTCGACCACCGGCTCGGCTTCGACGTACCGCTTGCCGCGCACGTCGAGTTCAGCCATGGTGCGGGTGGCGGCTTCCATTCTGGCGCTTCGGTCGGAAGTGTCATCCTGAGGTATCGAAGGACGCCGAGCTTGTCGAGGCGCAGCGCTTCGGGGTTCAACATCCGCTTTCGCGACAACGGTTTTCATGGGGCCGACCGCAACGAGTACGGTGTCGCCGTTGTCCGCGATCACGGTTCCGTCTTGGCCGTACGAAAGAATGCGCACGCGGTCACCTTCGCTGAACGAACCGTCTTCGGCCTTTTGCGACTGTTCCGGTTTGATGCGCAGGTCGCGGTGCATCTGCTCGATCGTGCGGGAGAGCAGTGCGCTCTGGCCCGGCGTAATCCTTGGCTTCACGGATTGCTGTTCCGATGCGCGCCGCGCGAGTTCTTCGCTGAATTCGCGTAGGGTCTGCTGCATACGCACCTCGGCCTGCTCGGCAAACTCGCGGCGTTCGCGTTCGAGTGCCTCCGTTCGCGAGCGCAGATTTTGCTGCAAGCGGTCGATGTGCGTGCGTTCGCGCTCGACGGCATCGCGCTCGACCTGTAGCCGCGCATTGACGTCCGACAGTTCCGCCAGCGCCGTTTCGTAATCGCGCTCGCGCGTGCTCAGCAGCGATTCGGCGCGCGAAATAATCTCGCCCGGGATGCCTTGCGAGCGCGCTAGCGGAAACGCCAGCGACTGTCCGGGCGTACCGACGTCCAGATGGTATGTCGGCGCAAACGTCTTGGGGTCGAAACGCACGCTCGCGTTCGCTACACCGGGCGTTTGATGCGCGAAGAGTTTCAACTCCGTCGCGTGCGTCGTGACGACGCCGCACGCGTGCACCGTGAGCAGGCGCTCCAGCATCGCGATGGCCAGCGCGGCACCGCTGGTCGGTTCGGTACCACCGCCAATCTCGTCGACGAGCACGAGCGAACGTTCATCCGCCTCGGCGATGATCTGCCGCATGCGCCGCAGGTGGGCGGAAAACGTCGACGTGTTTTCCGCAATGGATTGCTCGTCGCCGATATCGGCGAACACGCGCGTAAAACGGCCGATGCGCGAACCGTCCGCCGCCGGAATCTGCATGCCGCTGTACGTCATCGCGACGAACAGTCCGACCATTTTCAGCGCGACGGTTTTCCCGCCCATGTTGGGACCGCTAATCACGATGAGACGTGTTTCATCGCTCAGTTCGAGCGACTGCGGCACGGCGCGGTCGGCCAGCAGCGGATGGCGCCCGTCGCGCACGCAGAGCGCCGCTGCGTCGTCGAGTTCCGGCATGCGGGCGTCCATCGACTGCGCGACGCGGGCCTTCGCAACCAGAACGTCAATCTGCGCGAGCATTTCGACGTTGCGCTCGATCCGATCGGCATGCGCGCCCACCTGCCGCGAGAGTTCTTGCAGAATACGGGCAATTTCGCGTTCTTCTTCCAAACGCAACGTGCGCAGCCGGTTATTCGCGTCGAGTGCCGCGAGCGGTTCGATGAACAGCGTTTGCCCGCTCGAGCTGGTGTCGTGTACGATGCCGGGGACTTCGCCGCCGAACTCCGCCTTGATCGGAATGACGAAGCGGCCTTCGCGGATTGTCACGACCGCGTCTTGGATTGCCTTCGAATATTTCGCCGAACGCAACAGCGCGCTGACGCGATCGCGTGCATCCGCCTGTGCTTGCTGTAAGCTTTTACGGATGCGGCCGAGCGCGTGCGATGCCCGTTCGAGCACGACGCCGCGCTCGTCGATTGCATCGGTAATCGCGTGCTGCAGTTCTTTGAGCGCCTGGTATCCGGCGGTTAGCGCCGGGAGCGCACCGTGCACCTTGTTGTATGCGGCAGCGGCTGCGGCAGCGGCGTCGCCCACGGCGCGTAATTCGCTCGCGCCGAGCGACGTGCCGATGCTCGCGCGCTGCGTCATATCGGCAGTGTCTACGGCGGGCAGGACGTGTAAGTCCTCAGAAACGATCAGGTCGCGAATTGCCTCGGTCGCGGCCTGTTCGCGCTTCACACGCTCGAAGTCGACGAACGGACAGAGGTCTTCTGCGATATGCCGGCCGCGCTCGGTTCGCGTTTGCTCGACAACGCGTGCGCGAACACTGGCAAAGTCCAGCGTTTCGAGCGTACGTTGGTCGGCTAGTTCAGATGTTGGCATCGCCTCGGCTGCGCTCGGCGCCGCTCACTTCGTTCGCGGTCGTTCGATACCTCACGATGACATGTGTGCCGGGGCCGCTCACTTCGTTCGCGGTCGTTCGATACCTCACGATGACAAAAACAAGCGGCGGCTAACGCTTGCTACTCCAGCTTCTGCTTCAAGAGTTCTTGAACGAGTGCCGGGTTGGCTTTGCCGCGGGATGCTTTCATTACTTGGCCCGTTAGGAAGCCCAGGATGTTCGTCTTGCCGGATTTGTAGTCCGCGACGGCTTTCTCGTTGCCCGCAAGGACTTCCGCGACGAACTTCTCGATTTCGCCGGTGTCGCTCGTCTGCGCCAGGCCTTCTTTTTCGACGAGCGCTTTCGGAGAGCCCTCGCCGTTCCACATGCGTTCGAGCAGTTCTTTGGCGATCTTCGAATTGATCGTCTTGCCTTCGACCAGCGCAATGAGCTCCGCTAAGTGCTCCGGCGTGACCGGCGAATCGGGAACCGGCGTGCCGGTCTCGTTCGCGAGGCGCGAGAGCTCGCCGAGCACGAAGTTCATGCTCTGCTGCGGGTTCTTGCTCGCCGAAACGCACTGGTCGAAATAATCCGCGAGCGCGAAATTGTCGATGAGCTGCGTCGCCTGCTTGACGTCGAGCCCGTACTCGCGGTGATAGCGTTCGAACCGCTGCGGCGGCAGCAGCGGAATGGTCGCCTTGACGCGCTCGACGAACGCACGATCGATTTCCATCGGCACCAGATCCGGATCGGGGAAATAGCGATAGTCGTGCGCTTGCTCTTTGCTGCGCATCGAATGCGTGACGCCTTGCGTTTCGTCCCAGCCGCGCGTTTCCTGAACGACGCGGCCGCCGGATTCGAGCAATTCGATCTGCCGCTGTATCTCGCTTTCGATGGCGCGATAGACCGAGCGGAACGAGTTCATGTTTTTGATTTCGGTCTTCGTGCCGTACTGGGTGGAACCGGCGGGACGAATGGAGACGTTGGCATCGCAGCGCAGCGAGCCTTCTTCCATCTTGACGTCGCTCACGCCGAGCTGCACGAATGTGCGCTTGAGCGCCTCCAGGTAGCCGACCGCTTCTTCCGCGCTGCGAATGTCCGGTTCGGAAACGCATTCCATGAGCGGTACGCCCGCGCGGTTGAAATCGATCAGCGAGTAACTGCTGCCGGCAATGCGGCCGTCGCCGCCGCCCGCGTGCGTCGATTTGCCGGTGTCTTCTTCTAAGTGGATGCGCGTGAGGCGGCATTCTTTCATCGTGCCGTCCTCGAGCCAATACCGCACGACGCCGCCTTGCGTGAGCGGCATGTCGTATTGCGAGATCTGGTAATCCTTGGGCATGTCCGGATAGAAGTAATTCTTGCGGTCGAACTTCGAAAACGCGGGGATTTCGGCATTGAACGCAAGGCCCGCCGCGATCATATGCGCGATCGCTTCTTTATTCGCCACCGGAAGCGCGCCCGGTAATGCCAGGCACACCGGACACACTTTGGTATTCGGCTCGCCGCCGAACTCATTCGCGCACGCGCAGAACATTTTGGTTTTCGTCTTGAGCTCGACGTGGCATTCGATGCCGATGACGGCTTGGTATTTCGTGCGCACTTTTTC
>DAISWS010000179.1:0-3773 GCA_036826275.1 Vulcanimicrobiaceae bacterium
AGTGCTTCTGCCTTCCAAGCAGACAGCGCGGGTTCGATTCCCGCCGCCCGCTCCAAAATGCTCTACGCCGTTGTAGCTCAGTGGTAGAGCACGTCCTTGGTAAGGACGAGGCCACGGGTTCAATCCCCGTCAACGGCTCCAGAATTCAAAAACCCGGCTCGCCGCCGGGTTTTTCATAATTGCTAGCGCAACGGCAGCGCGAGCGCGGCGCTCGTGCCGAGCGCAATGAGTACGGCGAATGACGCCCAGAAGCGTACGTAGCGCATACGCGACGGGCCGTACAGCGAGAGTTCGATCGCGAGCAGCTGCGCGAAATACAGAACAGCAACGACGGCCGTCAAGAACACTGCATCGCGCAGCGGCTGCGAGAACGCGTCGAGTGCCAAGCCGAGTTGCATGAACGGGAAGAACCAAATCATGTACCGCGGCCCGTTGCCGCCGCTATCTGAATTGAAGTGCAAGCCGAGCGGAACGCGATCCGGTAACGCGTCGTAGCGTGCCACGGTCATGACGCAGGTGACGGCGACGATAGTGAATGACGCCGCCGACAGGAGCCAGTGGTGCATATATGATTCTTCGGCACAAGCTGCAATCGCCTGAGCAGGCAGGCGGGCTGCTGCTTACATTGGCACGCCTGATTATGCGAGATCTGCTTCCGCTGCGACGTACAAGTCTTCGTCTTCCGTGTCGATACGCGCGTCGATGGCCTGACGGAACAAACGCCATTCGTTTTGCCAACCGGAGAAATCGTCGTTTACCGCGCCGGGCCGCGACCACGTGTTCCAAAGGTGCTCGAAGTGCGTACGAAGACCGCCCATCTCTTGCCGGTAGCGTTCCGCTTTGCCGCGCACGATGCTGTTTTCGCTCTGCGTGAGCCGCGGATACAGCCAGTCATCTTCAAGCTTCAGATGCGCAAGCAGCACCGTCCTGAAGCGGCGCAGCAGCGGCACGACGTTCGCGATACGCTGTTCTTTGGCCACTTCGTCGCCCAGATACCGTAGAACGGTGTGATGATCGCGGCACGTTTGCACGTCGATGCGGTCGTTGACGTTCGCGGTCCCACGCAGCGTGCGATAGCGTTCGGGCAACGGCGTTTGGGCGGCGAATTGGTGGACGAGACGCTGCACACCGGCGGCATCACGCTCGGTAAAACGCCCGCGCGCGGGACTATCGATGTCGAAAACGCCGTACACCGCTTTTTCGTGCACGATTGGCACGACCAGTTCGGATTTGGACGCCGGATCGCAAGCGATGTGCCCGGCGAACGCATTGACGTCGTCGACGATTACCGGCTTGGCGGTGTCGAATGCGCGGTTGCACACACCCTGGCCCTTTGGCAGACGCGTGCATGCCGGTTTCCCGCCAAAGGGGCCGAGTACGAGCCCGCGTTCGTCGGGGAAGTAGAAGCCGGCCCAATTGACATCCGGCAGCGAATGATAGACGAACGCGGCAAAATTCGACGCGTTGGCGAGAAAATTCTCGACGTCTTCGAGCAGGTAAGCAACCTGCCGCTCCATCAAGTCGTAGTCGGCCGAGCGCGCCGGCCGTTCATTCGTCTCGCGCATCGCTGTCCAAGGTACCGCATGAGCCGCGCACCCGCCTGCGCCTAAAGCCGAGGCGGTTCATCTGCCGACAAAGACCTTAGGGTACCGGACCGGAGGATTCGTGGCCACTGAGGGATTTGTCGTGTCGCGACGGCTACGTGAGCAGCGAGACCGCGCACTGGTGCGGCAGGCTGCTTCGCTGCTGGCCGCCGACTTGTCGCTCGGCGAGCTTTTTGAACGCCTGTGCGAGGTGCTTGCCGATTATATCGACGCGTCGGTGGTCTTTATCGCGCTGCAACAGCCGGACGGCCGGCATACGATCGAATATTTCCACGACCACGGCGTCATAAGACGCGCGCCGCACATCGAGCTGCACGATGGGTCGCGCTCGCTCGAGGTGATCGGCACCGGCAGAATTATTTGGGGCAATCGTCCGGAGCAGTGGGTGGGACAGCAGCGGATCCCCGTCAATATCGATAAACCGGAAACCGACGACACCGTCGCGGCCATCTTCGTGCCGCTGCGCTCGGGTTCGAACGTCATCGGCTGCTTGTCGGTTCAGAGCACGCAGGCCGACGCGTACGACGAAGGGGAGGTCGAGCTCATCGCTGCTATCGCGCACTATCTCGCGGTCGCGGTCGAAAATCAGCGCATGTACCGCGCGCTTTTGCGCACGGCGGATTTCGATACGCTCACCGGCCTGGTGAGCCACTCCCGCTTGTTGCGCGAATTGGATGCGCTCTTAAGCGGAACCACGTCGAGCAAACCGGCCGTTGCAATCATGTTGAACGTGACGAATTTCGCGATGTTCAACGATACGTACGGCTACGCGGAAGGCGACTCCGTTCTTCGCGCGGTTGCCGGCGCGCTTAACGAGTTTAGCGGCGAAGTAACCTCCATCGGACGTTTCGGCGGCGATATTTTCATGGTACTTCTTGGCGCGCGCCCCAAAGAGCAGAGCGCCGATTGCGTGCGGCGCATCGAAAGCCGTTGCCGGCGTCTTTCGTATCACGGCTACGGTCAAAGCATTCCGGTTTCGATTGCATGCGGATACGCGTTCGTTCCGCTGGATGCATCGACGCGCGGTGAAGTGCTCGCGCTGTGCGAACACCGCACGCGCCTGAGCCGCAAACATGGCGGCCGGCCCGTGGGCGAGGACGACATCGACGCCTATCAATTGCACGGTGCGTACGCGGGCATCGAAACGATCGTGGATAGTTTGCTCGATCGCGATCCCTTCACGCGCGTGCATCTCGTGCATGTCAATGCGATGGCCAAACACTGGGCGGAGTTCAATCTGGACTTGGAACGCAGCGACTTCGAAATGATCTTGCAAGCCAGCCTCTTGCACGACGTGGGTAAATTGCTGATCTCGGACCGCATTCTGGTCAAACCGGGCAGTTTGAACGAGCAAGAATACCGCGCCATTCAATATCACGCGGAGTTCGGCAAGAACATCCTCTCCCAATATCCGCCGTTCGCCCAGGTTGCCGCAATCGTCGGCCAGCACCACGAGCGCTGGGACGGGCTCGGCTACCCTGCCGGCTTGCGCGGCGAGGAGATCCACCCGCTCGCCCGGGCGATCAGCATACTGGATGCTTTCTCGGCGATGATCATGGACCGGCCCTACCACCGCGGGATTCCTGAGGAGTCGGCGCTTGCCGAGATCGAGCGGTACTCGGGCACGCAGTTCGACCCCTATTACGTCGAGCGCTTCGCCGCATACCGGCGCAAGGGGTAGCCGCCCGGGCCCAGGCGTATTAAGCCCTTGCGCGCGCCCGTAGCTCAATTGGATAGAGCAAGGCACTCCTAAGGCCGAGGTTGGCGGTTCGATTCCGCCCGGGCGCGAGAACCCCCATTGCGGCCGTAAACATCCCCGTGGTATACTGACTTGTCAAACGGACCGCCGGTCCGTTTTATTTACGTTGTGTGGTAGAGGAACGTGGCGAAAAAAGAGAATCGCGTGATGGTCGTCATGGCGTGCACGGAGTGCAAACGCCGGAACTACAACACGCAAAAAAACAAGCAGAAGACCTCGGAGCGGCTCGAGCTCAGCAAGTACTGCCGGTTCTGCCGCTGCCATAAGCCGCACCGCGAAACGAAGTAGACGACGGACGCCCGCGGGAAAGAGCCGGCGGGCACAACCTTAGGGCGGTAGCTCAATTGGTAGAGTCCTCGTCTCCAAAACGAGTTGTTGCAGGTTCGAGTCCTGTCCGCCCTGCCAATCTC
>DAISWS010000180.1:0-3741 GCA_036826275.1 Vulcanimicrobiaceae bacterium
ACGGTTACGGCGGGTCCTTGGGACGTGGCGGCGCGCGCGGTGCTATAACAAAGCAGCAGCGCGACGCCCACGATCGCCACCCGGTGTACGAATCGGATCATTACGGCCCAGGGTACGCTTTTCAGGCGCACTTGGCCTCTACTTTCGTCGGTTAGCCAAGCGTTGCGTCGAGCGCATCCAGCGTCGCGTCGATCTCCTCGCGCGTGTTGTAGTGCGCGATCCCGATACGCACGACGCCTTCGCTTTCGTCGACGCCCAGCTGCCGCACGACTTCGAGCGCGAAGTTGTGCCCCGACCAGATGAAGATGTTGCGCCGCGCGAGCGCCTGCGCGATCTCCCACGGCCTACGCGTATCGTGCACGAATGACACCGTCGGCACGCGCCGCTCGAACCGGTCCCGATCCGTGATGCCGAGAATGCGCACGCCGCGCATGCGCTGCAGCCCCTCGACCAGCTGCGCGGCGAGCGCGGTCTCGTACTCTTGAACGCCGTGCACGCCGTCGAGATACTCGATGCAGGCGGTCAGCGCGGCGAGTTGTTCGATCTGCGGCGTACCCGTTTCGAACTTGTACGGCAGATCGCTGGTCTGCGGACGAACTTTGTACGCGTACAGGTCCGCCAGCAGCTCTTCACGCCCCCACACGATGCCCATGTGCGGCCCGTAAAACTTATACGCGGAACACGCGAGAAAATCGCAGCCCAACGCTTGCACGTCGACCGGACGGTGCGGCGCGAATTGCACCGCGTCGACATACACGAGCGCACGCGCTGCATGCGCCAGATCGACGAGCGCGCGCACGTCGTTGATCGACCCGGTGAGATTGCTCGCATAGTTGAGCGCGACCAGCCGCGTTTTCTCGGACAGCACTGCCTGAAGCGCCTGCGGTTCGATGCACCACGTCTCTTCGTCGAAGTTCACCCAGCGCACGGTCAGGCCGCGATCTTCCGCAAGCGCCAGCCACGGAGACACGTTGCCTTCGTGGTCCATGCGCGTGACGACGATCTCGTCGCCTTCTTTGAAGCTACGTCCTAGGCTGCGCGACATCTCGAACGTCAGGCCCGTCATGCTCGGCCCGATAATGACTTCGCGTTCCGACCGCGCATGAAGAAAGCGCGCCATCGCGCGATGCGCGCCCGCAACCACTTCTTCCGCGGCCACGCTTGTGCGGAAAAATCCGCCCAGGTTCGCATTCGTCTCGAGCAAACAGCGCGAAACCGCTTCCGCGACGCTGCGCGGCACTTGCGTCCCGGCGGGATTATCCAGATACACCCGCGGCACTCCGGCGTCCGTCAAGGCAAGCGCCGGAAACGCGGCACGAACGGCTTCTATAGGAAACGTCGTTATCATCACTCCTCAGTATAGCGGCTCATCCAACATGCCACACTGCTGGCATGCCGTGGTGTCAATATTGCTGCATGAGGACCATGGCGGACGTGCGGTACACGGTCGTTATCGAACCGGCCTGCTTTCGCGTCGTGAGCGCGGCGAGCCAATCCCCGAGTAGGCGACGTTGCCGGGGGTGACGTGCCGCCCGGATATACTGAGTCTTCGCGAGCCACGGCGTGTTATCGATCTGACCGCATCAGATATAAGCCGCCGGGTGGCACCATACGGAGCCGTCCTCATATATGGCGTTGTCTATACTACAGTATAATGATAGCGGGCCCTCGGAAGATATCGGTGGCGGCAGAGCATTAGTCGACGTTACGAAAACGCGCGCGCCGGGCGGAACCCGCCGCTGGAAAATCAAAAAGCTAAACAGCGGCGGACCGTGGGCGCTGTGGAATTCAAGATGAACGGTAAACGCGGTGACCGCGACGCGGGCGCCGTTCCTAACACCTACCGAAATGCTAACCACCCTCGCCGAGCGCCGCGTAAGTCGACATTGCGTTACAGCTAGAGGTGGAGCATGGGCTCCGCAGCCTTGGAAGCCCAACAGAAGCGTGACCGCGATCAGGACTTTTTTGCACAATTTCACCGTCGAAACACGCTCATTATGACACCTGCGTATCGTCGCCTCGCGGTGTAGCGAGACCAATCAGCGCATGCGCGGCGCTGGAGCGACGTGTAAATGGCGGCGTTACTCCAAGCTGCCGCTCAACATTTGCTAGCATGTTTGACATCGGAAACGCTGGGAGGCTGCCGTCCTGTAAATTATTGTTCGTATTGACGTCAATCGGATCCCATTGCTCAAAGAGTATTTTGCGCACGCGTTCGTAATCATCGCGATTCAAGAGACGCCCCCGGAACGAGCAATGGCGTGCAATGCCTTTTTTGCTTCATTTGATATCCAACGACGCTCGCATCCGACGAGACGCTCGAGATCGGCGCGCGCTTCGTGCGCACGCAACTTGCGCAGTGCGATCGCGGCGTGCCCTTTGACGTCGTTATCGTCTAGCAACGCGCGTAGTACGGGCACCGCGGTATCACGATGTACATGTCGCAGCGCACGTACGACCATCTGCCGGTCTTCGCCATACGTCCTGTCGACGGCAAGTCGAATCAGGTCGTCAGCGACGGAATCATCTGCCACGACGTCCAGGGCGTTGCCGATCGCCCAGCGCAACGAGTGTTGGTTCGCCGGCAGCGCGTCATATTCGGCAATTAAAGGACGAGCAGCGATCCGCTTTGCCCATCGGATGGAAAGCGCACGAACAATCTCTTCTTTGATCTTTGGATTGCGAGTTCGTGACAGCCACGATACAAGCAGCGGTATTGCTGTCTTGTAGTCCATCCGGTTGTTGTACATATCGGACACGCTATTCACGGCGATGCCAATGGCTCGCAGTTCGTCCAATATCGGACGGGATTCCGACAATCTGGCGCGTTCGCGCACTTTATGCTGTAAGTCGGCTTCGACCGCCGCCGTCGCCCATTGCGGGTCTCGTTTAAAAATCTCAACGACCTCGTCCGCGGGACGCGGTCTGCGCGTATTTTTTCCCATTTCCGGCGACCCCGTCGGATTGCTGCCTCTAATCCATGTACCCGACCGTACCGCGGGAACTATCCGGCTAATCTGCCTTTCCAAGGCCTCACCGCTAAGCATGCCGTACGATTCACTCGGCATGCGCAAATTCCGCCGGTGGCGGCTGCTCGTCTGGTCTGTCCTCGCCTCGCTCGTCGTGCACGCGCTCTTTGTGTGGCTCGTGGGTCCGCTTTGGTTGAACCGCTTCATCGAACGCGCGCGCGAGCAGCAGCCCGTTCTCGCGACGATCTCCATGGCGGCTCGCATCGAAAAGCGCCCGGTGCCGCAGCATGCCGTGCATCCAACGGTGCGCGTGCAGCCGCAGCCGGTTCCGCACACGCAGCAGCAACGCGTGGCGGTGGCGCAGCACGTGATTCCGCCGCGCATCATCCGTGCGCGCGGCACCAAGGGGCCGCCCCCGCACACGCTTACGCCAGCCGATCTCGATGAAGAAACGCGCCAATTTCAAAAGACGATCGCGCGGGCAAAAGCCGCGAACAATCCGCTCGCGGGCATCGCGCAATCGACGGTAACGCCGCAAGCGCCTAAGCGGTACACCTTCAACGTTCGAAGCGAAGTCGGCGGCTCGCCGCTGCCGAGCGGCATGCTCTTCGCGGTCAGCCGCAAAGTCGTCGGCGGCTACGCGTATTATCACGTGCGGTACGACGTCGAATACGTCGACGGTGAACAGGAGAGCGGGGAAGTTCCCTGGCTCATCCGCTATCCGCTCGACGGCGATCCGTTCGCGGCCGGCATCGCGCACGTGCCGCTGCCC
>DAISWS010000181.1:0-2810 GCA_036826275.1 Vulcanimicrobiaceae bacterium
TGGCCGCAGTGCGCAAGAACGGCGACATCCCGTATCTGCGTCCCGACGGCAAATCGCAAGTCACGGTGGAGTACGTCGACGACAAGCCGGTCCGCGTCGACGCCGTCGTCATTTCGACGCAGCACGACCCGGATATTCCGCTCGAAACCATCCGCACCGAGATCACCGAAAAAGTGATCAACCACGTCATCCCGGCTTCGCTGCGCGACGCGAACACGCGCGTGTACGTGAATCCGACGGGACGCTTCGTTATCGGCGGACCGAAAGGCGATGCCGGTTTGACGGGCCGCAAGATCATCGCCGACACGTACGGCGGCATGGCGCGGCACGGTGGCGGCGCGTTTTCGGGCAAGGATCCGACGAAGGTCGATCGCTCCGCGGCATATGCCGCACGCCACGTTGCGAAGAACGTTGTCGCAGCGGGACTTGCAGATCGCTGCGAAGTGCAGGTTGCGTACGCCATCGGCGTCGCGCATCCGATGAGCGTGCTCGTGGAAACGTTCGGCACTGGGAAATTGCCGGAAGACCAGATTGCCGCGATCGTGAAGAAGACGTTCGATCTGCGTCCCGCGGCGATCATCCACAACCTGGATCTGCGCCGCCCGATTTACCGCCAGACTGCGGCGTACGGACACTTCGGACGTCCGGACCTCGACCTGCCGTGGGAACGGTTGGACAAGGTCGACGCCTTGCGCAAAGCGGCAAGCTCTGACCTGAAGGTTCCGCCCTTCGACGAGATCAGGGTGACGAGATCGCAATAGGGCGCGGGCGCTCGATTGGAAAAAACGGGCCGCATGCGAACGCATGTGGCCCGTTTGTCGTTTACGACGGTAGAGAATTCACGACTTCACGTCAAGGAGACCTCATGACCCTACGAAGCAGAATTCCGGCGCTGGCGATGATCTTGGCATTTCTCGTGCCGGCAGCCGCTCTGGCCCAGACGGTGACACTGTCGCAAGGCCAGCAGATCAACGTGCAGATGCAGGATACCATCGATTCCGGCTCCGCGTATGCGGGCGAACACTTCACCGCGCGCGTTGTCGCGCCGTATCCGAACGACGACACGACCTTCGCCGATGCAATCGTGCACGGCACGGTGATCAAAGTGGTTCCCGCGGGGCAAGGCCGCAATCCCGAACTCCACTTCTCGTGGGATTCCATGACGTTGCAGAACGGTTCGAGCTATCCGCTCAACGCCGAACTGACGACGGGCGGCCCGCAGAAGCAAAACCGTAACGGCGGACATGTCGCGCTGACGACCATCGGCGGCATGATTGCCGGCAACATCCTCGGCAAGACGATTTTCCACACGAACGCCGGCGGCGCGGTTGGCGCAGCGACGGGCTTTTTGGTCGGCTACAACAAGAAGTCGAATATCATCATGAAGCAGGGCTCGAACATCCAGCTGACGCTCACGCGTCCGTTGATGGTTCGCCGCCAGGCCTCCCGCCCGTACTAAGCCGTCTCAACTTCCTCAAGAGCTCCGCGTCGTGGTGTTGCACCCAACGCGGAGCTCGCCATATAGGGTAGTCGATTGCGAACGTGCGGTTGATGATGAACGCGAGGATCACTAGAATGATCACCGCGGCCATCAAGAACGCAAAATCGATCGGATTCGGCAGAATGCCCAGCGCCACGATCAGCGTGGTGGCCCCCGCCGGTGCGTGCTCGCACTGCAGCAGCACGGTGAATGCGCATGTCAGACCGAGCGCAATCGCTGCGGCAACGATGCGCGGCGCGACGACGTGCGTGCTGAACGGAATGCCAAGCAGCCCCGTTACGGTCAGCGCAAAGTAGCCGGCGAGCGCGCCGATTGCATGCCCGAAAATCGTATTGCGCGGCGAGGAATCGCGCCGGATCGGATGGCCGAACAGCATAATGGCGGACGGCCCGAGTGACGGGAAGATGTAGGGCCGCGCCGTGAGATCGGCCACGAAGCCGATAAAGAGCATCGTTGCGAATCCCCAGATCATCGTGTAAAACGCCCGCCGTTTGTACCCCTCGAGTAGCCGGTAGTCGAACCGCATACCTCTAGTATAGCGTTTCAGCGGCGTTCGTCTCGAATGGCCGGCGACGCAATAGCAACAGACGCGATCCATGCGGTCCGCGAGCGAACCGCCGATCAGGCCGAACAGCGCAAACGGCGCGATCTCGCAGATGTACGAGATCCCCGTCGAAAGCGCGGAGCCCGTGAGGCGATACACGAGCAGCGGCACCGCGAGCGTGCGCAGGCCGTCGCCGATTAGGCTCAGTGTTCGTCCGGCATAATGCTGCCGGAAACTGGCACTTTTGCACTTCGTGGCGGCTGGGGACAAGGACCCGGTGCGGAGACGGCCAATTATGGGCGGTCGCCTCGTTCCGGATTAGCTCAGTTGGTAGAGCAGCTGACTGTTAATCAGCGGGTCGCTGGTTCGAGTCCAGCATCCGGAGCCATGAAACAACAGCGCCACGCCACCGGCGTGGCGCTGTTGTTTTATGCGCCCTGGTCGCTGGAAGCACGTCATCCTGAGTAGCACCGGCGCACCGGTGCGTGTCGAAGGGCCGGCATCCGGAGCCATTTCGTTTTTTCGTTTCACGCGCACGCTTTTCGTGCGGAGCTGGCACAAACGAAGTTTTTTAGCTCGCGCGCCGGCTGGCGGCTCCGGACGTGCATGGAGCAGCATCGCGTACTGGAACTTCACGGGCGATTGCAGCCACCGGCTCACCGGGCCTGATTCGTAGTCTCCAGCGCAGATCGCACCGTGAGCGTGAGCGGACACGTGCCGAAATTACTTGGAGCGCACTAGAACCGTATTGCGCTCGCTCCCTCG
>DAISWS010000181.1:2820-3413 GCA_036826275.1 Vulcanimicrobiaceae bacterium
TATGACGGTTCTCTACCACTTTTTTCGCATCGCCGCCAACGACGCTGATTTGAAGCAGCTTTTCAGCGGCGTATCCGACATTGGGAAAGGGAACGCCAGCCCAATAATCGCTGATGCGTACGACTCAAAGCCACCAATGGGTCTTATCGACGCAAGATGTCACCACGCACGTGAGATTGACTAAAGTCTGTCATTGCGATGATCCTGTTCATGGCACCGGTAAGGCGCAATACATCGCTTTCACGATGGTCAGATGAATGACAATCGTTATCGTCGCTTTGCCCTTTCCCGGATGAGCATGGCGCACCCGCGCTTGTGCAGAACATCAGGGCTGCGACTTTTGACGGACGGTCTTCAAATGCGCGCGGTCGTCGTTACGACGCCGGCGCTTGTCACGTAACTGCTCTGATTGAGGTGAAGGTGTGACCGAGGTAAAGAGTCCGATTCGCGATCAAAGAGCGCGGTTTGCGCGCGTCGGCGCGCGGTCTTCGAGAATATCGGCATCGCCCACGGTTCTGACAAATCCGCTGCGCGCGGAGATGGAGGGATCGAGTCGATGAGCACGTTGAAGTGGCGCCGGTTCCTATTGTCAC
>DAISWS010000181.1:3423-3726 GCA_036826275.1 Vulcanimicrobiaceae bacterium
GTGGCTGACGCTCTCGGGTGGCGGCACGGTCGGCGTCCACGTGGGCCATGCCACAAATGTTCCGCTGCACCCCGCGATTACCGTTGATGCGCAAAGTCCCGCCTGGCGTGCCGGTTTGCGCACCGGTGACACCATTGATCTGCGGGCAATGACACCGGCCCAGCGGTATCGGCTCTTCACATTTCCGCGTGCAGGCGAATCGCTACACCTCACCGTTTTTCGCGACGGTCTCGCCGGGCGCGTTACCATTAAGGTGGTGGACCACCCGTACGCGTGGGACAATTGGGTGGGCTTTGCCGGCTT
>DAISWS010000182.1:0-3640 GCA_036826275.1 Vulcanimicrobiaceae bacterium
GTGAGAGTGGGACTTACCGGCGGCATCGGGAGCGGGAAAAGCGAGGTTGCACGCATCCTCGAGTCCCTCGGCGCGTACATCGTCGATACCGATCGGCTCGCACGCGAAGCCGTGGCGCCCGGCAGCGATGGATTGCGGCAAATTTCACGCGTGTGGCCGTCCGTCGTGCGCCACGACAGCCTCGACCGCGCGGCGCTCGCGCAGATCGTGTTTCGCGATCCGTCCGCGCGCGAAAAATTGAACGCGATTGTGCATCCGCATGTGCGCCGCTTGGCGGACGAATGCGACAAGTACGCAAAGCCGCGTCAACTTATCGTGCACGTCGTGCCGCTGCTTTTTGAAACCGGCTATACGGATCGCGTCGATGCGAGCATTGTCGTCGTCGCACCGGAGACTCAACGGTTGCGCCGCGTCATGCAGCGCGACGGATTGAGCGAAGAACAAGTGCGATCGCGGATATCCTCGCAGATCGATCCCGGGCAGGCGCGGACGTTGGCGGATTACGTCATCGAAAACGACGGCGATCTCACTCACCTTCGCGAACGCACGCGCGCCGTCTACGAGGCGGTGACCGCACAACCGGTGTAGCGATACACCAAAGGGGACCTCACATGCGAATGATTCTCTCGCTGGCAGCCGTCGCGGCGCTCGCGCTACTTCCGTTCACGGCCGCAGCGGATTCGCCGCTCAAGACGGTGCATTACCGGACCGCCTACCACTTGACGCACCCGAACATGTCGTCCGGCGACTACACCGGCGTGATGATGTTGCAGTTCTACTCGAGCGGCATTATCAACGGCAATTACCGCGACGACTCGGCCGGCACGATCGTAACGGTTACGGGCGGCTTCTCCGGAAGTAAAGTGTGGCTGTCCATCGGCACGAAGGGCACGCGCCAGATGAATGGGACGATAGAAAAAGACGGCAGCATCAAGGGCACGCTCTCGAACTGGAAGGGTCCCGACGTGTACGCGTTCCAGGCGCTGCCTACGGCGCCGTAGCTCTTAGCGGGCGTTCCGGAGAACGCGTCCGGGGCGTTCGTTCGTAAATTCGCCGCCGGAAACGACCGCGCGTCCGTTGACGAAGACGTATTCGATGCCGTCCGGCAACTGGTACGGCTCCTCGTACGTGGCCGTATCGCGGATCGTTTGCGCGTCGAAAACGACGAGGTCGGCGAAATTGCCAACCTCGATCGTGCCGCGTTCGCGCAGGCCGAAAACCGCTGCAGGCAGCGACGTCATGCGGCGCACCGCTTCGACCGTATCGACCGTTTTTCGCTGGCGGACGTAGCGGCCGAATACGCGCGGGAACGTGCCGAACGTGCGCGGATGCGGCACGCCTTTTGCGGTTGGGCCGCTCAGTGCGCGAATCGACGCGTCGCTTCCGACGCAGCAGAAATCTGCCGACAGGACGGTGGCGACGTCTTCCTCGCACATCTTGAAAAACACGGCGCCCACTTGCAAACGTTCTTCACGCAGCAAGCGCAGGGCGGCGGCGGGCGGCGAGAGCCACCAACGTTTCGCGATCTCGTCCATGCGCATGCCGGCGAGTTGGGCATTCTTCTCGCTTGCAACCTCCGTGACGAGCATGTCGTGCCAGTCGTGCGCGTGGCGTAGCTGCAGATGCAATTGAATCGCGGCGGCTTGTTCAGGGTCGGCGAGCCGCTCGAGCGTGGCGTCCGTACCGCCGTAGCGCGCCTGCGCCGGCAGGATCGTTGCAAGCTGCGTCCAGCTCGCGACATACGGATACGCATCGCAATACGCGTCCATGCCGCGTGCGCGCGCGGCAGCGATCAGCTCGAGCGAGCGATGCACTTTGCCCCAATTGTTTTTGCCGGACGCTTTATGATGCGAGAACTGCACGAGCACCTCCGCGTCGCGCCCGATCTCGATCGCTTCCTCGACCGCCGCGATCAGGTCGTCGCCTTCACTGCGCAAATGCGTTGCGTACCGCGGTGCGTTTCCCGCACGCGCAGCCCGCGCCATCGCGATCAGCTCCGCGGTGTCCGCGTACATCGACGGCGGATAGATCAGACCGCTCGAAATTCCCAGCGCGCCTTGCTCGCACGCCTCGCGGACGATGCGTGCCTGCGCTTCCACCTCTTCACGCTCCAAACGCCGCTCGGAGTCGCCGGCGACGAGTTTGCGCGCTGCGCCCAGGCCGGCGAGCGTGGCGACGTTCAGCGCGACGCCGTTGTGCTCGACGTCGCGTAAAAACGCGTCAATCGTGCGCGGATCGACCGAAATGCCGCAGTTGCCCGCGATTTCCGTCGTGACGCCCTGTGCGATCTTGCCGTCGCAACGCGGCAATTCCAGCCACAGTCCGTCGCTATGTGAGTGCGTGTCGATGAATCCGGGCGCTAACGTCTTGCCGCTGCAGTCGACGCGCGCGACCGCATCGCGCTCGCGCAAGTCGCCGATGAGCGCGATGCGATCGCGTACGATTCCGACGTCCGTGGTATAAGAAGAACGTCCCGTGCCGTCGATGATCGCGGCATTTTCGAGCACCGTCGAGATCAAAAAGCGATAGTCCTGTCCGCTGCTTCGTTTAACAGGCGGTCGAGTGGGTATTTAGTCCGTGACATTTCTCACTTCGAGGTGTGAAACTAGCATGGCAGTTCAAGAAAATTCTCAGGGACCCGGCGGGGGCATGACCGTACGTGAGGCAGGCAAGCGTGGCGGCGAGCGCGTGAAGGCCAAGTACGGCACCGAGTTTTACGAGGCCATCGGCCGGAAAGGTGGGGAGGCCACCAAAGAAAAGTACGGCCCCTCATTTTATGAGGTCATCGGTCAAAAAGGCGGCCAGAAGCTAAAACGCAAGAGCTCGTAGCTCCGAGTCCTTTCGGGGCGCCCAATGGCAAAATCACCTCCCAAGAGCAATCAGAAGCAGCCGGGCGGCGAGATGTCCGTGCGCGAGGCGGGCAAGAAGGGCGGGAACACCGTCCGCGACCGCTATGGCTCCGGCTTTTATGAAGAGATTGGGCGCAAGGGCGGGCAAGCAACTCGTCAGCGCCACGGCGTTGAATTTTATGAATCGATTGGCCAAAAAGGCGGCAAGGTCGTAAAGGAAAAATACGGCGCCGATTTTTATGAAGAGATCGGTCATAAGGGCGGTCAGAAAGTCAAGAAGCTGATCGCGGAAGCCAAGAAAAGGATCGCCGAAGGCGAGCGGTAAGCGGTCTCACGGCGCCACGCCGCCGCTCAATTTTCCCAAGCGAATCTCACCGGTATTAAAGTTCATCGTTATGGATGCGACGCGCAAGGTTTGGCCGCCGCCGCGAATGATGCTGGGATGCGGGAGCGTCAGCATCTTGGTCGCGTTGATCCATTGGATGAAATCGGTATCAAAGGATCGCTGCGTCCCTCCTGAGAGCTGTGTGATTCGCACGTCACCGATCGCGGTAAAATCGAACGTTTGCGTATTAACCGAAACATGCTGTGCGTCTACGCCCAAATAAGCTTTGCCGTTCTTATATAAGATTCCATCGCGCACACCATCGATGGAAGCAAACGTGCCGTCAGGTGAAATGACGGCTTTCTTACATTGAAAGCTCCATGACTTGGTGCTCATGCGAAAGCCCGTTACGCCGCCGCAGCGCGACGTCAAGGACGTTGCCGACTGGCCCCGGTAGAATGATCGC
>DAISWS010000183.1:0-483 GCA_036826275.1 Vulcanimicrobiaceae bacterium
TACGGAATTGAAACCGGCGGACGAGGAACCTTCTCGGGTAACCCCGCAGTTCCACTAATAGCGCGTGGATGCATTGCATACCGCTGCGGCATTTGTTTTATAGGCGAACCTCTTCATGAATTCGGAAGAAATTACGTCCGTTCCCGATCCCGGAAGCCCCGTGGCCGCCGGCATCGAAACGCGCCCGGACCAACTCGTTCCGTCCGAACCGCTCGAAGCCTCACTTCTACGTGCCGAACACCCGTATCTCAACGTCGACTCGAGTGCGGCGCAGGCGCTGGTTGAAACGGTCTTCGGCGGTACGCAGCACCGCATTCCTCGTCTTCGGTACGCGACCGCCTACAAGCTTGCGCAAGGTCAAACCGGCGGCGACATCATCGACGTGTTTCACTACGATAACGACCACATTTCCGTCGCTGTCGCCGATATCGCCGGCAAGGGCACGCAGGCCGCGGTGCACGCCGCGATGATCAAATACGGCTT
>DAISWS010000183.1:493-3632 GCA_036826275.1 Vulcanimicrobiaceae bacterium
GAATGGACTGACTCCGGAGAAGGTGATCCGCTCGCTCGATCGCTTGTACTTGGAAAACAACGCGTGCGAGGGAACTGAGTCGTTCGCCACGGTATTTCTCGGTATCGTCGACGCCACGCGCCGGCTTCTCACCTATACGAATGCGGCGTTGGAATCGGTGCTTGTCGTTCATCCCGATGGCCAGGTGCAGCGGCTTGCGCCGACGGCGCCGCTCGTCGGCATACTCGAAGATCAGCATCATCTCTTCAAACAAGGGTTCGTCAATTTAGAAGAAGGCACGCTGCTCGTCGTTGCGACCGACGGCGTGACGGAAGCGCGAAACGCCATGGGGCACACGCTGGGCGTCGAATGCATCGAAGAAACCGTTATGGAGCACCGCGATGAGCCGGAAACGGCGATAGCGGAAGCAATTTTGCACGTGGTCGAACGCTTTGCCGACGACCGCCGCCGGGATGACATTGCGATTCTCGTCGCTCGATTTTTATGATGAACCGGGCGCAGCATGCTCGTTAGCGTGCCGCTCGACCGGAAGGCGAACGCTCACGGTGGTCCAGCCATCGGCGTGATGAACTTCCAGGTTACTTGCCAAAGATCTGACGATCCATAAGCCGCGCCCGCTTTCCTCGTCCCCGTCCGGCTGCGGCCGGCTTTCGAGCGTGAAGGGCGCGCCGAAATTCTCTACCGTCAGGTCCGCATGGGTTTCCTGACAATCCAGCTGAATGCGAACTGGTCCGGGCGCGTGCCGCACGACGTTTCCGACCAATTCATCGAAGATGATCTGCGCGTCCGCGAGATCGGCGCCCACGCCGCACCCGTCGTGCAGCGACGCGACGAATTCCGAACGCGCACGCTTCGCGCCGGCGACGTCAGCTGAATCGAACTCCCACCTCACGTCGTTCTTATCCCCGTAAACGCTTTTCGCGCTCGCGCGGGATTCGCAGGCCGGCGGCTATGCGGCTTTGCGCAGCACTAAGCTGCGTAGACTGGCGTTTCCGCCGCGAAGCTGCAACTCAACGAGGCCGCCCTGCGAGCTAACGACCAACAGATCGGACTCCGTGACGCTTGCGTTCCACAACGTGAAGGCGATTCGATCTGCCGACATTAGCCGCTTACTCCCTTGGTTTCGTTCTGCTTGCTCATTAGGCTAGCTACGGTTATACCCGTGTCCCGGGGCATGGGCAAGCGGGCACTAGCCGCAGCGTGGAACGGACGCACGCCCGTGGCTTTACGCTGCTTGAAACCGTCGTTTCCGTCGCCATCGCCGTGGTGCTTGGGTGGGTGCTGCTGACGGTTATAACCCACGTGTTGCTGGTTAGTCGCGTGCAGGCTGCGCGCGATGCCGCGCAGAGCGCGATTATGCAGCTCACCGACAACCTGACGACCGAAGAAGATGACGCGTGGGCGATCTACGTTCCGCCGAGCGATGTGCTTGGCGCATCGAATGGCGATGGGCATGAGGTTGATTTCTTCGCGCGCGATGGGAAGCAGCAGCCGTATTTTTGGGCGTACAACTATGATTCGAGCGCGCATGCGCTGACGCGGTACCGGTTTGCTTCGCCGGGCGGATCGGCGACGAAGGACGTTACGTATAGCGGCGTCACCGCTTTTTCTGCGCAGACGTATCCCATAACGGCGTTGCAGGACAGCAGCACGCCGGTTTACTCGCCGATGTACGGAGGTGCAAGATTGCAGAGCGGCATCGTGCATTTCTATCCGGGGATGCCGTGGATCGCCGGCGGAAACAACATTACGTACATTCATGTTGAGGCGAGTGGGTTTCGGCGCGATTTGCAGCTGGCGACGAGCACTGCGCCGAGTGGGTTTACCGTGGTACTGAACTATACGCCGTCGCCTGCGCCTACTGCGGCGGGTGGGCCGGTGTCGTGGCCGCCCGCAATTGTGTTTGCCGCGCCCGGTACGACGATTGCTGCCGGTGCTTCGAAGTGCAACGCGGTGGCGTATAACGCCGATGGAAGCGGGAATCCGACCACCGCAATTCCCGCTGGCACCGTTGACCCGTACAACGGCGCTTATAGCGTTGGCGCCGATGGGTGCTGGAACGGCGAAGACTACGTGGTGACGGAGAATGGCTACACAGGCAGCTTTGCAGATGATAACTCTGTGAGCTCGTGCTCGTCGGGCGGCTATTTGTTCCCGGGCTCGTGGAGCCCGTCAACAGCAGAAGGGCCTACCGCGCTGCAAACTTTTACCTCCAGCCAAAGTGCTGTTTCGACGTGTAGCGTTATATTTAGGGACAACAATAGCCGAATGGCAACCTCGTATGCGGCCGTCCGATTTCCAAGTCCGATGTACGTGGAGGTCGACAGTACGGTCACAAGATGGTCTTATGACTGTAACGTTCAAGGCCCCGGAGGACGGTGCCTACAATGGATTTGGAGCGCAACGTTGGACCGCGGTTCCGCAGAATACTCGAGCGTCGATCAAGGAGCAACGTGGCAGGCAACGACCATCTGTTTGTCTTACGGCGCGTGTTCCTATCCGGCGACGTTTACCGATACGCAAACGACTTGCACTTCGGATCAGCCAAAGAATGCTACCGGTAAATGCACTGCCGCGGACAACACGGACAGTTGGTCACCTTATCGGCCGCCGAACGCGCCTTAGCCGCGTGCGTTGACTTACGGCCAGGGGGTTCCGCTCGGATCAGGGATGATGCGCGGATCAACAGCAAAGTCTGCGGCGCCGGTGGCTGAATGTTGATTGTTATAGGGCAGATAGGAGCCGCCATACCAAGCGTCTTCGGGATCGGTGACATAATTGTAATAACTCGCCGCTGATTGCCAATATGGCAGCACCATATTTACGCTGCAGTTCGAGCCTCCACTGACGATTGCGTCAATAGCCGTAAGGAACTGTACGCCCTGCCCTGCGCCATTCGGCTGAAATCCAACCCACGAGATCGCGCGCGCATTTTCCGTACTCCACTCATCTAAGACGGCCGGCGTTAAACTATGCGCTTGTCGTTGAACGTTCCACGCTAAATAGCATGGCGCTTCGTTCAGCGCGTCGATCGTTGCTAAGCGGTAGTTGCCGTTCGTTTCGACGGCTGGTGGCGTATACAGTGGCTGCGGAACGAGCGTCGGCGCTTTCAATGTGATCGGTGACGTTACCGTTCCGC
>DAISWS010000184.1:0-2044 GCA_036826275.1 Vulcanimicrobiaceae bacterium
GTTGGGCCGGATGCGGTCGACCGGAACCTGCCGGATCGCGTCGACCAGCGGCGCGGCCGTCGCGCTGGTCGCCGGCGGATCGCCGAGCAGGGCGCCCAGACCGCGCCCCAAGCCCCGTTTGGGCGCCGAACTCACTGGGCGGCCGCCTTGGCCAGCTGCTGCGCATCGAGCATCTCTTTGGCGAGCGACATGTACGCTTGCGCGCCGCGCGATTTCAGATCGAACAGGATGACGGGCTTGCCGAACGAGGGTGCTTCCGAAAGCCGCACGTTGCGGGGAATCTGCGTTTTGAACATCTGCCGCGGAAAGTATGCGTTCAATTCGTCGAGCACTTCCATCGCGAGTTTCGTGCGCCCGTCGAACATCGTCACCAGCACGCCGCTCACCTGCAGCTGCGGATTGAGCGCTTCTTGCACGCGCCGCACGACGTTCGTGAGCTGCGAGAGCCCTTCGAGCGCGTAGTACTCCGCTTGCACCGGAATGATGATTTCGCGCGTTGCGGTAAGCGCGTTGATCGTCAGCAATCCCAGCGACGGCGGACAATCGACGAGCACGAAATCGTAGTGATCCGCGATCGGTCCGAGCACGCCTTTCAGGCGGTTTTCGCGCGAAAGAGCCGACACCAGTTCGATTTCTGCCCCTGCGAGATTGATCGTCGCGGGAATGATGTCGAGGTTTTCGATCTCGGTACGCTTGAGCACTTCGTCGATCGACGCGTGATGCATCAACAGATCGTAGACGTCGCGCTTGAGCTGCGATTTATTCACGCCCAGGCCCGTCGACGTATTGCCCTGCGGATCCAGATCGACGACGAGCACGCGTTGACCGTACACGGCAAGCGCCGCGCCCAGATTCACCGTCGTCGTGCTTTTTCCGACGCCGCCTTTTTGATTGACGAGCGCGATGATCCGCGAGATTGGATGAGCCCCCTAGCTAGGAAATTCCGCGCCGCTCTTGCGCGAGATACTGCTCCAAAAGCGCGCGTAGCGTGGCTGGCTCATTGCGCTCCGGCTGCTCCGTGACCTGCTCGAACAAGTACTGCAGCGCAGCGCCCACGCGCTGATCTCCGCGAAATCCCGCGGGCGCCAGTCCCGCGCGCACCATCGCGTCGATGACCGCCGCGCCGTCGATGCGCACGTCTTTGATGGAAAATGCCGGTTTGCGCGCAACTTCCGCGTAGACGCGCGCTTGAAAGCGTTCGTTCGAATCGTCGCGTTTGGGCAGTCCGCTGCCCGCAATGTCGGCTGCCCGCAAAGCGAACTGCCGATCCAAATGCACAACGCCGATGCGCCGCACGAAGCGCCGGATCGCCGCATCGCTCAGATCCGGATCGGCCACGTACATGTGTTGGCGCACCAAGTGCTCGGCCGTATCGAGAACCTCATTCGAAAACCGCAAACGGGCCAGCATCCCCCGCGTCATGTCCGCGCCGACTTGCTCGTGACGGTAAAAATGCGGCCCGTCCTTCGTGCGCGGCTTGCCGACGTCGTGAAGCAGCGCGGCCAGGCGCAGCACGAGGTCGCCCGCAGGGGCGGCATCGAGCGTTTCCAGGTTGTGACGGTAGACGTCGTACGCGTGCCACTCGTTCTGCTCGACGCCTTCGCCTTCGAGCAGCTCCGGCCAGACGTGCGCGAGCACGCCGGTTTGACGCAAGAGCTCGAAGCCGGCCGACGGCTTCGGCGCTTGAACCAGCAGTTTCGTGAATTCCTCGGCGATGCGCTCTGCGGAGACGGTCGCGGCAAGCGGTGCGGCGGCGGTCATCGCCTGACGCGTTTGGCCGGTGGGCGCATAGCCGAAACGGGCGGCGAACTGCGCGGCGCGCAGCATGCGCAGCGGGTCTTCTTCAAACGTGCGCGGCGTGAGAATGTCGATGCGGCGCGCCCGGATGTCCTGCGCGCCGCCATAGGGATCGACGAGATCTCCGGACGGCAGAGCGCGCGCGATCATGTTCATGCGAAAATCGCGGCGCGCGAGATCGTCCTCCAGCGGAACGTCCGGACCGCTTTCCACCGCGAAGTCGCGGTGGCCGGCGCCTGTCGAGCGC
>DAISWS010000184.1:2054-2675 GCA_036826275.1 Vulcanimicrobiaceae bacterium
TGCTCTGCGACGAGGCGCCGCTCCCGGAGGAGACCGCGCATGCGCTCGCGGCGGGGCAGCGCGACGTCGACCGTGCGCCCGTCAAAGGTGACTTTAAAGACGGCGAACGAGACGCCCACTAAATCCACGCGCCCCACGCGGCGCAAGCGCTGCTCCAAATCGTCCGGCGCAACACCGGTGACGACGTAGTCGAGATCCTTGAGTGCGACCGCGGCTCCCTCAAACTCCCGGCGCAGTTCGTCGCGGACGCGCCCGCCCACGGCGAAAAGCGTGCCGGGCGGCACGGCGTCGGCTAAAACCCGGTCGGCGGGAAGCGGCTCGTACATAACGCTGAACAGCGCGTTCGCGCGGGCAGGCGCAGCGGCCTCGCTCGCAGACCGCGCGAGCGTATCCTACAAAATGGCTATGGCGGTTACCGCCGCGAGCACGGCGAGCATGGTGGCGGCGAAGAGCAGGTGACGGAGCGCATCGGTCATGATCCTTCTGAGCGTACCGCGCGCGCAAGGTGCGTGCTATGGCTTTGCCCACATAAAGCCGTTTGCCCGGAAAGTAAGCAAGTTGCCCATAAATTAGCGTGTCACGTGGCTGGATGCTCGTGCTTGCCGAGCAAGAAGTAGCAAC
>DAISWS010000184.1:2685-3580 GCA_036826275.1 Vulcanimicrobiaceae bacterium
AACCTTCGCAGAGGCCAATCTCCGCCGACTCGGCTATGTCCAGCCCGAGACGCTTCTGGCAATTCCAACAGCGGCGCGGCTTTCTCGCGCTCATGCTATTCGATTTCCCCACGAGCTTCGAGGTCGCGAAGACGCTCGGGGATCTCCTCAAGATCATCTTTCATCATTTCCAGGTAGTTTATGAGGCGCTCAACGGCGCGGGCGGTTGGTTGTTCGCGGAACGATACTTGGGCATCGTTTCCGCCGGGCAACGGCCAGGAGTAGGCCACTCGATCATCCTCCGGCTGACGCGGCATGTACGGTTCGAACTGCCGCTGCAACTCTTTTGGGAGTGTGTTGATGCCGCCACTTGACGTCTGTTGCGGGTGCTGCACAGTATCCGCCCTGCCGCTCGCTTCCTGTGGCGATGCATCGTAACTCCTACCATCGAGTTTAGCATAAACTACATTGGCACGAAATATCTTGATTACCCGCGATGCGCCCTCCTCGGAAAAGCCCCGATCCGTGATTAGATGATACCGTAGCGTGTTATCCGACGCTTCGGGGTACTGTGCAAACAACTCCGCAAGGAGAGATGGACGCAGTGCGATGTCGCGAAGGGCTGCCGCGTACTGGTCATCCGTAGGCTGGCGCAACAGTATGGGCATTGCCCCGTCCGAAACCTTGACCTTGCCGGCCGCTACATCCTCAAGCAGTCCATACTGCCGCAACGCCGCGATCTTCGTCAGGGCGGGTCCGCTCAGAGACTCGTGCCCGAGCGCCTCAGCCACTGATTTTGTGGGTGCAACTGAACGCCGCTCGCGCCCATAAACTTGGCGAATGGCTTGAACCGCTGCTTCCAGCGGCATCCCTGGATAATTCGGACTCCGCTCTTTACCTGGCATTTCGAACCTCC
>DAISWS010000185.1:0-3496 GCA_036826275.1 Vulcanimicrobiaceae bacterium
CACCGTGCTCGAGCTCGCGGATCTCGTGAAACAGCTCGAAGAGAAGTATGGCGTGTCAGCCGCCGCTCCGGCGATGATGATGGCCGCTCCGGGCGCAGGCGCCGCAGCCGCTCCGGCCGCGGAGAAGACCGAGTTCGACGTCGTGCTCGCGGAAGCGGGCCCGGAGAAGATCAAGGTCATCAAAGCCGTTCGCGAACTCACGAGCCTCGGTCTGACCGAAGCCAAGACGTTCGTCGAGAGCGCGCCGAAGGCCGTCAAGGAAGGCGTCAGCAAAGACGAAGCCGAGACGATCAAAAAGAAACTCGAAGAAGCCGGCGCCAAAGTCGAAATCAAGTAAAAACGTTATCGCTCCGGCCGTTGCGTCGTTGCCGGAAACCTCGTGTGCCACAGCACACGTCGGCTTCCGGCGCCTAGCACCGGCCGAGAGCGATAAACGTTTTACAACGCACGCCTGTTTGGGCAGTTCGTCGTTGTCCACGGCCTCGTGTAGCAAACTACACGTCGGCCCTGGACGCCTAGAACTGCCCGAAACAGTCGCACGTTTACAACGCACGCCGAAACAGTCGCACGTTTGCGAGCGCGATACCGCACAGCAGGTCATGGTGAGGTATCGAACCACGCCGAGCGCAGCGAGGGGAAAGCGGCACGATCTGATGAGTCGAGCCGTTTGATGTCTAAACTGCAACCGTCCACCAAACCGGATCAGATGCAGTCGAATGGGTTCGGAGCCTCTCGCATAAAAGGTTGCCCTAAGTCGCGTCCATATCGGCCTCAAGCAGATCAGCCAGACGCCGGCGAAGGCATTCGAATCCCACTTGTGCCATTCGGCACGGTGGGCTTTTTTATTGGCGTGTGTTACTTTGCCCGGAGGAGGTGCAAATGCGCTTTTTTCGCATTGTTCCGGCCCTGGTTATCGCGCTGGCAATGGGCGCCGTTTCCTCGGCCGCAATGAATCCCACCGTCGTGCTGCCCTCGCAAGTGAAGTGGCAGCCGCAGCCCGGCAATTTCTCGATGGCGGTCGTCTATGGCGATCCGTCGAAATCCGGGTTCTACGTCATGCGTTTGAAACTGCCGGCGAACTGGTCGTTTCCGGTGCATTATCATCCGAACCAGGAAAACGTGACGGTCCTTTCCGGCACGTTCTACGCGGGCATCGGCAAGAAATTCGACGCCAAGAAGGCGATGGCGTTCCCGGCCGGATCGTTCATCGCCGTGCCCGCGAACCTGCCGCACTTCGCGCTGACCAAAGGGCCGGCGATCATTCAGCTGGAGGGCCAGGGTCCCAGCAAAGACGTCATGATGAAGAAGTAAAGGGCCGCGGAATACGAAAGAAAGCGGCGGGATTTCCATCTCGCCGCTTTTTCATTTGTGAGGTGTCCCCGTATGCAGTCCTCGCACCAGCCGTTTGCAACGACGGCCATTATCTATCTCGTCGTTTTCGCGGTGGTCGTCTGGCGCATGGCGCGCCCGCAGCGCATGAGCGTCCTCCGCTTGTGGATCATGCCGCTCGTGCTGCTGGGCCTGACGGCGTTCAGCCTCTGGGCCAACGCCCAGGCGGCCGCCGCTCTCGGGCAAACGCCGCCCGCGCTCGTTGAAGTCGTCGCCGTGCTGATCGCCGGCGCGCTGCTGGGTATTCCGCTCGGCTTCCTGCGCGGCAAGCACAGCGTGGTCAAGCCGACCGAAACGCCCGGCATCATGTACGTGCACAGTTCACCGCTCATCATCTTGATTTGGATAGGCGCGCTCGCCGTGCGGATGTTGCTGCGAACCTACCTGCCGAACGCGCAGGGGCTTGCCGTCGTGGGCGGCGACGGTCTTTTGGCGTTTGCCATTGCCGCGCTCATCACGTCGTACTACGCCATCTATCAAAAATACCGTCTCGCGCTGCAACAAGCGCCCGCGGCCTGAAGTAGCACTTTTCGTCCAGGGGAGGACCTCATGCAAAACGTACAGCCGCAGCGGCGCTCATATGCCGGCTGGATCGCACTGGCGATCGGCATCATCATCGTCATCTCGATGATTTCCTCGTACAACGGTTTGGTGACGCTCAGCCAAGGCGTCGACGCGCAATGGGGACAGGTGCAGAACGTGTACCAGCGGCGTGCCGATCTCGTGCCGAACCTGGTCGCAACGGTCAAGGGCGCGGCCAATTTCGAGAAGAGTACGTACATCGCCGTGACTCAAGCGCGCGCGAGCGTCGGCCAGATCTCTCCGGACGTCATCAAGAACGCCGTGAACGATCCCAAAGCGATGGCGCAGTTCGAGCAAACGCAAAACTCCCTGGGCAGCGCGCTCTCGCGCTTGCTCGTGACGGTCGAAAACTACCCGCAGCTCAAAGCGAACGAGAACTTTCTCACGCTGCAAGCGCAGTTGGAAGGCACGGAAAACCGCATCGCGGTCGAGCGCCGCCGGTATAATGAAGCGGCGCAGGCATTCAATACGCGGCGCAACACGTTTCCGACCAACATCTACGCGAATTTGTTCGGCTCGCAGTTCAACAACAAATCGTATTTCCAGGCGCAGGCGGGCGCACAGAACGCGCCGCAGGTGCAGTTCTAGTGAAAAGGCCGGACGGCAAGCGCATTCGCGAAGCGATTGACGCCGCCGAGCGCGGAACGACCGGCCGGATCGCCGTGCGCGTCGTAAACGCGAAAACCGCCGATGGGGTCGAAGACGCGCGCCGCCATTTCGCACAAGCGCGCATGCACGAGCACGAGCACCGCAACGGCGTGATCTTTTTCATCGCACCGCGCGCGCGCGGTGTTTTGCCGTCTTCGGCAACGAGGCGATTCACGAACGCGTCGGCGAGGCGTTCTGGTCGCAGCTCGTCGACGACATGAAACCGTACTTTGCTGCCGGAGACATGACGGAAGGCCTGACGCACGGCATCGCCCGCGTCGGCGAACAATTGCACGCGCACTTTGCGGTGACGCAATGATCGCCGCACTCGCGCTCGCGGCCGCCGTCGCGTTCCCACCCGCTCCCACGGACTACGTCGACGATACCGCCAACGTTCTAAGCGCAAATACCGTGGACACGCTCCGCACGGAGCTGCGCGCGTACGACCGGGCGACGGGCAACCGCGTCATCGTCTTTACCGGCCAAACCACCGGCGATGCGCCGCTGGAAGACTGGACGATCCACGCAACCGAAACCTGGAAAATCTTCACCAAGAACAAACGCGATCAAGGCGCGATGCTCTTCGTCTTCATGCAGGATCACAAGATCCGCATCGAAGTCAGTTACGGCCTCGAAGGCGCGCTGCCCGACGCCAAAGCGTTCGGCATCATTAACGATACGATCCGTCCGAAGATGCGCGCCGGCGACGTAGACGGCGCGATACAGTCCGGCGTCGATCAAATGCTCGTCACGATAACGCCGTCGTTCAAAGACAAGATCGGCCATGACGTCACGCAAGTGCCCGCATCGCAAGGCGACGGCAGCGACGACGCCGGCGCGTTCGCGATTATCGCGCTCGTTTTCGGCGTGCTGTTTG
>DAISWS010000186.1:0-3434 GCA_036826275.1 Vulcanimicrobiaceae bacterium
AAGTGCGATCCATTGGCCATACGGCAGTGAGAAGTTTACTAACGACGCGTCTTCAAATCGAACGTCTTCGAAATAATTGACGTGCAGCCGCTCATCGACGCGATCCTCGTCTTCGTTCCAGCAGATGTTGAGAATCGGTGTGGCCGCCGAAAACGCAAGCAGACCGCCGGGGCGCAATAAACGCGCGGCCTCGGGCACGGTGCTGTACGGATCGCAGAACGTCATCGCGCCGTGATCGCAGAAGATGATGTCGAATGACTCGTCAGCGAGCGGAACGGCTTCAGCGCTGGCGTGAACCAGCGGAAACGTGAGACCGGCGGACGTCATGAGGTTTCGCGCATGATCGAGCTGGCGCTCCGAATTGTCCACGCCGGTGCATCTTGCGCCGAGTTGTGTAAGCGCAATCGACCACCGGGCCGCGCCGCAGCCGAGTTCCAAGACGTCCTTGCCGGCGACATCGCCCAGAACGTGCAGTTCGGCTTCCGGAATCGACCAGCAGCCCCAAGCCATAGGATGGCGCTGCAGCTGCGCGCCGTGGCTGGCTTCATACGAATCGGCGGTGCGGTCCCAATGGGCGCGGTTCTTACGCGCGTGGCTCGTCAGTTCCATATGCGTCTCTTCGCTATAGCTGCGAATTGCCTCTAGGTAGGGTTCTGAGCGCGTGCGACGCCTCGACGAAACAACATGCGTCGCTTCATTTTTGCAATGAACTTAGCGGCGTCGCGATGCAGTTCTACGTCCCACGGCTTTTGGCCGGCCGGCATGGCTGTATCGAATTTCGTTGGCTTCGTCGATTGCGTCGAGGAGGCGGTCCGCATTGACGAAGTCGGAGGCGGCCGCTTTTGCGCGGCGCTCGAGTTCGATGTCATCAGCGGCGGCGCTGCGACATTCAAAGAGTTCTCGCACCTCGCATCGGAGGACGCGTGCGAGTTTTTCGAGCACGCCAACGGTGACGTCGCCTTCGCCCGACTCAACCTTCGAAATCGTTTGCCTTGCGACGCTCGCGCGTTTGGCGAGTTCCACCTGGGAGAGCCCCCGTTGGGCGCGTTTGAAGACGACATTGCGCCGCAAGACGTCCATCGTAGTCGGAGCTTTGGCCATTTGAACCGATCGTATTGCGTACTGCCGGTAATTGTCAATTATAATGGACAATGCGCCGCTACGGATGCCTGTGCGCTACGGGGGAGTAGACGCGAGAAAATAACCGTGGTAGGTTAATGGCAGTCGGATCGTTCTCTGCGAGGTGTGGAAGATGCGTATTCGTCGCTCGGATTTCATTGCCGGCGCGCTCGCTTCAATAGCAAGCACCGGTCTCGTCTCGGCCCGGGATAACACAGGCCGCTTTTATTTTTTCTGGCGACCGGGCGGCGCGGTTATCATCCACGGTATTCTGGTTGAAGGTCATATCGGATTTGCCTATCAGTCGGCGACGCCATGGGAATTCGTTGCGGGGTCGGTAGAGAACGCCCACAACGATCTGAGCCCGAAGGGAAAGGGTTTCTTTCACATTCCGACGGCAAATCCGGTGCTCCAAATGGGCGCAGCGGACAACGTACATGCCGATCCGGCGTGGGCGACGCGCTACGATTTCTATACGTACCTCGACGTACCAAACGCCAATCCCGCAGCGGCGCGCAAAGCGCTTGATGATATTGCACGGCGCTGGTACGTGGTACCCGGTGCCGATTGTCTCGACGCCGTGCGCCAAGTGTACAAAGCCTATGGCGGACGCTTGTCGCACGCGCTCGACATCGAGCCCAGCCCCAATCGTTTTATGCTGGGTTTACCGGCGCCGGCACCGCGCGCGATTACGATTCCGTGGCCGCTTGCGTCGGCCGACGCCTCGCTGTACGTAGAAGAGAATCGGCTCGGTGAACGCGACGACCTCGTTTCGGGCGAGCCGGACTTCATTACGCACGGCAATTTTTATCCGGATGCAAATGCAACCGGCGAGCAATCGCGCATCGCGACGTACCGCTCGACGGTGGTCACGCGCGCCGGTCATATCGTGCTGTACAACAAGCACGACTGCCGACCCGAGCGGCGATTACTACGTCATGCGCGCCGGCGAGGAAATCAATGTGCGAGCGCTGCCGTGGTCTGACCCGGAATTACGCTCGTATTGCTTGAGTGCATCTCCCTTCGATCCCACGAAGCCACCGATACAATCATGAATTGAGTCACCGTTGCTACAAAGAGGGTGTGTTTTATGAAAATTCGGCTTTTGTCAGCGGCGAGCGCGTGTGTGTTTGCCGCATCCTTGGGCGTGTGTGTCACGCAGTCGTTCGCCGCAACGATTTCAGGATCGCCGCAGTCGCAAGGCACGATCTGTTCGGTCGCGAATCTGCCGACGCCGCGGTCCGATGGCCGCTCGATCCCTGATTACCGCGCCGTCGTGCAACGGCGCATAGAGAACTGCTGGCGTTCGTTACTATCGCCGTCGCCGCAACCGACGGATAGCGCGGGCAAGGAACACCTGCAACAGTGCGATCCCCGATATTCGCATCGCACCGATCTCGCGGTGTACGAGACGCTCGTGGATTGCGTGTCATATCAGCCGTCTGCGCCATCAAAGTCAACGCCCGTGCCTACGCCGACCGTACTGTTCAAGTCATCGATACCAGTACTGTATGTGTTTCTTCCATCACCTGTGCCCGGATCGACGACCGGCGTCGATAATGCCGGGGCGCAGCTGTTGTGGAGTATCGCTACGCAGATGCAAGCGGATTTTTACCTGAATCAAGAATCGCTTGTCATGCCTGAACCGACTTGGGCGGCAGCTGATTTCAACAACCAGTGCTTGGGCGATCGCACGGGCACGATGGGCGGGGTCAGCATCGGCCTCTGGACCGCCACCTCCGCCGCCGACAATTGGCTGCTCGTTAATAACGGCTGGACACAAACGGCATACATCGCATCGTTTCTTACGTGTAGTGCAACGCCTGGGCCGCCGACCATTTCGCGGGTGTTTAATGTATCGGGTCATAGTTATCGTAATCAATTTTCGTTCTTGCCGCTGTTTCTCTATTGGTCGTACCGTTTGGCTGCGGCGGGCGGGTCGTCGCAGATCGGTACCGGCGTACTCGCTGGTTTGGCTGTAACGGGCTCGAACTCGCAGCTTTCCAGTATCACGCTTGGAAACGTCGGTGGTATGGTGACGGTGCCTCGGGCGTACATCGATAGCGCAAGCAACTTGGACGCAAGCATCATTGACTTTTGCCAGCAGATTAAACCGTCCGTAGGCATTGTGGCGAACCTCTGCGAGGCGCAACGAAAGAACCGTCGGGTGAGCCCAGTGCCATGGGGTCGCTGGGGGAAGTGCGAAGGCCCAAGCACGCCTCTTTTCAAGCGCCCGTTCTGCTGAGGTAGCTGCGAATTGCCTCTAGGTAGGCCGTCATGGGGCGCGAACACACGCGCCCCATGGACGTACTTGA
>DAISWS010000187.1:0-3310 GCA_036826275.1 Vulcanimicrobiaceae bacterium
GACCGAAGACACGCGTGCCGCGCGGATCCAAATTGTCCTTATCGCCTTTGATGATGACGCAGGCATTGTCGTCGCATTTCACAACGGAGCCGTCGGCACGGCGGATCGGCGCAGACGTGCGCACGATCACGGCCTTGACGACTTGGCCTTTCTTCACGGCAGCGCCCGGAATCGCGCTTTTGACGGTGCCGACGATTATGTCGCCGACGTGCGCGTACGGATGCCGGCTGCCGCCGCTGATGTGGATGCACAGCAGCTCGCGCGCGCCGGAGTTGTCGGCTACTTTGAGCCGTGTTTCTTGTTGAATCATGTTACTTCGCGCGCTCCAGAACCTCGATAAGGCGCCAGCGCTTGTCTTTCGACAGCGGACGGCACTCCGCGATGCGTACGGTATCGCCGATCTTGGCGTCGTTTTGCTCGTCGTGTGCTTTGAACTTCACCGACTTGCGAATGATCTTGCCGTAGATCGGATGCGGAACGCGCGTCTCCGACACGACGACGATCGTCTTGTCCATCTTGTCGGAAACGACGCGGCCTTGTTTGGTTCGGCGGCGGTTCCGCTCGGTTGTATTACGCTGCTCCATTCTTAGCCTCGGCGATCCGTTTCTCGGAGATGACAGTTTGAATTTTCGCGTAGTTGCGGCGCATTTCGCGGACCTTGCTGAAGTCCGAAAGGTGGCCGGTGCGCAGCGCAAAGCGAAGGTTGAAGAGTTCTTCCTTCGTTTCTTTGGCCTTCTGCTGCAACTCAGAGATCGTCAGGTTGCGCAGCTCTTTGAAATCGTGCGTCTTCATGCTTGCTGCGCTGCCTCCTCACGCGAGATGATCTTGGTCGCGATCGGCAGTTTGGAAGCCGCGAGCTCGAGCGCGCGCTTTCCGACCTCCGGCGCAACGCCGGACAGTTCGAACAACACGCGTCCCGGGCGCACGACCGCTACCCAGAACTCGGGATTTCCCTTGCCGGCGCCCATGCGGACTTCGGCCGGCTTCTTCGTCACCGACTTGTCGGGAAACACTTTGATCCAGACCTTACCGCCGCGCTTGATGTGACGCGTCATTGCAATACGCGCCGCTTCGATTTGACGGTTGGTCATCCAACACGGCTCGAGTGCTTGCAGACCGTATTCGCCGAACGTCAGCGTGCTGCCGCGCAGTGATTTGCCGGTCATGCGGCCGCGATGGACTTTACGCCATTTGACGCGTTTGGGAGTCAACATTACTCAGCCACCTCGGGCGTAGGATTTTCAGGAACGATTGCTTGAGCTTCGGCGCTGTCCGCAGCCGGGGGCGCCGGCTCGGCCGGCGGAGCTGCACCGTCGGCGCGCGGTGCGCCGCCGCGGCGTCCACGTCCGCCGCGGTCGCGGCGATCGCGGAACTGCGGACGATCGCCCCGGCCTTCGCGTTCGCCGCCGCGCGCGTGCTCGGGGAGTACTTCACCACGGTAGATCCATACTTTGACGCCGATGCGGCCGAACGTGGTGAACGCTTCGACGTGCGCGTAGTCGATGTCGGCGCGCAGCGTGTGCAGCGGCACTTTGCCGTCGTGATTGCGCTCGGTGCGCGCGATTTCGGCGCCGCCCAGGCGGCCCGAAACCTGCACTTTGACGCCGCGCGCGCCGGCCTTCATGGTGCGCATGATGGCTTGCTTCATCGCACGACGGAACGCGATGCGCTTTTCGAGCTGATCGACGATGTTCTGGCCGACCAAACGCGCATCCAGTTCGGGATGCTTGATCTCCATCACGTTGACTTGCACGCTCTTGCCGGTCAGCTTCTCGAGATTTCTACGGATCTCTTCGATGCCGACACCGCGCTTGCCGATGATGATGCCCGGCTTGCCGGTGTTCACGATCACGCGCGCTTGATTCGCGCGGCGCTCGATCTCGATCTTGCTGATCGCCGCCGGACGCATCCACCGCGTGAAATACTTGCGGATCTTGTGGTCCTCGTGCAGCCAGTCCTTATAGTGCTTTTTCTCGAACCAACGGCTGTCCCACGTACGCGTGATGCCCAGGCGCAGGCCGACCGGATGAATTTTCTGTCCCATTATGCCTTTGTCGCTTTCTTGCGCGTGGAAGCTTTACGCGTTGCGGACTTGCGTTTGGCGGGCGCTTTCGTGCCGGCCGCCGCAGCCGTCGTCTTACGAACAGCCTTTTTAAGACCGATCGATGCGCCGCCGCGCGCTTTACGTCTTTTCACCGGCGGCTTTTCCCCGACGGCGACCGTGACGTGCGACATGCGCTTGCGCTTGAAGTTCGCGCGGCCTTGCGCGCGCGGATCGAGGCGTTTGGTGAAACGGCCGCCCGGACCGCCGTCGACCGTGACGCGCGTAACGTACAGGTCGTCGGCGTTCATGTCGTGATTATTCTCGGCGTTGGCGACCGCGCTGCGAAGCAGCTTCTCGATCGGCTCGGCCGCGAAGACTCCCGCGAATTGCAGCAGCACGAGCGCTTCTTTCACGCTCTTGCCGCGAATTGCGTCGGCGACGCGGCGCAGTTTGCGCGGACCCATGCGCGCGAACTTCAGATGCGCGACTGCCTCTTTGCGCTCTTGAGCCTGTCCCGAGCTTGTCGAAGTGGCCATTATGCCTTCACCGCCGCTTTATCGCCGCCGTGTCCGCGGAATTGCCGCGTCGGCGCGAACTCGCCCAGCTTGTGACCGACCATGTTCTCGGTGACGAACACGGGAATGTGCGCCTTGCCGTTGTGCACGCCGATCGTGTGTCCGACCATCGCCGGAACGATCGTCGACGCGCGGCTCCACGTCTTGACGACGCGCTTCTCGCGGCGCTCGTTCATCGCTTCGATCTTCTTGAGCAGGTGGTCCGCGACGAACGGACCTTTCTTTAAACTACGTCCCATTATTTGCTACCACGCTTACGAACGATCATGTTTTGCGTGCGCTTGTTGCGGCGCGTCTTTTTGCCCATCGTCATCTGACCCCACGGCGTCGTCGGCGGGCGTCCCGAGGTGGAACGCGCTTCACCACCGCCGTGCGGGTGATCGACCGGATTCATTGCGATACCGCGCACGCTCGGGCGCTTGCCACGGTGGCGCTGACGGCCGGCTTTGCCGACGATTTCGTTTTCGTGCTCGATGTTGCCGAGCTGACCGATGGTGGCACGGCACACGATGAGAATCTTGCGCACTTCGCCCGAGGGCATGCGAACCTGCGCGTACTCGCCTTCTTTGGCCATCAGCTGCGCGGAGCCGCCGGCACTGCGAACGAGCTTGCCGCCTTGTCCCGGACGCAGCTCGATGTTGTGAATGACCGTACCGACCGGGATGTTCTTGATCGGCAAGCAGTTGCCGGT
>DAISWS010000188.1:0-3298 GCA_036826275.1 Vulcanimicrobiaceae bacterium
CGGCATGCTCAAAGAATCCGAAGGCAATCTTTCGACCGACGATTGCATGGAAGGATTGACCGCCGTCGTTTCCGTCAAGCTGGCCGAACCGCAATTCGAGGGGCAGACCAAAACCAAACTCGGCAACGCCAACGTGCGCAACATCGTGTACGGCCTGGTCAACGAGCGTTTGGAGTTCTTCTTCGAAGAGAACCCCAAGCACGCGCGCGCGATCGCCGAAAAAGGCATGCGGGCGCGGCGCGCGCGCGAAGCGGCGAAAAAAGCGCGCGATCTCTCGCGGCGCAAGAACGCGCTCGAAGGTTCGGGGTTGCCCGGCAAACTGGTCGACTGCAAAAACACCGATCCCGCGCAGAGCGAGATCTTTCTGGTCGAGGGCGACTCGGCCGGCGGGACCGCCAAGGGCGGCCGCGATCCGAACTCGCAAGCGATTCTGCCGCTGCGCGGCAAGATTCTCAACGTCGAGAAGGCGCGCTTGGACAAGGTGCTCTCGAACGAAGAGATCCGTACGATGATCACCGCTTTCGGCACGGGATTCGGCAGCGAGTTCGATGCAGGCAAGCTGCGCTATCACAAGATCATCATCATGACCGATGCCGACGTCGACGGATCGCACATCCGCACGCTGCTGCTGACGTTCTTTTACCGGCAGATGAAGCCGCTGGTCGAGGAAGGCTACGTCTACATCGCGCAGCCGCCGCTCTACGGCATCCGCAAAGGCAAAAAGCAGTGGTATGCCTTCAGCGAGGCGGAGCTGCGCTCGATCGTCGGCGAGGACGGTAAGGACTACGTCGTCCAGCAGTACAAGGGCCTGGGTGAGATGGACGCCGAGCAGCTTGCGGTGACGACGATGGAAGTGGGCAACCGGCGCCTCAAACAAATCACCGTCGAAGATGCGGTCGAGGCCGAACAGATCTTCACCGATCTCATGGGCGACAAAGTGGAACCGCGCAAGCAATACATTTTCGACTTCGCCAAGTCGGTGAAGAACCTGGACCTCTAAGAAAAAGACCCTGCGTCGCGAGACGCAGGGTCTTTTCATTTCGTTGGGGGTATAACAGCCGCAACGGAGGGAGGCCTTGCGCAAACGGATCGGCGTCGCCGTGGCGGCGCTGCTCGTCGTCCTGATTACGCTGGCAGCGGTCTATCACAACGGGGCCGTGCGCTTTGCGCTCAGCACGATCGTTCCGCTCGCGACCGGCTACGACGTACAGGTTCGCGATCTGCGCCTGGAATCGCACCATGGCGCGCTGGTGGGCGTGCACGTCTCGCGAGGCGGCCAAACGGTTCTGGATGCCGATCGCATCGACGTCTATTACAATCCGCGCGATCTGCTGCCGGGCAGCCGTCACCGTTTCGGTTTGACGGCCATCACGGTCGACCGCCCCCGCATCACCATCGTCCACAACGCCAACGGCACGTACAACATTGCGATTCCGCGCGCCGTCAGCGGCGGCACGGGCCGCGTGACCGTCAACAACGTGCCGATCGATTTCACCGTGCGCGTCCGCAACGCGTCCGCGAACGTCATCGATCAGTACCGGTTTTACGAAGCGAGCCGCCGCCAGCGCGTCGATCGCATCAACATCGACATGGCGATCGACAGCGCGGTGAAAACGCGGTATGTGGCGACGGGCTATTTGGAAGACGCAGGCGCGCAGCCGTTCCGCATGGCGGGCACCATCGATTACCGCAGCGGGTTCGCGCTGCATCACGTGCAGGTCAAGGCGATTCCGATCGGCGCCATCGGCAACTACTTCATCAATTCACCGGTCGCGCATATTCTGGGCGGTACCGTCAACAACTTCGATCTGCAGGCGTGGGCATACGGCATCCGGCCGGGCTCGCCCGCCGCCTATCACATTTCGGGAAGCGGCTATCTGACCGGCGGCCTCATCAACGTGCGCAGCTTGGGCTCGCCCATCGCGCACATCAACGGGCGGATCACCATACTCGATTCCGGCTTTGCGACCGAGCGCGCAACGGCGGTGGTCGGACATATTCCGATCGTCTTTTCCGGAGGAATGTTCGATTTCACGCGTCCGCAATTTCGTCTGGGCGTCGACGGCCGAAGCGATCTGCGCAATTTGGGCGAGGTCGCGAGTTTTGCCGCGCATCTTCCGATTACCGGCGGCGTGCACATTCACGCGCTGATCGAAGGCGACATCGGCGATCCGGTGCTGATGATCGGCTTCACCGGCAAACAGTTCAACTACGGCGCGGTGCCGATCCAAGAGCCGCGCGGCGTGGTCGCGCTCTTGCACAGCAAGCTGATCGTGCTGCCCTTCCACGGGACTTACAACGGCATGCACATGCATCTGCAAGGGATGCTGGAACTCGGAGCGCAGGTGCAAAGCACGCTGGCGCTGCACGCCGTCGGACCTTCGGCGCGCATGCCGTATCTGAGCGGTCTGGTCACCGATCAACCGATCTTGACCGAGGCGTTGCTGCACGGAACCGACGTGCTGTTCGATGCGCGCGGCTACCTCGTTTCGCTGACGCAACCGCAAAACGTGAACGGCTTTTACAACATCGACCGGCGCGGCGTCGGTACGTTCGGACCGATAAGCGTGCGCAGCGCCGGCGGCGGATCGCTGGTCGCCGGATTCAGCTTGGATCGTCCGAACGGCAACAGCGCGTTCTGGGCGTCGGTGCACGACATGCGGCTGCGCCAGCCGGTTCCCGTGGCCTTTCCCGGCGTGAACATTCCGCAGCTGCCCCCTATCGATGCGCACATCGTCGAAGCGAACGTCGCGGGCGCCGGATCCGCACGCAACGTCGTCATCGGCGGATCGGTGTACATGTCGCCCGCGACGATCGTCGGCGTTCCGTTCGATGCGATCAGTGCGCGGTTTGCCGGGCCGTTTGCCGCCTCGCGCATCAGTTCGGTGCACGCCGACGGCCCGTGGGGAAGCTTCGACGGCAACGGAACCTTCGCGCCCAACCTGATCGTCGCACGCGGCGGCTATTCGGGCACGTTCCAAGGCTTGCGCATGTTCATGGGCGGCTTCCCGGTGCAAGGCGCGATCAGCGGGCCGATGGCGATCGCGATCGCGCAAGGCAAGATTTACGTGCAAGCGCAGAACGCGCAGCTGCGTAACGCAACGATTCACGGCATGCCGATTCAATCCATTACCGGCACGATGGCCTTCCAAAACAACGTGCTGCGCGTGTACTCCGCTCAAGCGCGCACGAGCGGTGGAACCGTCGTTGCCGCGGGCAGCTTTGCAACCGCTGAACAGTGCGGATTTGTTACAAAGCGCAACGCTTTTGTATAACTCATGCCTTATGGAAGCTGTAC
>DAISWS010000189.1:0-3264 GCA_036826275.1 Vulcanimicrobiaceae bacterium
ACGCCAGTCGTTCACCGATGCGCCGGAAACAGCGGCTTTCCAGATGTGATACTTCGAGATCATCCACGCCGTCATGATGCCGCCGTACGACCATCCGGAAACGGCGATCCGTGAATCGTCGACGATGCCGCGCGCGCGGACAGCATTCACGGCCGCGATGATATCTTTGCCGGGGCCGTCTTCCGGATCGTACAGCACCGCGTGCTGATACGCGTAGCCGAGATCGTCGCTGCCGCGATAGTTCGGGCGCAACACGAGCCATCCGCGCGCCGCCATCACTTGCGCCCAAAAATCAAAGGTCTGCGCGGACGATGACGTCGGGCCGCCGTGGATGTACACGACCATCGGGTATTTGCGGGCCGGCGAAAAATCAGGCGGTGTGAAGAGCACGCCGTCGCCTTGAATGCCGAGCGTCGTTGGATACGTTACGCGCTGCGACGATCCCAACTGCAGATTGGCGAGCGCGTCGTTAAAGCCGGTGAGGCGCTTCATGGCTCCGGAGGCCGAGCGCACGTACAACTCTTGTGGCTGTTTTGTCGAGGTCGCGGTGAACGCAATGGTGCCGTCCGAGGCGACCGCATCCGGCAGGCTTGATGAAATGACGAGGTCGCCCAGATCGATTCGCTGCAGCGCCCCATCCAGCGGTGCGCGCACCACGGCGATGGATGCACGATCCGGCGCTTTGAACAGCACTGCCTTTGAATCGGGTGCCCACGCGAAATCGACTGCGTCGCGATCGAGCGGGGCCGATATGGCGCGTCCCGCGCCGCCTTCCGGCGTCGTCACGTACAGTTTGCTCAGTTCGACTTGGTTATCGCCGTTCGAAGACAGATATGCGATGTGTTTGCCGTCAGGCGAAAACAGCGGATTCAATTCCCATGCGCTCGCGCCCGTAAGGCCGCGAACGCGTTTGGTCGCAACGTCGAGGAGCGCCACGTGCGAATAACTTTCGTCATTGAGAATCGCATTGGGAACGTCGGTAAAGGCGATCGTGCGGCCGTCCGGCGACCACGAGAGCGTCGACTGCGCCTCGCCCGTTGCAACGCTGCGCGACCCGGATGTCAACTGCTCGGCGCGTCCGCCGGATGCGCTCACGACATACAGGTGCGAGGGCAGCGAGGGTTCGCGCGCGATAATCGGCTGCGTTGTAAAGATGAAACTGTCGCGAAAGCGATCGGTGCCTTTGCGATTCGGCGGCGCGTCCGGCGCTGCAAACGCGATCGCTTTTCCGTCCGGCCGCCATGCGAATTGGTCGACGCCGGCTTTTGCATCGGTCACCGGTTTGGCATCGCCGCCGTCGAGCGGCATGACGAAGACTTGTGATTTTGCGTCGTCGCCGGTGCCATTATCGGCGATGAACGCCAGGCGCGTGCCGTCGGGCGCGAACGCCGGATCGGAGAGCCCTTTGCGATCGTAGGTCAGCACGCGCTGCGCGCCGCTTTTCAGATCGACCGATACGAGGTCGCTCTTGCGCTTATTCTTGTTCCAGTCGATGCGCGTCACTTCGATGACGGCGCTCTTGCCGTCCGGCGCAACGACCGGCGAACCGATCGTGACGATGTGCCGGTAGTCGTCCTCCGCTATCGTGCGCGCGCCGGCGGCAAGCGCGGTTTGCGCGCAGAGCGCGATCAGAAGAGCGGCAACGGCAATTCGCAGCGGCATAGAGCATCCTCCCGAGTGATTCTCGGATTAGGATGCGCCGGGGTTGTTCCTGCCTACGGTTCGAGGACGCGTTTGCCGTTCGGATCGTCTTGCGGCGATGCGACGACGTACGCTTTGATCGGCGACTTGCCCGTGGCCTGAATTTGGAAGGCCGTGTTGCGCGGAATCGAAATGACGGAGCCCGGCTGAACCGTGTATGACGGATATCCGACATTCGCGGTTCCATGCCCGCTGATGACGATCAGCAGTTGGTCTTCGTTCGCGTACAGTTCGCGCGACGTGCGCCCGATATAGACGGCGAGTACGTCACCCGCAGGCACGTGCATGATGGGCTGCGCGACCGCGCCGCTCATGTCCCCATGCAGTTGCGCGAACGCGGCGGAAGAGTCCGCAAAGTTCGAATCGTCGCCCCGGCCGACGGCATACGCGAGAACCAATGCTGCCAGGACCCCGGCGAGTGCAAGCGATTTCTTCATGACCCTAATACGCAAGCCGCGCCCATAGGGTTCCCGGCCCCCTTGACGCGCCGTGCTAAACTGTAAATCCGATGCTTACCATGCAATTTCACGCGGAATCGATCGACACGTGCCGGCTGACTACCGGTCGTGTTGTCACATGACGTAAGCATCTCTGTCGCAGAATATATTCCCGAAGGGGCCGCGCAGAAATGCACGGTCCCTTCCGCTTTTTGAAGGGAGGTTGCACATGCAGATACAGCGCGAACAACGTTGCTGCAACTGCAATGCGCCCACGACGTCGGCGCTTTGCCCGCCCTGCGCGCAAGACCGTCTGCTGGAACAAGCCCAGCTTGCCGGCAGCGCGGAGTGCGGACGCGGCCTGCGCTGCACCGACTAGCTTGCCTCGACGCTTACTCTGTGGTACAAAGTATATAACTTTGCACTACAGAGTTTGCGCGGCGACCCGCGCAGGAGTAACGCGTGCACAAGCACCTCGGAGGGCTCGCCCTCATCTTCTGCTGCGCCAGCATTGCGTGGTTCGTCCTCGGCGGAACGCTCGTGCAACGAACGATCGACTCGGATTCGCAGCAGCGTCAACGGCTGATCGGCCAATGGGGCTCGGCACAGACGCAAGATGCTCCGCGCATTCAAAGCGGGCACGCAATCGTGCCGCTCGCATCCAGCCGCATTACCGTCGCAATCAATCTCGAGCAGCGTCGCAAAGGGTTGCTTTGGTATAACCTGTACGACGTGCACTTCAACGGGCGGTACGTCGTGCGCAACGACACCTCGAACAGCGTCCTGATGCTGCACGTTCCGCTTCCATCACCCGACGGCAGCTACGCTGATCTCACCTGCGCCATTGGTGGAAAACGCATCGACAACGCAGCTCTGCTCGACCGCGGGGACGTAACCTTTACGCTACCGCCGGGACAAAGCACGACCGTTGACGTCGGCTACACGTCGCGAGGCATGGACTCGTGGATGTACCGCTTCAAGAATGGCGTGGAATCCGTGAACGATTTCGCGTTGACGATGACGACGAATTTCAAGGACATCGACTTTCCGCCCGGTACGCTCTCGCCCGTAACCGAACAATCCACAGGTAGCGGCTGGCGTTTGGAATGGACGTATCCCACGCTGG
>DAISWS010000190.1:0-3227 GCA_036826275.1 Vulcanimicrobiaceae bacterium
ATATCACTACGAGCGCTGCGCGCGAGCGACGCGCCCGCCGTTTTTGCATGTGCGCTACGCAACTTCGATCGTTTGCGCCCGTGGTTCGATTGGGCGACCGACGCCTTTACGGAGGATGCCGTACGTGAGGAGCTCGCCGGTATGGAGGCGCAGGCCGAGCCGCGGAACGATTTACCGCACGGCATTTTCACCGGCGCGCAGTTCGCCGGCAGCGCCGGCCTGTACAAAATCGACTACGTCAACAACGTCGCGCGCATCGGATATTGGATTGACGCCGCGTACGCCGGAAAGGGATTGGTTACATCCGCCGTGCGCGCACTCGTCGACCTGGCCTTCGCCGAACTCGGTCTTAATCGGATCGAGATCCGTTGCGCGCCCGCGAACCACGCAAGCCGCGCCGTTCCCCAACGGCTCGGTTTCACCGAAGAAGGGACGCACCGCGAAGTGCTGGCGTTGCACGGCGCGTTTCAAGACTTGATCATGTACGCGCTGCTAAAACGTGAATGGCAGAATCGCTCCGCTACTTGAGAAATTTCTCCAGCCAACCCGCCCAGCGTTTGTAGGTGTCGATGCGTCGAACCGGATCGCTCGGGAAATGCCCGTACGCGGGAATAGCGACCAATTGCACCGTCTTGCCCATATCGCGCAGTGCCTTGAAAAACTCGAACGCTTCCGGTTCCGGAACGCGGTAGTCGCCCGTGTCCGTCAAGATCAACGTCTTCGCGCGAACGTTCTTCACGTAGGTAATCGGCGAGTTGCGTTTGTACGCCGCCATGCCGTCGCCTTTCCACGGCGTGAGCCCGCCGAAAAGCGCCGGCAAGTAGTCGGTCACGTCTTCCAGCGAGTATTGCACGACCGCGTCGTCAACGGCAGCGCCGCTGACCGCGGCTCTCCACATGCCGGGATAATTGGTGATGAGCCACGAGGTCATCCAGCCGCCGCCCGACCAGCCGGAAACGCCGACGCGCGTTGCATCGATCATTCCTGTTGCTTCAAGTGCGCGCGTACCGACGGCAACGTCGCGCCCGGCGCCGACGTAGACCTCCGGGCCGATCATCGCATCGGCGTATCTGAATCCGAGATTGTCGCTGCCGCGATAATTCGGCTGCAAGACGAACATGCCGTGGTTCGCGAGATCTTGCGCGAGCGGTGAAAATCCGACGCCGGATGACGCCTGCGTCGGCCCGCCGTGAATCACGAGCGCGAGTGGATATTTGCGACCGGCTTGGTAGCCGGCGGGATACGTCAGCACGCCGTCTTCGTGGAAGCCGTCGTTCGTCCACGTGAATTCGACAGTCTTGCCCAGCGTGCGTTCCTTGGCGATCCAGGCGTTTTCGCTCGTCAATTTCTTGAGCGCGTGCGTTTGCGGAGACAAATAGTAGAGCTCCGACGGATCGTCCGGCGACGATCCGGAGAACGCGATGGCGCCGTCATTCGCAACGCTGCCTTCGCCGAATTGCACGCCGCCCAAATCGATGCGTTTTGCGGTGCCGGTGAGCGGTGCGATCCAGAGATCGCGGCTTGTTCCATTCGCGGCGGCAAATGCAATAGCGCTCGCACCGGGCATCCACGCGTGCCATTGCGCATCGCGATCTATTTCGGGTGCGAGCGGTTTTGCGGCACCGGACGCGCCGTCCGACACCTCCAACTGCGTTTGCACGGCGCTCGAGCCGTTTTTCCCGATGCCGTACACGAGCAGCGAGCCCGACGGCGCAAACGTCGCATCGCTGTCGTAGCCGTTGCCGACCGGCTCTTCCCGGCCGCTGCTAACGTCGATCACGACCGCGCGGTCGTGCAAAAAATGCGCCGGCGAGTACGGATCCGGCCCGCGCTCAAACGCGACCAATTTCCCATCCGCCGACCATGAAACCGGCCCGCTGTCCGTCGTGCGGCCGCTGGTCAGGCGGCGCGGCTTTGCGCTTTCGTAAAGTTCTTTGAACCACAAGTGCGAGGACACGGGTGCCGCGTGCGAGAGAAAATCTTGATCGCCGACCACAAATAAGTCGTGGTGCTGCTCGAGCGCCTTCTTGTCCGGCGGCGTGTCACGCGTGATGTACGCAATGGCCTTGCCGTCGGGCCGAAGCGAATAGCCTTCAACGCCGTTTTCCGCCTCCGTCACCACGTGCGCTTCGCCGCCGTCCATCGGCAAAATCCACACTTGAGGTTTTGCATCCTTACCTTCGCCCGACGGTGCGACGAATGCCAACTGCGATCCGTCTTGGGACCACTGCGGCGAATCAACATCCTCGCGTGTCGGCGTGAGCACGCGCATTGCGCCCGTAGCGGTATCGACGAGCACGAGTTGCGTGCGGTTCTTGTCGCCCTTGAGGTCGGCGCGAGAGAGAACGGCCGCGACCTTTTTTCCGTCTGGAGATATCTGCGGACCGTTCAGCGAGACGATGCGCGCGACGTCGTCGAGCGAAAACGGCTTCTGCGGCGCCGCGGCTACCAGCAGCGCGGAAAAGCAAAGGAGTGCAAGTCGCTTCATGGGCGAGACTACGGAAAGCGCCGCTCGCGCGCCTCTTACGGCAAAAATCTGTCACACCGCGGCGTTCGAGCGGCGCGCAAACACGATGACGTCGCGATTCGGCCAGAACGCCGGTACGCTGACGACGCGCCCGTCCACCGATTTTGCATAGAAGGACGTCGTCGCCGCACCGCTGAGGTTCACGGCGGCATCGACGTGATTGAGAAACAGCGATCCGGGCTGCTCGATGAGCGCATACGCCAGTTCGAAGTACGATACGGGCGTTGTGACCATCGCTACGAGCAGATCGCCGCTTTGCGCGATCACGGTGCGGCGCAGCCGCTGCTCGTCCTCGCGCCAGACGCCCATCTTTCCGCCGGGCTCGACGATCATCGGATTTCCTTGCACCGCGTAACGCGCATCGGCAAGACGCGGATGCGCGGTAACCGACGCGTCGCCGTTCGCATCGATCTCGACGTATCCCATCCAGTCCGCCCGCTTGTGCCCGATCGTCTTTCCGTCGACGATCAGCAAACCGTCGGGTGCGAACGCGCCGTTGAAGCGGCCGCCGTTGATCGCGACCACCGCATTCTGCTGCTGCGCGATATCTTGCACGGCCGTGAGCGCGCCGGCATGTTCGCGATGCTCGACGATAGCGGCGGCAAACGATTGCCGCGGCAAAACGGCTGCCGTGCACATGCAGCGCTGCCCATTGCCCAAATCGAGCGGGACGCGGTAGAGCGCGCCTTGACCGCCGAGA
>DAISWS010000191.1:0-3151 GCA_036826275.1 Vulcanimicrobiaceae bacterium
GCAACCGGCGCGATTGCGCGCAAGACGCGCGAGCGCGGCTTGTTGCTCGGCGAGGCGCGCGAACCGCCGCGCCTTGCGGTGGCGGCCGCGGCGCTTGCGCTCTTCGCGGTTGCGTGGCTCGCCGTATATGTCGCAGTGATCCTGCCGCGCGTCGGCCCGTGGGGACCGTCGCATTTTTACGACTATCCGTTCGCGCACGGGCCCGCGCAGACGGCGCTTGCGCTGTTCATTCATCCGCTGCAGCTGATTCGTTCGGTCGCAACGGCCGGCCGGCTCACTTATCTGATGGAAGCGCTCGTGCCGCTTGCGCTGCTGCCGCTATTCACGCGCTGGTCGCTGCTTGCGCTGCCCGCGTTTGCGATGGTGTTTCTTTCAAGCGATCAAAGCGTGTGGCGGATGGGCATGCACTACGCGTTGCTGTGGATTCCATGGCTCATCGTCGCGGCGGCATGGGCGCTCGCACGCATGGTATACAACGGTTCCGCGCTTGCCGCAACACGCTGGTGGACGGCGGCCGTCGCGTTGTGCGTTCTTTTCCTGATCGCCTTCAACCCGATGCATCCGCTGCACTATCTGCGCGTGCAGCCGTATCAACATACGGCGGACGCGATCGCTGCATTGCGCTGCATCCCGACGCGCGCGCCGCTGCAGACGCACGACGAGTGGTACGCGCATGAAGCGCTCGCGTATCCGAATTCGCGCGGCACTGCCGGACAACGCCTTCACGCCGGCTATTTGCTGTTCGCGACCGACTGGCAAAGCGCGCCATTCGAACGGGCGCTGCCCCGCATTCGCGCCGGGCTGGCCGCCGGCCGGTACGTCGTGGTCTGCCGGGCGGGGACCGTCGAAGCCGTACGAATCGTGCGAGGCAATGCCGGAACTCCCTGAAGTCGAGACGATCGTGCGCGGGCTTCGCAAGAACGTCGTAGGCAAAACGATCGCTCGTGCACGCGTGATTTTAAAGAAGATGGCGGTCGCGCCGCCAGGTGTGGACTTCGAGGCCGCGCTCGCCGGAGAGCGCGTCACGGCCATCGAACGGCGCGGTAAATACGCGGTTTTTGGCTTGGCGTCCGGGCGCTCTCTCGTTACGAGCCTGCGAATGACGGGCCGCCTGGTCGTGCTGAACGCAAGGGACGAGCCCTACCCCTATACGCATGTCGAGCTGCAGTTTTCAGATGCCGGGCGCCTCGCGTTTGCCGACGTCCGGCAGTTCGGCCGGATGCGCCTGGTCGAGCCGGGCGAGCCCTGGGATGCGGACCTTGGGGTCGAACCCCTTTCACAGGACTTTACTCCGGACGGCTTTATCGGTATGCTGTCGGGGCGGACAACGCCGGTCAAGGCTTTTCTCCTTGATCAGCGGCGCATCGCAGGCGTGGGCAACATCTACGCGTGCGAGGCGCTGTGGCAGGCCGGGATTCGTCCCGGAACGCCCGCGAAGCGGCTCAGCAAACCCGCCGCGTCGCGATTACATCACGCACTCGTAGACGTTCTCCAGCGTGCCGTCGGCATGCGCGGAAGCAGCATCGATGATTACGTGGATGCCCAAGGCTTGAAAGGCGGATTTCAAAACGTACTTTCAGTCTACGGGCGGGCGGGAAAGAGCTGCAGCAGATGCGGCGGCTCGATCGTCCGCACGGTAATCGCCCAACGCGGGACCTGGTGGTGCCGCGGTTGCCAAAAATAATCACTTTGCAGTGAAGTAAAAATATTTCGAAAGGTTAGGAACTACAACATCTCTACGACTGACATCGCTCCGGTGCAACACGAAGAAGAGGATCAACTCGCACTCGAGCAGCGCCTCTACGAAGAATCGCTCAAGGTTCTCGACGAAGGACAAGTCCTCAACGGTCTTATCGTCGCCAAATATCAGGACGAACTGCTGGTAGACATCGGCGGCAAATCGGAAGGCATTCTTCCCTTCCGCGAACTCTCGCTCGCGATCGAGCCCAAGGAATTGAAGGTCGGCGATACGCTGGAAGTCATGATCCACCGCATCGACGATCAAGACGGATCGCTCTTTCTCTCCGAGCGCCGCGCACGCGCGCTCAAGACGTGGGAAAAGGTGATCGAAGCACACGATCGCGACGAAGTGATCGAAGCCACGGTCACGCAAGTCGTCAAAGGCGGCGTTCTCGTCGACCTGGGCATGCGCGGTTTCGTACCGGCGTCGCAAATCCGCCGGCAGCCCGTCGGCAATCTCGACGAACTCGTCGGCAAGAAGCTCCGCCTCAAGGTCATCGATCTGGATCACAAGCGCCACCGCGTCGTGCTCTCACAGCGTTTGGTTCTCGAAGAAGAACTCAACGCTAAGAAGCAAGAACTGCTCGGCACGCTTGAAGTCGGACAGATCCGTGAAGGCGTCGTCGTGCGTCTTGCGGAGTTCGGCGCGTTCGTGGATCTCGGCGGCATCGACGGCCTGATTCACAACAGCGAGCTCAGCTACGCGCGAATCAAGCATCCGTCCGAGGTCGTGAAGATCGGCGACGTCGTCAACGTGGAGATCATGAAGTTCGATGCGGAGGCCAAGAAAGTCAGCCTCTCGCTCAAACATACACTGCCCGATCCGTGGGACGAGCACGCGGACAAACTCTACGAAACCAACAAACTGACGGCGCAAATCGTCAAGGTCACGCCGAACTATCTCCTGGTCGAGATCGTTCCGGGCGTGCTCGCGATGGTGCCGAAGGGCGAGTTCGATCCGGCTGCGCAGTTCAGCCCCGGCCAAGAGGTCGAGGTGACGCTGCTCACGATCAATCACGCCACGCGCCGCATCACCGCGTCCATTCAGCACGTCGCCGACGTACCGCCCGAGGAAATCGAGAAGTACGCCATCGACGATGACGTCGTGGTTGCAGAAGCTGTGCCGGAGCCTCCGGCCGAGCCGAGCGCCGAGTAAGCGCCTGCCGCCAAACAGTAAAGGGAGCCACCGTTGCAGAAACGGTGGCTCTCTTTATTTATGCGAGTTGGACTTACCGGCGGGATCGGGAGCGGGATGCGAGCATTTGCCGCCCGCACACGATGTGCGATCATCGCTGGAGCGAGATACGCAATGGCTGTTGAATACCCATTATCGTGAGAGTGGGACTTACCGGCGGCATCGGGAGCGGGATGCGAGCATTTGCCGCCCGCACACGATGTGCGATCATCGCTG
>DAISWS010000192.1:0-3140 GCA_036826275.1 Vulcanimicrobiaceae bacterium
GCGATGCCCCGCTGCGGAAGCGTGCCCCGTACGAACAACAACGCAGGCGGATCTTCGAGATCGTGCAGCCCCTGCGGATACTCCGCATCGACAATTGTCACGAGCGCTGCGCCGAGTTTTTGGAGGCGCGTTAGCGCCGTTTTCGCCTGATGGCGCGCGTGCGCGACCTTGCGTGCCGTATCAGCCGCGATCCATTCGTACAGATCGCGCTCCTGCCCGCGCGCGAGGCCTCGAAGCCGACGCGACGGCACGTGCAGGTAGGCGGCCGCCAGGAGAACGGGCAGCGACTTTTGCGGCATAGTAAGGTTTCGTTCGCATCGCGAATTACGGCCTCATGCCCCACATCGAGATGGAAATCAGCCCGAAGACCAATATCAGCGAGCTCGTCGCCCAGCTTCCCATTGCCGCCGAGGTTTTGGGGCGCTTCGGCCTGCATTGCGCCGGCTGCGGCGTCAACAAATACGAAACCATCGAGCAGGGCGCGAACGCGCACGGCTTGCGCATCGAACCGATCGTCGCCGCGCTTACGCAGGCGCGCCTTTCCGGATTCGTTCCGAACGTTTCGGCCGAAGACCGGCAGCCGCTTCGCAAGGCCCCCGGCGAATTCAAGCGGCGGGCGGCCATCAAACATGTGGTGCCGATCATGTCGGGCAAAGGCGGCGTCGGCAAATCGCTGGTCACCGCGCTGATCGCGCTGGGGCTGCGGCGCAAGAACCTTCGCGTCGGCATTCTCGACGGCGACATTACCGGGCCGTCGATTCCGAAGCTCTTCGGCCTTTCCAAACCGCTGGTCATCGAAGCCGATCCGTCCGCACCGAAAACTCCCCAAGGCAATCCGCAGCCGCTCATGATTCCGGCGCTCTCGCGCAGCGCGATCGAAGTCGTCAGTTCGAATCTGCTCACGGATAAAGAAGATACGGCGATGATCTGGCGCGGCCCGATTCTCTCCGGCGTCATCCGTCAGTTCTACGAACAGGTGCTTTGGAGCGATCTCGATTTTCTGCTCATCGATTTGCCGCCCGGCACGTCGGACGCACCACTCACCGTGCTGCAGTCCTTAGCCGTCGACGGCGTCGTGCTCGTCACCATGCCGCAGGCGCTCGCAACGATGATCGTGCGCAAGGCGGCGAACTTGGTGCATCAACTGAAAAAACCGATTCTCGGCGTGGTCGAAAATATGTCGTACTTCATCGCGCCGGATACCGGAAAGAAGTACGAGGTCTTCGGACATTCGTATGCGGATCGCGTTGCGGAACTTGCGCAAGCACCTGTGCTCGCGCGCATTCCCATAGATCCCGCGAAGGCGTTTCTTGCCGACGAAGGCCGCGTAGAAGAAATCGACGACCCAGTGTGCGATCAACTCGCCGATGCGCTGCTTGCGTCGATCGAGGCCCGCCCGAAGCCCAAGGAAACGATCTCGCTCATCTAAGCGGCTGTTATATCTACCATCTCAGCGAACGTCGTGGGTTGAGGAATCGACTCGCCAACTTCACGCATGCCTTCGATATGAAACTCTATTGCTTCGCGAATCAGGTTTTCCGTTTCTTCAAATGTCGATGCCGCAGCGACGCAACCTGGCAAATCCGGCACATACGCGCCGTATCCGGTCGGTGATTTTTCGATCAAGACTGCATACTTACAAGTCATGTTTACCCTCTTTGTTCCAATGCGCCTGACGGCGTATGGACTTCCAGACAATGATCGGGGGCTCCTCATTATTTGAGCCCGATACGGTCACGAGTCCTGGCTTCGCGGGATGTGCGAATTGTTCGTGACTTCCGCGCTGCCGTACGAGCACATAGCCGTCCTCGCGAAGCCATTGACGTATGACCCGGAATTTTGGGGGCATACTGCGCTTTCACGACGCTCGAGCGGACAGTCAAGACGCCCCGTGGGTACGATACCGCCATGCCAACAAAAAAATGGTCGCACAAGGTAATGGAGCGTAGCGACGCGCTCGACTTGGAGCAAGGCGTCTTCGCAAAAAACGACCCGAAGGCCATCGCCCGTTCGCTCAAGCGTTCCGCGGAGCGCAGCAACCGGCGCAAGGCGGAGCCATTCCGCTCCGCAATGTCGATGCTGAGCTTCTTCATCAACCGGGGCGGCAAGAATCTTCCCGCCAAGCAAAAGCGCGTACTCGAACGCGCAAAGGACGAACTGCGCATCGCGTTCGGCCGGAAACCGAAAGGCCGGAGCGTTAGTGGATCACGAGCGCGTCGAACAACACAACGCACATCCACGCGGCGAAAAACACCCAAAACCCGCGCATCGGGACGGGCTGCCCGCCGGACTTCGCGGACGCGATAAGCAGCTGCTGCACGCGCCAGGTCAGAGCCATCACGCACACGGCAATGATTGTGGCCCCCAGGACGGTTCCGTGCGTACCGGGCGCGTGCGACGCAAGGGCGCGGGCGCCGTAGAGCATCACGACGCCGCTTACCACCTGGACGAGCGGAACGAGCCAGATCATGAATTTTGGTCCGAACCCGTCCGCTTCGCCGCTTGCGTTCATGTGGACGGGCACCCTATCCGGCAGGGTGGAATAGGCGGCCATCGTTTGCAAAAACGTAAGGAAGATGAAAGCTGCGGCGAGCGCAGCCAGAAACGCAATAAGCACCGCTACGGTATATCGGCATTCCGCACGCCGTGTTTCATGCGCGTTCGTACACCGGCACGCCGTCCGCCCATGTCGAGAGCACCGCGCAATCGGTAAACCGCGCGCCGTCGAACGGATCGCGATCGAGCACCACGAGGTCTGCGTCAAAGCCGGGCGCGAGCATGCCGGTCCGGTCTTCCACATGCGCGAGCTTCGCGGCGTTGTGCGTGTACATCGTCACCGCTTGCGCCGCGGTAAGCCGCTCTGAAGGCTCGTGATGGCTCACGGCGGCCTGCATGCCCTCGAGAGGCGAAAGATTGCACACCGGGCTGTCGTCGCCGCCGCAAAGAACCGCGCCGGCACGCTCGATGCGTCCGAGCGCGTTCATCGAGCGCATGCGCTGCGCTCCCAGCCGCGACTCGTACATCCGTCCCGCCCCGCCCCAAAGCTCGTCGAACTGCGGCTGCATCGACAGATAGATGCCCATGCGCGCGCAGGCTTCGATATGTTCGGGACGCGCGATTTCGAAATGTTCGATGAAATG
>DAISWS010000193.1:0-3125 GCA_036826275.1 Vulcanimicrobiaceae bacterium
CAGTTCCTTGCCTTCCAAAAATTCCAGCGTCGCGCCGCCGCCGGTGCTCACGTGCGTGACGTGTTCTGCGAACTTGAGCTCCTCCGCGGCCGCCGCCGCATCGCCGCCGCCGACGATCGTCGTCGCGCCGGCTTGCGTGGCTTTCTTCATCGCATCGCCGATCGCGCGCGTGCCTTCGCGGTACGGCGGCTTTTCATACACGCCCATCGGGCCGTTGAAGACGACGGTCTTTGCGGTTTGGATGATCGTTGCGTACTCTTGCGCCGTCTTCGGACCGATGTCGAGAATCATTTGATCGCCGACGTGCGGCAAATCGACCGTGTGCGCGCCGGCATCGTTGTCGAAACTAGTCGAAACGACCGCGTCGACCGGCAGCAGCAGCGAAACGTCGCGCGTTCGCGCGAGTTCCAGGATGGCTTTGGCGGGTTCGAGGTCGTCGTCGCGCAGCGATCGGCCGACATCGACGCCTTTTGCCGCGAGGAACGTATTGGCCATCCCGCCGCCGATGCAGAACGCGCGGACCTTTTCCATCAGTTTGGTGAAAACGCCGACTTTGTCTTTGACTTTCGCGCCGCCGATGACGCACACATAGGGTTGCTGCGGGTCGTGAATCAACTTCGAGAGCGCAGCGATCTCCGCTTGCATCAGAAACCCGGCCGCGTTCGGCAGATAATGCGCGACGCCCTCAGTTGAAGCGTGCGCGCGGTGCGCGGTGCCGAACGCGTCGTTGACGTAGATGTCGGCGAGTTCCGCGAGCTGCCGTGCGAAGACCGGATCGTTCTGTTCTTCACCCGGATCGAAGCGCAGGTTTTCGAGCATGACGATGTCGCCGTCGTGCATGTTCCCGATCGCCTCATGCGCCGATGGTCCGGTAATGTCGGTCGCAAACGTCACGTCGATATGCAAACGGCTCGAGAGCGCATTGGCGACCGGTTTGAGCGTATACCTCGGATCCGGTTATCCGTCGGGACGCCCCAAGTGCGAGCAGACGATCACTTTTGCGCCGTGATCGGAGAGATAGCGCAGCGTCTCCAGCGAGGCGTCGATGCGCTTGTAGTCCAGGACGTCGCCCTCTTTCATCGGGACGTTCAGATCCTCGCGCACGAGCACGCGTTTGCCTTTGACGTTCACCTCTTTGAGCGTGTGAAACGGAAAAACCATGATGCTCCTACTTCACGTATTTGGCGATCCAGTCCATCCAATAGCGGTAGACGTCCGCCGTGCGGATCGGATCGCCGGGGAAATGGCCGTGCACCGGCCATTCGTAAAATTCGACGGGCACGCCGATGTCGTGCAGCGCATGATAAAACACGTACGACTGCGCGGCCGGAACGCGCACGTCGTACATGTCCGAGAGAATCAGCGTCGGCGTGCGAACGTTGCGGTAATACGTCAGCGGCGAGACCGCGCGGTACGCTTGCATGGTGTTTCCCGTAAACGGCGATCCCGGCATCGATTCGCGATCCGCGCTGATGTCGTCCGCGAGCGAATAATCGTACACGAGATCGTCCACCGCCGCGCCGGAAACCGCGCACGCCCAGCGGTGATCCTGGGTGATCAGCCACGAGGTCATCATGCCGCCGTACGACCAACCGCTCACGCAGATGCGCCGGGGATCGATCGGAACGGCGTGCTGCGCTGCGGATACGCCCGCGAGAATGTCGAGACCCGGCCCGTGCGTCGCATCGCTGTAAATCGCGTGTTGGTAGGCATTGCCCAGATTATCGCTGCCGCGATAGTTCGGCCGCAGCACGAACCAGCCGCGTGCCGCCATCAGCTGCGCGAGCTCGTCGAAGTTCGTCGTCGACGCGTCGGTCGGACCGCCGTGAATCAGCAGCACGAGCGGATATCGTTTCCCGCGCGTGTAGTCCACCGGATACGTGAGCACGCCGTCTTCAGCTATGTGCGCGGACAGCCGCGAATGCCGCTCGTGAGGCGGAGCCCACTTCAGCGTTACCACCTTGCCCAGGTTTTTCGATGCGACGGCGTCGTTGTAATCCGTCAGGCGCGTCAGTTTACCGGAGGCGGAGCGGTAATAAATCTCGCCCGGCCGGTGCGCCGTCGTTCCGACGAATGCCAGCGCGCCGTCGCGCGCGATGCTGCCGTCGAAGTCGCCCAACGGATTTACCTCACCGAGCTGCAGCCGCTGCGCGCGCCCCGTGCGCCACACGCGCCACAGCGCGGTCTGCGTGCCGGAATGTCCCGCAATCAGCAGCGAGCGCGAATCGGGATACCACGCGTAATTCGTCGTGTTCGCGTCCAAGCCGATGCGCGTGATATCGATGCCGGGCCCGCGGCCGTTCGAAACAAAGATGTCCGCTTCGTTCATCGGATCGCCGTTGCGCGCGTAGGTATACGCTATTGACTTGCCGTCCGGCGAGTAGCGCGGATTGAACTCGAAACGCGTCCGCCCGGTAACGCCGCTGCTGCGGCGCGTGATGACGTTGAGGCGTTCGACAATCGACCGGTCCGCGTCGCCGAGCAGCGCGTTCGGCAAACGCACGTACAGCAGCGACTTGCCGTCAGCGGACCACGACAGCGTCGATTGCGCCGCTCCGACTGCCACGCTCCAAGAGCCGCTCGTGAGCCGCGTGTCGGTGCCGTCGAGCGTCGTCAGCCACAGATGGCCGGGCATGAACGGGCCGGCTTCCAGATAGCCGTTGTCGCTGACGCGGAACGCGTCTTGGAAGCGCGCAATGCCGGTTTTTACTGCCGGTGCATCGGTAGCGAGATAGGCGATCGCGTGTGCGTCGGGACGCCACGCGTACTCGTCGACGCCGGTGCCGGAATGCGTGAGCTGCAGCGGATGCGCGTCGCGCGGAACCGTTATCCAGATCTGCGCGTGATGATCGCTGTCATCGGCCAGGAATGCAATGTGCGATCCGTCGGGCGACCACGTCGCATCGTGCACCGTGCGATCCGCGTCCAACGCGTGTTCTTGGCGCGAGCGGATGTCGAGCAAAATGAGCTGCGAGTCGCGTCGGTCGTGTTCCACGTCGACGTGGGAACGCGTGTAGAGCAAGGTGGTGCCGTCCGGCGAGATCCGCGGAGACGACACGCCGGTAATGCCGTAGAGATCGTCGAGCGTTAAAAGAGCGGAAAGTACGAGATGCAGCAACTTAGAC
>DAISWS010000194.1:0-3067 GCA_036826275.1 Vulcanimicrobiaceae bacterium
AGCGCGAACATGCACTTCGGTAATCGTACGCAGCGGCGACGGCGATGGCTGCGGGGAAACGGCGATCGCTGCGAGCAGGGCAGATATAAGCATCGCCGGGCCTATCGTGCGACCGCAAAATACGACGGCGGCAGCGCTTGCGGAAACGTATAATCCGCAAACGAGTACTCACCGGAGTATTGCGCCTGCTGGGAATAGATGCGCCGGCGGTACACCCACGTAACGGTATCAACCAGTACGTACGGCCCCTCATTTCGCAATACGACGTCGTAGTGCGCGAGTGACGCCCGCTCATTCAGGCCGTCCTCGATCGGCGCGGGCGCGGTGAGAGCCACCTTCAAAACGTCCGTCGTAACGGTGTCGACCCACAGATCGTCCAAGTGCGGCCGCGCTACGTTCGCGCCCGTAAAAGCAAGATGGTAGACGTCGCGGCCTTGAAGCGTCTCCACGCCGCGGACCGTACACGCGACGCTTCCGCGCGCGCGCACTGCGGCAATCGTCTTGATGTCCGCTGCTGACGGCATCCACAACTCGCGGCTCGCTCCGTACGGACCGATTTCGGGCGGCCCCGGGTCGAGCGTGCGCGTAACGAATGGAATATAATCGAAGCGCTCGTCGGCGATGCGCGCGAGCCCGTCATCCCGATAGTCTATACGAGCATTGGTTCGCTCCAGCGGCTCGCCGTCGACGAACATCGACGTTCGTTCGCTGTAAGAAACATACGCGGGCCGCGGCGCTGCAGCGCTATGCACCAAAGCCTTGTCGTACATATTCCAGCAAAAAGTCTGGGACAACGCTCCGATGAGCGCGACGATATGCATATGCAAAGCATAAGCGGCGCTCGCCACATGCGCACGTGAAGAAAGTAATATGCCTGTGCCCGCGGGCAGGTCTCGCGGCAGCGTTTAGCGGATGCCAGACGCATGCCGCCCACGCGATTCGGGACCAATCCCTTACGGGCGCTCGTGTGGATTGAAACCGTCTGCTTTATACTGGCCTTCGGTGGGGACATTTATTTCGCGCTGACGACGCACTTCGATCTCAGCGCATCGATGGCGCCGTGGCTGAAGGCCTATGTGCCGCTCGTGGCGCTAACCGCCGCGCTTGTTTTTTCCGTACCTCACGCACCCAATCGCCGGCGCTTCGTCATCGCCGCTGCCATCGCGGCGAGCTGCGCAACGGCCCTCATACCGTCGACCGGCATTTCATCGCTCGTCCTCCTGGCGGTTTTGGCCGCGCGCCTTACGTTCGGCTTCGGACTGCGCGGTGCAGTAATCGCGTGGTGCGCGGCGATCGCTTCAGTTGCCTGTGACGCGGTTTCGGAACATTTGGGCCCGGCGCACCTGAGCGTTGCAGAGTCTCTTTTCGGGATATACGGACTGTCCGTCCAGCTGGCGTTGATCTTCGGCATCATCGGCGTGATGTGGCTGTACGCGCAACGAGCGGCGTCAGCTGCCGCATCGGCCGAGCGCGTCCGTATTGCCCTGGACTTGCACGACTCGTTGGGACATACGCTTACCACGCTTCTCGTTCAGTTGCAGAATGCCGAGAGCGTAGGCGTTGAAGATGCACGCCGTTCGCTCCCGTACGTTCAACAGGCCGTGTCGACGGCGACGGATTTGCTCGGTGACGTGCGCGAAACCGTCGCTATTCTTCACCGCGAAGAGCAGCGCCCGGCAGCTCCGTTAACCGGCATGTTGACGCGCCTTCACAAAGACTTCGCCGCAACGCATCTCTTGTCGATCGGTTGGAACGTGCACATCGATGACGAGCCGCCCGGCCGCGTGGCACTTGCGATTTATCGCGTGCTGCAGGAAGCGCTTACAAACGTTGCGCGGCACGCCCGTGCAAAGCGCGTCGAGGTGAGCGTTCTTACCGCCGGCGGAGCGGTCGAGATTGCGGTGTGCGATGACGGCGTCGGTTTTCAAGGTACGAGCGCAAACGGCCACGGGCTTGAATCGATGCATGCACGCATCGAATCGATCGGCGGTACGCTGAGCATTGCATCACGTGTAGGGGGCGGCACGCGGCTTCACGCTCGCGTGCCGTTGGAAGCGCACGGATGAAGATCCTCATCTGCGACGATCAGGCAGCGTTCCGAAAGGGTCTTCGGGATCTGCTTGCACGGACGCCCGACATTGAAATCGCCGGTGAGGCGACGAACGGCAAGGAAGCGATCGAAGCCGCGCTGCGGTTGCGCCCCGACATCACGCTCATGGACATTCGGATGCCCGTGCTCGACGGCGTTGCCGCCACAGCCGCCATCCGCGAGAAGTGGCCGGATGCATGCGTCATCGTGCTCACGACGTTCGATGAAGACCACCTGATACGCAGTTCGATGCGCGCGGGTGCGTCAGGGTATCTGCTCAAAGGAACGCCGCTCGAAGACATGCGCGCCATTTTCGCCCTCGTGATGCGCGGATATACGGCGCTTGGCAAAGGCGTGCGCCCCGCGCGAGACGGAGGCGACCAACGCCTGGAGCGCCTCACGCAGCGCGAGCGCGAGATTTTGGCCCTCGTCGGTGAAGGCATGACGAATCGCGACATCGCCGAGACGTTGTTTCTCACGGAGGGCACCGTAAAAAACTATATCTCGCAGGTGCTGGAAACACTCGGCGTGCGCAGCCGCACGGAAGCCGCATTGCTCTGGCGCAACGCGGCATCCTGACGACGAGAGCGCGTCAAGCCGAGTCTGCCGCCAGCGCCTCGCGGCGCGAACCCGGCAAAATGACGCCCGTAAGTTGCAGCGGATCGTAGGTCCCAACGTGCGGCAATTCGCTCTCGTCCGCACTCCGGCGTGACGCGCGCAGCGCTTCGATCGCTTCCGGCAGCGCGAATTGCTCGCCGACGAACCCGGAAACAAACCGTCCGCCGCGGATTTCGCCGCGCGCTTCCATCCGGCGCATCGCCCACAAGAGCTCGCGCCACGGCGGCGCCAAACTTTCACGCGCGACGACGTCGCGGAACACGACGCCCCAGCGCGCGAGTAAGCGGCGCGCGAATTTTTCGGCATCTATCGATTCGGTTTGCGACGTCAGCAGCGTCCAGCGGCCGCTCGACGAACGCG
>DAISWS010000195.1:0-2396 GCA_036826275.1 Vulcanimicrobiaceae bacterium
GGCAAGTTTGCGCGTCAGATTGAGCTCCATGTTGCCGGTGCCTTTGAACTCTTCAAAGATCACGTCGTCCATCTTGGAGCCGGTCTCAACGAGCGCGGTCGCGATGATGGTCAGCGATCCGCCCTCTTCGATCTTACGCGCGGCACCGAAGAAGCGTTTGGGCTTATGCAGCGAGGCGGTGTCCAGGCCGCCTGAAAGCGTACGCCCGGACGTGGGGATAACTTGATTGTAGGCTCGCGCGAGCCGGGTAATGGAGTCGAGCAGAATGACGACGTCTTTGCCGAGTTCCACCAGCCGCTTCGCACGTTCCATGGCCAGCTCGGCGACGGCCGTGTGATTCTCCGGATGCTCGTCGAACGTCGAGGAGATGACTTCGCCGTCGATCGTGCGCTGCATATCCGTGACTTCCTCGGGTCGCTCATCCACGAGCAGCGCCATGATGTGCGCTTCGGGATGATTGATCGAGATGGAGTTGGCGATGTTTTTCAACAGCGTCGTCTTACCGGCTTTCGGCGGCGAGACGATGAGCGCGCGCTGGCCCTTGCCGATCGGACAGAACAGGTCGATGACGCGCGTGGAGAGTTGCGTGGCACGCACTTCGAGCTTGTAACGCTCGTTGGGATAGATCGGCGTGCCCTTCTCGTAGACGCGGCGCCCGCGAATCTGCTCGGGCGTAAACCCGTTAACCCGGTCGACACGAATGAGACCGTAGTACTTTTCGTTGTCTTTGGGGCGGCGGACTTGCCCTTCGAGCAGATCGCCGCGGCGTAGTTCGAAGCGACGGATCTGTGATTGACTTACGTAAATATCTTCCGGCCCGATGATGTACCCATCGCGTCGCAAGAAACCGTAGCCCTCGGGAAGCACGTCCAAAACGCCGTTCGCGGTTTCGAGTCCCGAGCGCTTCTCCTGAATCTCCAGGATGCGCGCAATGAGCTCATCCTTTTTAACTTTGAGCGGCGAATCGATATCGAATTCTTTGGCGATCGCGTTAAGATCGGCTTTGGTTTTTTCCGTCAGCTGCTCGGTGGTGAGCATCGGCGGACCCGCTGGTTGTTCCATTTGCGGGAATTGTTCGTTGTGTTGTTGTGGGACGAAATGACGGCGGTGTCTGGAGCGCCTGCGGCGGCCTCCACCTTGTTGAGGCCGGCCATCATTCGGACGATTTTCGAATTGCAGTGGACTATCTCTCTCGTAGAGTCGCGCACATCGCATCACAAAAATTCGGGCGAGGCTGCCACGGAATTTCATGGTGACGTGAGCGGTGGGGATGTACTGCGCCGCTGAGGGTTGTACAGCGACCTCGCGACGAGCAAACTATAGCACACGAGTCTGCGCTTGCGCAACGTCGTGTTAGCGCGATAGCGATCTGGGGCCGGACACGAACGGGTTGTCACGTTCGTAGAAACGCAGTACCCGCTCTTCGGCCTTCGTGATTCCGATGCGCCTGCTGGTACCGATTCGGCTTCGGGGACGGTCGAGGGCGGCCAACCAGAGGACTGGGCTTTTCAGCAGCGCCGCACCGTCGAGCGAGAGGTCAATCGCCATTGCCTGGCAGAGACGCCCGGGTCCGCGGCAGAGGTCGACCATGCGAGAAGTGCCGCGCCGAGCTTCCATGAGCGCCAATCCCGCAAGCGGCTCGAGTGCACGTACTAAGACCGCGGCACCCGCCCCTTGGGTTTCACTTGTAACGTTTACGCAAAACGATGTCCCGTAGATGCGGTATACGTACGCGTGAAACGGCGGCAAGAACATTGACGCGTTGCGCGTGCTGCGGCCGCGATAGGCGTGCGAGGCCGGATCGTCGAGGACATATGCTTCCGTTTCGACGATCCGCCCCGACGTTCGCCCGTCCGGGCAGTCTCGGACGAGCACGGTTCCAATCAGCGCTTTAGCAAGTTCGATCGTGGCGGTGGGCAACTCGGCGCGGCGCAGCTTGCGCATCCGGCGCTGTTACGCCGCAACATGTAAAGCCACTTCCGAGCGGGCGCGGGCAGTGAGATCACCGGGCGCATCCGCTGCCGCAATTTCGTATTCGCGAAACTGATTCAGCGCGCAGCGCAGACGAACGTAGGCCAGCGTCAGCGCATGCGGGACGTCGCGATGCTCAAGGACGTCCTGCGCCAAACGTGCGTCTTCAACCACAAGTCGCGCCCGCAAGATGCCTCGGCCGCGAAGTGCGCAAGCGCACGCTGTTACGGCGGCGTACCCTACCTCGCGCTCCAGAAGTGCGGGATAGCGGGTAACGGTGAACGGCACTCTGAGCACCGGCGCCTCGGCCGCTTCCCCGATACGCACGTACGCCACACCGTTGCCTGTCTGGTCGGCGGCGAATCCGACGGTCGCGTATACCAGCCCATTCATGCCTTCATCGTACATCGAACATATGTTCGAGT
>DAISWS010000195.1:2406-2997 GCA_036826275.1 Vulcanimicrobiaceae bacterium
GATGCCGAATGCTGCGGCGGCCGAACGCGCAACCATCGAGACTGCGGGCGGCGCCGGAAAAGGCAGCGCTTCGATGGCAGCGGCAAAAGCGCCCGGCGTGGCCTCGACCAGCGTCCCGGCGCCGGCCAGCACCTCGCGATTCTGTTGTGCGTTGGCCGCGATCACGTAGCACCCGGCAGCCAGGGCCTCCGCCAAGACGAGCCCCTGGGTTTCCGTGACGCTCGGAAAAACAAACGCGTCGGCGCTGGCGTACAGATTCGGCAGCCCGTCCCGGTCGACGGCACCAAGGAATACCGTGCGGTCGCCAACGCCGGCCTGGGCGGCACGTTCTTCGAGGGCGGCTCGCTCCGGCCCGTCGCCGGCAATCACTAGCCGCGCGGGAACGGTGCAACGCGCCAACGCGTCGATAAGCACCGCCGCGTTCTTCTCGCGCGCGAGCCTGGAGGCGAAGAAGAGCATCCGCTCACCGTTTTGCAGTCCCATCGCCGAGCGCAGCTCTTCGCTGCGGCGCCCCGCTGCAAAATGCTCGACATCGATGCCGCTGGGAATCACTTCGACCGGCACGGTAACCCCCAGCTCGCGCAAGCGATC
>DAISWS010000196.1:0-2994 GCA_036826275.1 Vulcanimicrobiaceae bacterium
GCGATTGCGCGCACGCGAAGCGTCTCGATTGCCGTTTGTGCGCTTGCCGTCATTCTCGCCGGCGGTTGGGGTGCATCGTCGCGCGCAGCGGGATTTTATTCCGAATGGATGCGTGGTACGTCGGGAAAGCCGACGGGCGTGTTTACGTGGCTCGCCGCGCACAAGCCGCGTGCGGTCGTCGCCGAAAACGTCCGTACCGGTGCGGTGCTCGTGATGTCGCCCGGTACGCGCGCTTTTGCGCTGCCGTTTGCCGGCTGCGATGAAGCACGCACGATGCATGCGCTGCTCCTGATGGGCAACAACGAGGACCTGGCAGGCGCTGCGCTCGCGAGAGCTATGCGTGATGCGCGCCGCTGCGGCCGGACGCTCTATGAAGACAGCGCTGCGCTTATCGTGGAGCCGCGTTCGTAAGCGAGTTCAGGTCGACGGCGTTCGCCATCGCAATATGACCGGCGGCGTTGGGATGCAGATGGTCGCCGCTGTCATAGCGCGGCAGAAGACGATGCGGATCCTGCGGATCGCGGACGGCCGCATCGAAGTCGGCTACGGCGTCGAACGTACCACTCGTGCGGATGAACGCGTTTACGGCTAGGCGCGTGGCTTCACCGCGCTCGTCGTACGTCATCCAGCCTTGATACGGCGTCAGCGTGCATCCGGTTACGCGCAGCCCGCGCGCATGCGCCTGCGTGACGAGTTGCTCCAGTCCTTGCTCGATTGGAGATGGATCGTACTGGTGCGGATCTTGCTGGATGTCGTTGATGCCGAGCATGATCATCACGTCGTCCACCCCGCTCTGCGAAAGCACGTCGCGATCGAGCCGCGCGAGCGCGTCGATTCCGAAAAATGGGCCGCTCAACAGAATGCGGTTGCCGGAAATCCCCTCGTTCAGTACGCCGAGTTGCCGGCGTGCTGGCAGCGTCAGTAGCCGCGCCGCGAGAAAATCCGGCCAGCGGTCGTTGGCGTTTTTCTTGCCGCCCGCGCCGTCCGTAATCGAATCGCCGAACGTCACCACCGCCCGGTGCGCAGCGGCGGACGAAACGTCGATGCCCGAGAGAAAGTACCACGACTGGTTCGTATAGCGGAACGGCTCCCCGGATGCGCTTGCAACGTCGTTGCCGATGGCGTAATAGTTCGTTTGATAGGCGAGCGCGTGCATCGTCGATGGACCCGTCGGCCCGGGCATAAAAATATCGACGAGCAGATTGCTTTGCGCCGGAACGGCCAGCGTCGCCGGATCGGAATAGACGTCGGCATGCGGCGCAATCGTGATCGAACGTTTGCCCATGAACGTTAGCGCACGTGCGGTTCCCGCAACCGGCGCCGGGCCGTTTTGCTGCAGTGCGACCGCAGCGCCGCCGATAACCAGCGGCGTATCGCCGAAGCGGTTCGTGAACCGCACGCGCACCTGTGCGCCGCCGATGCTGATATGCGCGACTTCGCGCAGCGTGTCACCTTGAAATGACTGCGTTTCATCCGCTCGCACCGGGGCGCTGGCCCACGTGCCGGTCCACGCGGCCGCTGCGAACAGAACGGCGATCATTTGGCGGCCGGTGCCGGTTGCGCTGCTCGCGTCGCGGCGCGTAACGCAGCGTCAATCGTGCCGGTCGATGTAGCGATCGATCCCAGAAGCCAGTCTTTCGATCGCAAATCGTACAGCAGCGATCGATTCCACGTCGATGCGTTCGCATTGAAGAACGCGGCTTCGGCGGCGCGTAAGCGCGTTTGGTCGGCGCTTGCGCGCGCGGTATCGCCAGCGGTTACCGCCGCATCGGCATCGGCGTCCAAGGCATTCGCCGCTGCAACCAATGCTTGCGCGTCCGCAGTCAGCGCAGATGCTTTTGCATCGGTTACGCGCGCCAGAATGGCTTTCGCCAGACCGCCGAGGCGGACATCGGGGTATGCGGCGTCGGCCAAGCGCAAAACGACCAGGCCGGTATAGCGTGCGGCGGCATCGGCTTCGCGCATGCCCGGATCGAAGATGCGTAACGATGCCGGATCGTCATACGCGGAATGATACGTTCCGAACGGACCGCCGTAGCCGCCGCCCGCCGCCGGCAACCCTTCGTGATAGACGAATGGCTCGTGATCGCTGCCCGCTCCGGGCGGATCGATCGCGCGTTTTGGATCTTGTGCCTGCCAGTACGTGCTGACGGGGACTCCGTCCGGCGCCTTTGCCGCATCCGCGGCCTCGCGCAGCAAACCGTCGAGATCGGGCGTGCCGTACACGCCGAATCGCGGGCCGAACGCGACCTCGTCGGTGTTGACGTACGCGACGCAGCCGCTGCGCAGCTCCGATTCATGCTGATCGACCCAAATAGTGCTGCCGAAGAGATTGGTCTCTTCGCCGTCCCACGAGCCGATCACGATCGTGCGTTGCGGCTTCCAGCCTTGCGCTTTCAGTTTTCCAAATGCACGTCCGAGCTGCAGCATGTCCACGCTGCCGCTGATCGGATCGACGGCGCCGTACGTCCACGCGTCGCGGTGACCGCCGACGATCACCATTTCCCGCTGGTTCACGCCGGGCATCGTGGCAATTACGTCCCACATCGGACCGATGAAGCGTTTCATCTTGATGACGAAATGCACGCGCGCTCCGCCGGTGTGTACCGGCATTGCAAAACCGGGATGCCACGCGGGCGGAACGGCCGGGCCGCGCATCGCCGCAAGCAATTGACGCGCAACCAACGCGGTTACCGGCGTTTCGGGAACCGGCGGTACCTTCATCGAGGAAAACGGTTTGTGTTTTGCGCCCGGTACGGGAATGCCGATCGCGGTCGGATCACCCGGGTCGTCCAAAAGCGTGAGCGTGTTGCGCATCGCTCCGCCGAGCGGACGGTTCGGCCCCTTCGGATACACGTCGCCGTTCCAGTAGCCGCCGTTCATCGGATCGGAGAACAGCAATACCGCTTTGGCGCCGTGCTTTGCCGCTTCATACGCTTTGCCGGTCAGGCTGCCGCCGCCGCCCACGCGTGCCAGAATGATCGCGCCTTTGAC
>DAISWS010000197.1:0-2942 GCA_036826275.1 Vulcanimicrobiaceae bacterium
CCGATCCGGTATTGCGCTTGGGCGACGCGTGCTTCGATCTGCACGAGCTGCGCGAACGCTGGAGTAAGCCGCTGGCCGAGGTCTATCCATGAGCAAGGCAAAGGTCGCGGTGCTGGTGTTTCCCGGGACAAACAGCGAAACGGAAACCTGGCGGATCTGCCGCGATGTCGGGCTCGACGCGCACGTCGTGCATTGGAGTCAGGCAGCGAGCTTGTCGAACTACGACGCCTACGTGCTGCCCGGCGGTTTTGCGTACGAAGATCGCATTCGCGCGGGTGCGATTCCGGCGCACGACCCGATGATGGATCACGTCATCGACGGAGCGCAGCGCGGAAAGCTCGTGCTCGGTATCTGCAACGGCGCGCAGATCGTGCTCGAAGCGGGCCTCGTGCCCGGCACCGGAGCGGTGCGCAAACCGACGGCCGCGTTCACCCGCAACGGGCCCGCGCCGCACTTCGTGTGCAAGCACGTGTACATCAAATTGAATATCGCGCCCGAGCGGTGCGCCATTACGGCGTCGCTTCCGCCCGGCGCGTTGATTCCGGCATGGGCCGCACACGGCGAAGGCCGCCTTGCCGCGACGCAAGATCATTTGCGCGAGATCGCCGGCGGCGGCCATTTGGCGTTCGTGTACGCGCACGCCGACGGCAGTGTGGACGACCGCGCCGTGCCGAACGCATCCGCGCTCGGCTGCGCGGGACTGGTCAACCGCACGGGCAACGTGCTCGCGATTATGCCGCATCCCGAACGCGACGCGTGGAATTACAATCATCCGGATAGGCGCGAAGGCGGTGACATCCTTGCGCCGTCCGGCGGAGCGGCGCTCTTCCATGCATTTGCGCGGGCATTGAAGCGCGCATGATACGCACCGTTGCAATCCGGTTGAAGATCCCCGACAACGAAGCGTATACCGCGCTGACCGCACTTCGCCGTTTAGGCATCGAGATCGGGCGGCTCGAGCGCGCCGAAATTTGGCAGCTCGATGACGGCGGCGATGCAAGCGATTTCGTTCAACGCGTGGAGCGCAATGAATCGCTCTTTAATCCAAACAAACATGAATTGCACGTGCTGGATTCCGGCAAACCTCGCGAAGGCGAAGCCTGGATCGAACAGCTCGGCGCACAAGACGTGCCGGTGCGCGTCGACCGCGTCAACGCAGGCCGCAGGTGCGTCGGCTGGCGTCTGTTCGAACACGGGCACGCGCCGGCTTCGCGCGAAACCGTGCAGGCGGCAGTAGAACACCTGTTGTGCAATCCCGCAATTGAAAAGGCGACATACTAGATGAATAGGCCGTACACCATCGCGACGCTCGGGTCGCATTCCGCGCTGCAGATACTCAAAGGCGCGCATGACGAAGGCTTCCGGACGCTCGCGATCGCGAACCGCGACACCGAGCGCCTCTACCGCTCTTTCCGCTTCGTCGACGAAGTGATCGGCATCGACCGGTATTCGGATTTCATGGGCCTGGTGCCCGAGCTCGAGAAGCGCAAACTCATCATGGTCCCGCATGGATCGTTCGTGGCGTATCTTTCGCTGGACGAACACAAGCGCATGGCGATTCCCTATTTCGGCAACAAAGCGGTGCTCGATTGGGAAGCCAGCCGCGAACTGCAGCGCGACTGGCTCTCGCGCGCGAACCTGAAGCTCCCGCGGCAATTCAAAACGCCGGGCGAAATCGACCGCCCCGTCATCGTCAAACTCTACGGTGCGGCCGGCGGCAAAGGGTATATGTTCATCCGTGATGCCGCGGACTTCGAGCAGCGCGCCGCCCACCTCAAAGAAGCGCACATCATTCAGGAATACATCGTCGGCGTTCCACTGTACATCCACTACTTCTATTCACCGCTCGAGGACAAACTCGAAATCATGAGCATGGACCGGCGGTACGAGACCAACGTCGATTCGCTCGGGCGCATCCCGGCGCAGGCGCAGGAAGGCATGGACGTGAGCCCCTCCTACGTGGTCGTCGGAAACTCGCCGGTTTCGCTGCGTGAGTCGATGCTCGCGGAGTCGTACCGCATGGGCGAGGACGTCGTGCGGGTAAGTAAGGAGATCTGCGGGCCGAAGGGTCTGTTCGGCGCGTTCTGCATCGAAACGATCATCACGCCGGACATGCAATTCTACATCATGGAGATTTCCGCGCGCATCGTCGCCGGCACGAATCTCTTCATCGACGGTTCGGCATATTCGTACCTGAACTACTCCGAGCCGATGTCCACGGGCCGCCGCATCGCCCGGGAGATCAAAAACGCACTTTTGACCAACAACTTACGTTTCGTATTGGATGACTCGAGCGTTTTATAAGATAGCCGCCGCGCTGCTGTGCGCGGCCTTCGCTTTGACTCCCGTTCTCGCCCGCGCCGCGTTCATGGCGGACCCGGGCAAGCTCTACGCGGACATGATGGCGGCCTACGCCAAGGGCAACGCGCAGGGCTGGACGCTGTACAACCAGGAGTTGTACCTTTCGACGCTGTTCAACGCGGGCCGCGCCTATTCGCTGCAGCGCGCGAGCGATCCGCAGTACCCGCATCTCGAGCAGATGACGGTCGACATGGCGGCGGCGCTGCATTACGACCCGCTCATCAATCACGAGGCGATTCCGTGGTACGTGCGTGAGGCCGCCGTCTACGTCGAACGCAACAACGCCGACGCCGCCGAAAAAGACAAGGCCAAGGCGCTGCTCGCGCGCGTGGATGCGCTGGACGATCCCGCGGCGCTCGCGCAGTACGCCGACGAGGACGCGGCGGCGATTCTTCAGCAGTATCCCCACGACGGCAACGCGCAGTTGCTGCGCGTCGAAGCGGATTGGCGCGGATTTCTGCTCACGCACGATCCGTCGTGGCGCAGCCTCGCGCTCATGCACGCCAACAATCCCGATTTTCCGCTGGCGGATCTTCCGTCGACCTGGGGGCCCGGTTTCCTGAACGCCGTTCAAAATGCGG
>DAISWS010000198.1:0-2925 GCA_036826275.1 Vulcanimicrobiaceae bacterium
AGCGGCAGATTCTGCCCGATCCGCGTTACAACTCGAAAGTGCTCGCGCGCTTCATTAATAAGATCATGCTCTGCGGCAAGAAATCCGTCGCGGAGAACATCACGTACGGCGCGCTGGAACTCGTAGCGGAGAAGACGGGCCGCGATGCGATGGACGTGTTCTCGCAGGCGCTCTCGAACGCCATGCCGCTGGTCGAAGTGCGTCCGCGCCGCGTCGGTGGCGCCACCTATCAGGTTCCGATGGAAGTCCGCCCGGATCGCCGCCAAGCGATGGCGATGCGCTGGCTGATTGGCTTTGCGCGTTCGCGCGCCGGCCGCTCGATGGAAGAGAAACTCGCCGCCGAACTGATGGACGCCGCGAACAATCAAGGCGCTGCGATCAAAAAGCGCGAGGATACGCACAAGATGGCCGAGGCCAATAAAGCCTTCGCGCACTACCGCTGGTAATTTTAAGCAACACGATCATGGCTACAAGAGAATTTCCGCTCGAGCGGACCCGCAATATCGGCATCGCCGCGCACATCGACGCGGGCAAGACCACCTGTACCGAACGCATTCTGTTCTACACCGGCCGCACGCACAAGATCGGCGAAGTGCACGACGGCGCGGCGACCATGGACTGGATGGTCCAAGAGCAAGAGCGCGGCATCACGATTACCTCCGCCGCAACGGCATGCACGTGGCGCGACACGCGCATCAACATTATTGATACGCCAGGGCACGTGGACTTCACGGTCGAGGTGGAGCGCTCGCTTCGCGTGCTCGACGGTTTGGTCGCGCTCTTCGACTCCGTTGCCGCCGTGCAGCCGCAGTCCGAGACGGTCTGGCGTCAAGCCAACAAGTACAAAGTGCCTCGGATCATCTTCGTCAACAAGATGGACCGCATGGGCGCCGACTTCTTCAATGCCGTCGAGAAGATCAAAGAGCGCCTGGGCGCCAATGCGACGCCGATCCAAGTGCCCATCGGCGCGGAAGACAACTTCCAAGGCGTCGTCGATCTGTTCACGATGCGCAAGATCGTCCACACCGACGATCTCGGGTCGACGATGGACGAAGTTCCGGTGACCGAGGCGGACGGCGAACTCAAAACGCTGGCCGACACGTGGCGCAAGAATTTGGTCGAAAACATCGCCGAGCAAGACGAAGAGCTGCTCGAAATGTTCTTCGAGGAAAAAGAACTCCCGATCGATCGCATGAAGGAAGCGCTGCGCAAGGCGACAATCGCCGGCACCGTGCTGCCCATGCTCTGCGGTTCCGCATTCAAGAACAAGGGCGTGCAGCCGCTGCTGGATGCAGTCGTCGAGTACATGCCCTCGCCTCTGGATGCCAAGCGCATCACCGGTATCGATCCGAAGAACGACCAAGAGATCACGCGCGAACCGGACGACAAACAGCCGTTTGCGGCGCTCGCGTTCAAGATCGCGACCGATCCATACGGCAATTTGACGTATTTCCGCGTGTATTCCGGTACGCTCGACAAAGGTTCGTACGTCTATAATGCGCGTTCGGGCAAGAAAGAGCGCATCGGCCGCATTTTGCGGATGCACGCGAACCACCGCGAAGACATCGATTCGATCGGCGCCGGCGATATCGCGGCGGCGGTCGGCCTGACCGACACGCGCACCGGCGATACGCTGTGCGACGAAAAAAATCCGATCATGCTCGAGTCGATCACGTTTCCGGAGCCCGTCATCTCGCAGGCCATCGAGCCGAAGACCAAGGGCGATCAGGATCAGCTCGGCAAAGGCTTGCAGCGCCTCGCGCAAGAGGATCCGACGTTCCGCATGTGGACCGACGAAGAGACGCAGCAGACGATTATCGCCGGCATGGGCGAACTGCATCTGGAAATCATTCTGGATCGCCTGCGCCGCGAGTTCAAGGTCGAAGCCAACGTCGGCAAACCGCAGGTCGCGTACAAAGAAGCGATCACCAAGACCGTTGAGAAGCAGGGCAAATTCGTGCGGCAGTCCGGCGGTACGGGCCAGTACGGCGACATTTGGCTGCGCGTCGCACCCGGTGAAACCGGATCCGGCTTTACCTTCGACTGGAAGATCGTCGGCGGCAGGGTCCCCAAAGAATACGCGAAGGCCGTTCAAGAAGGCATCAGGGAAGCGTCGACGAGCGGCGTGCTCGCCGGCTATCCGGTGCTCGACTTCAAGGTCGAGGCCTTCGAAGGTTCGTATCACGACGTAGACTCTTCGGAAATGGCGTTCAAGATCGCCGCGTCGATGGGCTTCAAAGAGGCCAACCGCGCCGCCGGTCCGATCTTGCTCGAACCGATCATGAAAGTCGAAGTGACGACGCCGAAGGATTACATGGGCGCCATCACCGGCGACCTCAACCGCCGCCGCGGCATGATCCAGGCGACGGAAGAAGCGCCGGGGGGCGCGCAGGTCATTACCGCGCACGTTCCGCTCTCGGAGATGTTCGGCTACGCGACCGACATGCGGTCGGCGACGCAAGGCCGCGCAACGTATACCATGGAGTTCTCTCACTACGAGAAAGCTCCAAAGTCGGTCGAAGAAGAGATCGTCGCCAAGGCGGCGGGCAAGAAAACTTCGGCCGCTTAGTACCACAAAACACACTGCTTAACGAAGGAAAAAGCGAAAGCGAATCATGGCGAAGGCTAAATTCGAACGTAGCAAACCGCACGTAAACATCGGAACGACGGGGCACGTCGACCACGGTAAGACAACGCTTACCGCGGCAATCATCAACTGCCTCGCCACCGAGAACGCGAACATTGCCAAGCGCAGCGTCGACGACATCGACAACGCTCCTGAAGAAAAAGAGCGCGGCATTACGATCGCGATCTCGCACCAAGAGTACGAGACCAAGAAGCGCCACTACGCGCACGTCGACTGCCCCGGTCACGCCGACTACATCAAGAACATGATCACCGGCGCGGCGCAGATGGACGGCGCGA
>DAISWS010000199.1:0-2881 GCA_036826275.1 Vulcanimicrobiaceae bacterium
GGGCGATATGCGCGCATATGTCACGCTTTGAAGTGCCCACGATAATGCGTAGCACGTTTTCGTGCACCCGTTCTCGGCGCCGGGATCGATACGGAGCGACGCGCCGGCGGTGGCGAGCGATGCGGTACCGCTTAGTGGTACGACGATTTCATGCGGTAAACCGGAACCAAAAAAACGCCGCGAGCCAAAACCACCGCGGGACGACGCTTGTTCGGTTCGCCGGTTCCGGACAGCGCATCGCGCCAATCGACGAGGACGATTTCCCCCGGGTTCACTCCTTGCCGGCCTCCGGGAAAAAGTCCGATGGTTCGTCATCCCAGTCCCCGTGCACCGCGAGGAAAGAGACGGCGTCTTGCAGCGTCCGCTTCGTCGCGCGCGCCTGTGCCTGTTCCGCCCAGTGCTCTAAGATGTCTCGATCCCGGCTGCAGCGGCATCATCGAAAACCGCAGCGTTTCCGTTCGCGATCTGCCGCTGGTGCAGTCCGTGGAATATAAATAGACGCGTCAAAGTAAGCGAAGCATCGTTTGTTGCTCCCTCATCTGCCGGATTCTACAATGGGAAAGCCGTGTTTTTGTAGAGGGACGGGTGCCATGCGAATCTTGCGTTTTGTCTGGTGCGTCGCTTTTGTGGCTGCGTTGTCCGCGTGCTCCGGAGGAGGTCTGCAAAAACCAACCGCGCTTTCGCCGTTACCACCGGCAAACGCTGCGCCCGATCAGGTGACGTCACATTCCTCCGTTATGAACGCCATTCCGGACGGAAGCGCCCCGACGGTTACGATTCAGGAATTCTCCGTTCCGCAGTATCCGTCGACGGGCGTGAATATTGCGGTCGCATCTGACGGAGCCGTATGGTGGGAATCCATCAAGAACCGCGGGCAGGCCGACGAGGCGGACCGTATGGTGCGCATGCAGTCGATGAGCGTGAGCGTCGAAACGTTGGACAGCTCCGACTTTATCGGGGGCAACACATTCGCCGCTACACCCAACGGGCGCGTCTTCACGTGGGGCACACCCGCTGGAGCGAACAGTTCCGTGGACTTCTACTATGCAAGCGCTGGAGTGAGTCCGGCGGCCGGCGGCTTTTACGAGGATCATTTTTACACCCAATCGCTGGGCGTGCTCCACACCGGGCCGGACGGGAACGTGTGGTTCGTCGCCGCCCAGCATGGTAGCGTTCCGAACCAATGGACGCTTTGCGTGAAGCTTAGCGCCGATTCGTGCAGCCCAGACTCATTTGGCTACGTCCCGCAAAACACGACCGGTACAAGCAGCACCGTCACCTATACGGCGACCGCACCGGGCACCCAAGAAGTGCTTTATGCGATCGCGCCCGGCCCTGACAACGACATGTGGGTCGGCGGCATCCTCGCCCCCGGCACGAATTACGGGTTCCATCGTTATACGACGGGCGGAACATTTATTGGTGACGTGATATCCACGATCCCGTATCCGCTCGGCTCGATGGCAGACGCGACTGCAGGCTCGGATGGGAACATGTGGTTTACGGATCCGCAGCAGAACGCTATCGTCCGGCTGGCGCCAAACGGCGCAACGACGTTGTTCCCGCTCCCGACGCCAAATGCGAATCCGTACGCGATAACGCGCGGCGGCGATGGAGCCGTATGGTTTACCGAGCGCAACAGTAATAAGGTCGGCCGCATTTCCACGTCGGGTCAGCTCACCGAATACGCTCTGCCGACGACAATGAATTCGAATCCAGGGCAAATTGCCGGGCCATCGAGTCCGGGTTGTGATGCCAATGCTCTTTGGGTTTCGCAACCTGGAACGGGACAGATTGCGGAACTCACGATAAAAATATAGCTACTTCAAGTACGGCAACGGGTCGACGTATTGCAGGTTCGGGTTGAGGCGCGCGAATTCACGCAGTAAATATTCGTGGCCCTGGCCCATGAGAACGACGGCGCGATCGCCCGGCTGAACGACGCTGAGTATATTCGCAAAAATGTACGTGTTGCGCGCGTACCACTGCGCGGTGTATGCCGCGCCCGCTTGATCGGCGCTGCGGCCCTCGCCTAAGAACATGCTGTACCAGGACGCGTTCGCGAGAATCGCTGCGTCGGTATTGAGGTAGCGCAGCAGATCGAGGTAAGTTCCGGTGCGCTCGAGCTCGTCGGAACGCGCGAGGTAGGCATCAAACACCGGATCCTTGGTCTTATTGAAGTTCGCCATTAGATACGCATCAATGCGCTTGCCGCTCGGTGTGTTGTCGTCGTACAGCGCGGGGCCGTTCGTGTCGATCGGATAGATCGTGGAATTGTGCGCACGCGCGGCCAGCTTGAATCCAAACTGGTAGACCTCGTTTGCACCAAGCGGGAATGTGCCGGCCAAGTACTGTCGATAGCGCTCGGGCCACTTCAGGTCTCCGTAGTCTGCTTCGATGAGGACTTTCGTTGGGCGAAAGCGCGCAAGGCGCGTGACGATGTCGTCGATTTGCGCCTGGCGCTTGGGCGAGAGCGGGCTGTCTTGAAACACGCTATTGTGTACGTCGCGCTTGGCGACCAGGTGCGCGACACCCACGATCATCACTTGCGCACGGGCAGCGCTTGCAGACACCGGCAGCGGGGAAATTGCTACGATCAGGAGTGCCAGGAAGACGGCGAGCCTCATCATGCGGACATTTTCTGCGCGGCGCGTCCTACGCCTGGGCTTACGTCGTTTAGCCGGTGCGGCGAACGCGCCAAATTTGCTCGGCCGGCCACTGACGCGCCCACTCGTGCGAGACGAAATCCGTGTATGTTGTGTCCGGTTTTTCGGGCGCGCGCAGTTCGATGAGGTCTTCGATCGTAAACCCGCAACGGCGAAAAAGTGCAATCCATTGGCCGTACGGCAGTGAGAAATTCACTAACGATGCGTCTTCAAAT
>DAISWS010000200.1:0-2845 GCA_036826275.1 Vulcanimicrobiaceae bacterium
GCCGCAAAGTCGAGTCCGCGAAGCGTTTGCTCGACGACGAGCGGCGCGAGAAACAGCCCTTGAATGAAACTGCGTCCATAGCCGAGCGTCGGGCCCAACGCGCCGCTTAGTCCGGGCGCGTACAAACGCGCCGCAATCCGTTCCACCGCAGACGCGCGCCCGGCAACGTATCCGCCGGCAGGCGCAAGCGTACCGCCGAGATTTTTGATCAGCGAACCCATCACGAGATCCGCGCCCACGTGCGTCGGTTCGCGATCTTCGACCAGTTCGCCGTAGCAGTTGTCGACCAAAATCAGCACGTCGGGCCGGCGCGACTTGATGAACGCAAACACACGCTCGCACTCGTCGATCGTCACGGCCGCCCGCGGCGCATACCCCCGCGATCGCTGCACGAACACCGCAGCAAGATTCGCATCCGCGATCTCGCGCAGAATGGCGCCGACGTCAAACGCGTCATCGTGAGGTACCTCGCGATACGTAATCCCCTGGCTCACCAAATTATGCGGCGCCTGCGTTATCGCGTTGCGCAGCGTATCGTACGGCGGTCCGGTGATGCTGAGCAGTGTTTTTCCTGCGGGTACGCACGCCGCGAGCGCCGCAACGATTGCATGCGTGCCGCTCGCAAATGCGAGCCTCGCCAGCACGCGTTCGCACCCGAAGATGCGCGCGAGCAGCGACTCATACCGCTCGCGCGCCGCATCGTCGTACCCGTATCCCGTCGAACCGGCGAAATCGCTTTCGGCAACGCCCTCTTCTAAAAACGCCGCCATGACGTTCGCTTTCACGCGGGCCTGCGCATCGTACGCGAGATCTTTGATTCGCTCGTACGCGCGCCGAGCCGCATCGCGCACGGTCCCCGTAACGGCGAAGCGTTCGCACAGCAGATCGATCACGCGTTGTCATCCTGAGCTTGTCGAAGGGCGTGCCGTTCGTACGCGCGCACGAACGGTAAATAGATGACGGCCGCAACCGCAACGTTGACCGCCACGAGCGCGACCGCGCGCACGTCCAGCGTCGACAAATACGTCGACGCGAACGTCGGAATGCTCGACGGTACGTACAGCGCCGGACGCGCGACGAAACCGTGCGCGACTGCAAGATACGTTATCGTCGCGAGCACGATGGGCACGAGCGTGAACGGAATCGCGAGAAATGGGTTGAGAACGAGGGGCAGGCCGAAAACCAGCGGCTCGTTGATGTTGAACATCGCGGGCACGATCGTGAGACGGCCGATCTTCCGCAAGCGTTCGACTTTGCTCAGCGCCAGCAGCGCGGCGAGCGGCAGCGTCGCGCCGGCACCACCCGGAAAAACGAACAGAAACAGCGAGACGACCACGATGTGCGGCAGCGGCCGGTGCGCGCTGAACGCATCGGTGTTTTGCATCTGCAGCGTCAGGTAGACGGGCGTCACGATGGCGGCGAGCGCCGCCGGACCGTGAATGCCGAACGTCCAGAGCACCGTTTCGACGATCGTGATCGCGATCAGCGCAGCGTACGTGTCGCCGAGTTGACCGAGCGGACGCAGCGCATCGATAAGCGCGTTCCCGATCGAAATGTGCGCGGCCAGCAACGCGACCGCCAGCGCTACGATCGCGCTCGCGGCAAGTGTATCCGCCGCCGTGACGTCATGTACGAAACGGCGCACCACCGCGCACGCCGCAACCACGCTCAGCGCCGCGATAATCGCAAGAAACAGTCCGCTCTCTCCAACCAAATGCAGATACGCGAGCGGCTGCATCCGCGCGTGCGGCTGCGGAAGCGCGAGTCCGAACGCGAGGAGCGAACCTGCAACAACCGCCGGACGGGAAAACCGCAGGCGAAGCGCCAGGCGGTACGAGAGAATCGCCACGAGCGCCACCGCCATGATCCCGAACGCCGGCAGCTCCGCAAGCGAGATGCGTTTGAGCAGATTTGAAAAAAACGGCCCGTGCACCGGCACGAGGGCCATAAAGACGATGAGCCCGGCGGCTAGTCCCGCCAGGCTCCACGGAAGGGCTTCGCGCACCGCCACCATGGACGGCGCGTCCGCGATACTCTTACAGCTTGCGAACCACGGCCTCGACGCGGCCGACGACAGTGACATCGCTAGCGTAGATTGGCTCCATCGCCGCATTCTCCGGCTGCAGCCGGATGCGTCCGTCCTCGCGGTAGAAGCGCTTCACGGTTGCTTCGCCGTCGAGCATTGCGACGACGATCTCGCCGTTGTTCGCGTTGCGCTGCGGGCGCACGACGATCAGGTCGCCGTCGAGAATCGCGGCATCGACCATGGAATCGCCCTGCACGCGCAGCATGAAATTTTCCGAGCCGCGCGCGAACGAGGCGGGCAAAACGAACTCGCCTTCGACGTTCTCCTGAGCCGTAATCGGCGAACCGGCGGCGACTTTGCCGATGACCGGCATGACCACCGTATCCGGCACGGGCGACCCGTTCGGAGCGGGGCCGCTGCGGAGCGCGCGCGGTTTCGTGGGATCGCGGCTGATCAGGCCCCGGCGCTCCAGCGTCTTGAGGTGGGCATGAATGGTCGATGAAGAGGAGAGCCCCACCCGCTCCCCGATCTCGCGCACGGACGGCGGGTAGCCGCGCTCGGCCGTAAACTGCCGGATCACCTCGAGAATGCGCTTTTGGCGCTCCGTGGTCTGCTCCATCAGTCCTCCTAGCAAAAAAATGTCAGCCTAACCGTCCGAAGGCCACCCCCCTGGCATGCGGCGGCGCTACAACAGTACCACAAAGCAGCCCGCGAAGGCAAACATATGTTCGAGTGGGCTATTGACAGCGCTCGCAGCGGCTGTGATAAAATCTAGGGGACGAACAGGCGTTTGGCACAATATATGGACAGGGTAGTTCA
>DAISWS010000201.1:0-2747 GCA_036826275.1 Vulcanimicrobiaceae bacterium
CGGTGTAGCCGCTTTCGGTACGGCAGTACCTGCGTAACGCCGCAAAATACCGGTAAGCAGTATCGCGGTACTTTTGGTCGTGCGTGAGGAACCACAGATCGAAAGCGGCGTTCGGGTATTCCGGACGCATCCAATAGCGTCCGTCGATGATCGACAAGTCCGGATAGAAAATCACTTCCGGAATGAGCTCGTAGCGGTCGAGAGCCCGCGTCCACGAATCGTAAAACGCCTCGCCGACCGCGCGATTTCCGCCTTTGGCGACGAGCTCGGCATAGAATGCCGCAAGTTCGCTGCTCGACGCATCTCCGGTCGGAAGCCCCGTGGTGTAGTCGACCGTCTTGAACCACAGGTTGCCGTTCACGTGCGTGACCTTATACTCGAGCAGCGCATGCGTCAGCAGAGCGTACCAGTCGCGGCACTGCTGCAGCCGCAGCATCTGCCAGCCGCCCCACAAATACTCGTAGAACGAGTCCACGGGCTCGTCGGGCGCGACGTCGTCGGTACCGATGAACTCGCCTTTTTCGACGTCGAAATTCGTGCCGAGCAGATTGAGTGCGGAGCGCTTGGCGATCGGCGCTTCGAACGCTTTCATCGAGGCGTTCAGATATTTTGGATCGCCGGTCAAGCGCGAGAGATCGCCGAATTCCAACACGTTGGAACCGATTTCCGCTAAGTTCGTTTTCGGCTCGCTCACCGCGCCCGTCTTGAGATTGGCGAAGCGATAGGGTGCGCCGCTCGGAGATTTCGTGAAGCACACGAGCAGTCGATCCGCAAGATCGCGCGCGCCATCCAGCAGAAACCGCTCCCCGGTCGCATAATAGCCGCTCAGCAGACCGGCGACCATTCGGATCACGGCTTCGAACATTTGGACGCCGGCATCGACGTCGAAATCCAAATGGCTGCGCAGCCACGCGACGCACGCACGGAGCTCGTCATCGAGTTCCATCACGTAGAGCGTGTCCATCGCCTCGATGATCGAGAGTCCGAACGAATGCGAGGGCACGAAGAAATTCTTCGGCTTACCGCTTACCGGCAGCACCTCATCGGCGCCCCATGCAAACCGCTTGTACGCGTTCCACGCGTGCAGAAATTCGGTGCGCACCTCGTCGGCGACGGCCGCCGCGTTGTGATATCTTCGCGTGACTCCGCGCGGCGCCGCCGCGGCGGAAACGGTGCTAATTAAGAACTGCGAGCGATTCATCGACGGCCGCAATCGTTTCGTCGACGTCCGCCGCCGTATGAGCGGCGGACACGAACATCACTTCGTTCTGTGAGGGTGGCAGCAGGATCTTCCGTTTCCGCATCTCGTGATAGTAGGCGGCGTACTTCTGCTTATCCGCTGCGAGCGCGTCGTCGTAATGACGGTTGGGCGGTCCCGGCCGGAACTTGAAGTCCACGATCGACTCGTGCTGCACGACGGCGTACGGTAAGCGCCGCCGCTGAAAGATCGCGCGAAGACCGTCCGCAAGACGTTTTCCTAGCGCGTCCATGTACGGATAGTATTCCGGGTGCGTTTCGAGCAGATCCAACGTTCGGTGCGCCATGCCGACGCTAAAGGGATTGCCCGCGTGCGTCCCGCCGGTGAACGTGGCTCCGGACGGCGCAAGCACGCTCATGACGTCTTCGCGTCCGCCGAACGCGGCAATGGGAAATCCGCCGCCCATGATCTTGCCGATGGCGGTCATGTCGGGCACAATTCCGAGGCGCGCTTGCGCGCCGCGCAGACCGAAGCGCAGCCACGTAATGACCTCGTCGAAAATAAGCAACGAGCCGTACCGCCGGGTGCGCTCGCGCAAGCCTTCTAAAAATCCGTGCACCGGCGTTACGTACCCCATGTTGCCGACGATCGGCTCGACGATAATGGCCGCCAAGTCGCCCTCGCGGCCGCGCAGCGCTTCGTCGACGCTTGCCAGATCGTTGTAGCGGCAGACGGCGACGTCGCGCATGACGCCTTCCGGAATACCGCTGCGTCGGGCGTCAGCCGTGTGCGCGGACGCGCCCGCGTTGAGCAGAGCGAGATCGAAGTGCCCGTGATAATTGCCGGCAAATTTCAGAATGAGCGAGCGGGCCGTGAAGGCGCGCGCCACGCGGATTGCGCTCATCACTGCTTCCGTGCCCGTACTGACAAAGCGCATGCGCTCCATCGACGGCACATACGCGCGAATGCGTTCGGCAAGCCGGATTTCTTCGGGATGCGTATTGCCGTGCACGAGGCCCTGCGATGCCAACTCGTCCAAGTTGCTCGTCAACGCGGGATGCGTATGTCCGAAGAGCAGCGGCCCGTACGCCATGATGTAATCAATATAACGATCGCCCTGCTCGTCGAACGCGTACGCGCCTTGCCCGCGCGTTTGCACGAACGGCGCTCCGCCGACTGCCCAGCCGGAACGCACCGGAGAATCGCATCCACCCGCGAGCACCGCTTGCGCGCGGTTAACGAGATCGAACGTTTGCATCAATGATCCTCAGCGCGGCTCGCACGTCGAACGGCAGCGCAATCGCGCCGTCCGCGCGGGCCTGCACGTTCCCGGCATATTCCGGTTCTCCCTGTGCGTCCAGGACGAACCGCACGCGTCCGAGCGTCTTGGCGAAACGCATGGTTTGCATCGCGCCGCCGTCGGCCTCGCTTGCGATCAGCACCGTTGCAACGGCGTGCGCGGCTTGCAGGCGGTCGCGGTGCACGAGCGCCCATTTCGTCACGGGCTCGTCCGGAAGACGTTCGCTCGCAACGGCGCCGCCGCGCGCAA
>DAISWS010000202.1:0-2746 GCA_036826275.1 Vulcanimicrobiaceae bacterium
CTTTTCGTGGCCTACGACAGCGTGGAATTTCTCGCGCCGGTATTCGCGGGCGATTACATCGAAGCCGAAGGCTGGATTGAAAGCGTGGGCAACACCTCACGCAAAATGCTCTTCGAGGCCCGCAAAGTAATCGCGGTGCGCACCGACGTGAACGAAAGCGCCGCCGACGTGCTCGCTGAACCGGTCATCGTCTGCCGCGCATCGGGTACGTGCGTGACGCCGAAGGACAAGAAGCGGAAATGACACGCTAGATTAGGCGTTCGTGCGTTTTCTTTTTCCAGACGAACGTGTAGTAGCAGAACTGCAGGAACACTGAGGCGATGAACGCGGCGGGATAGCCCATCCACACGCCGTCGATTCCGTAGCGGTGCATCAGCGTATATGCCACCGGTACTTCCACGCCCCAGATCGCGAAAATGCTGATAGCCGTCGGCCAAAACACGGTGCCGCTGCTGCGCATGACGCCGCTCAGGACGGCACTGTTGCCGAAGAGCAGATAACTCCAGAGCGTAATCATCAGCAGCGAATGCGCGATGTTCAGCGTCTGCTGTTCGGTGATGAACCACCCCAGAATGTTCCAAGCGAAGAAATAGCACACGGCGATAATGACTCCGCCGATTGCGTAATTGAGCGCGACGCCCGAATGCACAACGCTCTGCAGTTTGTCCTCGCGGCGCGCGCCGATGCACTGCGCGCCGAAAATCGAGGCGGTGATGCCGATGCTGATCGCGGGAAACTGCACGTATCCGACGATTTGGTTTACGGCGCCGTACGCGGCGGTCGCGCGCGATCCGAAGTGATTCACGAACGAGATGACGGCGATCTCCGCGAGCGCTACCATAATCACTTGAATGCCGGTCGGCACGCCGATGCGCACGACCGTGACGAAAATCTTCCAATCGATGCCGAGATCGCGCAGCATCTCGCCGTCGAACCGCAGCGGATGCCGGATCGCGTTCAAGTAGATCAGCATCGATACGAACGCCGCGGTGTTCGCAACGACGCCCGCAACGGCCGCGCTCTCGACGCCCCAACGCACGCCGAGCCAGCCCAAAATCAGCGCCGGCGTCAGGACGATCGTGATTGCGGTGCTGACGAACAAGAAGTAGAACGGCGTCTTGGAATCGCCGGTCCCGCGCAGAAACGTCGTGTACGCAATGTACGGAAAAAAGATCGGCAGCGAGGCGAACAGGATGCGCGCATAGATGACGGCGGCATCCAGAATGTTGGCCGGCGTGCGGACGAGTTCCAGCATCGGTCTGGTCGCGAGCGCGCCGATGAGGCCGAGAATGACGCCCAGGACCAGGCTGACGGTCAGCGTCGTCGCGGCGACGCGCTTCATCGCGTGCGGGTTCTTCGCCCCATACGCTTGACCGATGAGCACCGTGCTGCCGCTGGAGAGCCCGATGATGAACGAAATCAGCAGGAAGATGATCGGGAAGACGGCCGAGACGGCCGCCAGCGCGTTCACGCCGATGAGACGCCCCAAATAGATGCTGGCCACCGTCTGCGAAGCGGACTGAAGCGCGTTGCTGAGCATCAACGGGATGAGAAAGACGAGGAAAAGCCGCCACATCGGGCGGCTCTCGTCGAATACGGTGGACGCCGCTGCTTGAGCCATCGCCTAGTGGTCGGCAGGAATATTGCCAAACCCTCCGGGACGAAACAGGGCGCCTGGTAGCCAAGTACTAGGCACAGACTGCTTTCTTCAGAGAGGACCCCCACGTGCGTTACGCAACGGCACTTTTTCTTATTTCCGCCCTCGCCACCGCAGGCGTTGCACAAGCCCAGACCGCCGGCACCGTGCCGGCTGCCACGCAAAAGACGATCAACGGCTTGTACCAGCTCACCTGCGCTGCGGTGCAAGAGCCGACCGACAAAAATTTGAACGCCGCCTTCGCGGTGCTCGCGCCCGATTACGTCGAAACCGACGCCAAAGGCAAACAGCACAAGCGCGATGAGGTGGTCGCGGCCGGCCGCATGCAGTTAAAGATGATCGAGGCGGACGATTGCACGATCTCGGTCGATTCGATGACCGCACCCGATCCGTCGACGCTCGTCATCATTGCAACGCAGCACGTCACCGGAAGCGTACCGGGACAAGACGGAAAACACCAGCTCGATGCAACGAGCAAATCATCCGACACGTGGAAGCTCGAAAACGGCAGCTGGCTGGAGACGCAGAGCAAGAACCTCCGCGCGCTGGTGAAGGTCGACGGAAACGTCGTCGACGACGAAGGCAACTAAGACATCGTGCGGTTGAACTATATAACGGCGATCGCCGCTGCGGCGTTCGCTCTGGCGCCGTTTGGCGCGCAGGCGGCCTCACAAACGGTGCAATCGCCCATTTCACAGATGCAATGGCGCATTCTGGGGCCGGCGATGCCGGAGGGCCGCGCATCGGCAATCGTCGGCAGCGATAGCGATCCGCTGCTGTACTACGCCGGATTCGCCGGCGGCGGCGTCTGGAAATCCATCGATGGCGGCACGTCGTGGGAGAACGTCAGCGACTCGGTGCACATCGCCTCGGTCGGGGCTATTGCCGTCGACGCGAACAACGACAAGATCGTCTGGGTTGGTGCGGGCGAAACCAATCCGCGCAACGACGTGATCCCCGAGAGCGGCCTGTACCGCAGCAAAAACGGCGGCCGTTCCTGGAAACCCGTGAGTTTGCCGGGCGTGCAGGACATCTCGCGCATCGTTCTCGATCCGAAAGATCCGCAACACGTCGTCGTCGGCGCGCTCG
>DAISWS010000203.1:0-2675 GCA_036826275.1 Vulcanimicrobiaceae bacterium
GCTCGCCGCTAATCGTGCCGCCGAGTTCGACCGCCGCCTGCAATATATCGTTGCCAGCATCGATCACGGCGCCGACCTGCTTGGAATCGCTGCGATCGTACATTAGCAGCGGGTGCAGATTGCCGTCTCCCGCATGAAAGACGTTTGCGACCCGAATCCCGCGTGAATCGCACGCTTCTTCGACGGCGCAGAGCGCTTGCGGCAATTTCGTACGCGGAACGACGACGTCTTGGATGTAATAATTCGGCGCAACGCGGCCGGTGGCGCCCAGGGCGCCCTTGCGGCCGGCCCACAGCGCATCGCGTTCGGCTTGCGATCGCGCGGAACGCCACGATGTCGCACCGGCGCCGCGAACGAGTTTTTCGATCTCCGCTTCGTACGCGTGCAAATCGTCGTCGAATCCGGCGCTTTCCACGAGCAGCACCGCGCCCGCGTCCGTCGGATATCCGGCGTGAAACGCCGCTTCCACGATCTGGAGCGCGAGACGATCCATCATCTCCAGTGCGGTAGGCACGATCCCCGCGCCGATAATCGCGGATACCGCCGCCGACGCCGTTTCGACGTCGGGAAAACCGGCAAGCCAGACGCGCACGCCTTCCGGTTGACGCAAAAGCCGCACCCATGCCGAACAGACGATGGCGAGCGTGCCTTCGCTGCCCACGAGTGCGCCCGTTAAATCGTAACCGGGATCTTCGACGCTCGTCCGCAGCACGTCGCCGTTTTCGTCCACGATCTCCAGGCCCAGCACGTGATTCACCGTCGTGCCGTACGACAGACAGTGCGGGCCGCCCGCGTTCGTGCCGATGTTGCCGCCGATGGTCGAAGCTTTTTGCGACGACGGATCCGGAGCATAAAACAGTCCGGCATGCGCCGTTTGCTTCGACAGTTCGAGATTCACCAAACCGGGCTGCACGCGCGCGCGTCCGTTTCGAGCATCCAATTCGAGGATGCGGTTCATGCGGGCGAACGAAAACACGATGCCGCCCTGCGCCGGTATCGCGCCGCCGCACAAGCCGGTGCCCGCGCCGCGCGCGACGATTGGCTCGCCGCAGTCTTTTGCGATTCGAACGGCCGCCGAGACGTCGATCGCCGACGAAGGAAGCACGACCGCTTTGGGCATGCGCCCTTGCGAATACGCATCGAATGAGTAAACGGAGAGATCTTCAGGCTGCGTTTTGACCGCATCCTGGCCGAGTGCGGCGGCAAGCCGTTGAACTAGCACCCGCAGTTCTTAGAAGGAACTGCACCCCGGGCCTTTTAAGGGCAGTTTCAGCGTGTTTTTTCGAAAGAAGCCGAAGGCCGATCGCCGCCAGAAGTCTGCGCCTGCGAACACGACGCAGAAACGGTCGGCATTTCGTATGCCGGTCGAGTTCGACGTGTATTACACGCTACCGGGGCGGCGCGGGCGCCGCAGCGGCAAAGCCAACGACTTGAGCGCCGGCGGCCTGCGGCTGATCACCGACGAGGACTTCGTCAAAGACTCCGTGCTTCTGCTGGAGTTCCACCTGCCGGACGAGTTCTTGGCCAGCATGGTGGTCGAAAAGGAAGTTTACGAGCAGAGTCCGTTCGGGTTGCGCCCGGAAACGGTGAAGGTGCAGCCGCCGGGGTTTGCGCCGATGAGCGTGCAGGCCAAAGTCCTTGCGACCTTCTTCAATATGGACCTGCGCAAGTTTGCGTACGGCATGTCGTTCGTTGACATCGACTCGCGGGGCCAGGAAGAGCTGCAGCGCTTCATTCATCTGTGGCAGCTGAATTATCTTCGGACGCGCAGGGGCGATCTCGACTAGCTGTTTTGTCCCGGGGTGATATGCCCTATCCGGAAACCGCTCGAAAAATCGCCATCCAGGCGATTTTTCTGCTTCGCCGCTTTTTTGCGAAAACGAAGTTTTGAAGAAAACATCCTGTTTTGCGCAAAAAAGTCGGAGATTTCCGGATAGGGCATATCACCCCGGGGCAAAACAGGCTTCGTTCCGGCCTTACCGTGCAAAGGCTAGTCGTACAACAGATATTTGTCGCGGACCGCTTTGAAATGTGCGAGCGCCGGTTGCCATTCTCGTTCGATTGCATCGGCGCCTAAGCCGGATTTTAGGGCTTTCCAGAGTGTGTCGGTGCCCCAGTCGATGTCTTGCTGGCGCGTGCCCAGCGGCGCTTCGATGCTTGGGTCGATGTCGTGCACCGTCGTTAGAATTTCGACGGCGGTTAGGACCGATGGAAAGACGCGCGGATTGAAGACGTCGAGCTCGATACCGGCGATTTGTTTGTCTTTGAGTTCGCCGAAGAACGGCGTCCAGTAGGCTGGGCGGAAATAGACGCCCGGGATGTTGCGTTCGTTGAGTATCGCGGCTAGGCGGTACGCGTCGAGGTCTATTGCGCCCGTATACTTGAACGGACGCGTGGTGCCGATGCCGCCGTTGAGGCCGAAACTGTCGACTAGGCCGGTGCACGGATAGACGACCGTCGTGCTCCATTCCGGAATGTTCGGTGAGGTTTGCACCCATTGCAGGCCGGTGTCCGGCCAAAGCATGCTGCGGTGCCAGCCTTCCATCTTTATCACGCGCAGGTTTGCGCCGATGCCGAACTGCGTGTTGAACATCTCGGCGAGTTCGCCCACGGTCATCCCGTGGCGCATCGCGATGGGGTAGAGGCCGATGAACGATTTGAAGCGCGGATCGAGT
>DAISWS010000204.1:0-2671 GCA_036826275.1 Vulcanimicrobiaceae bacterium
GTCTGACCGGCGGCTCGCGGTACGGCTCGATGCGCTGCCAATAGCGCTCCTCGACTTTGCCGCCGACGTTTTTGTACCACCACCCGCATTCGCAGCGGATCGGCGGTCCGCCGTCAACCGGCGGATTGTATTCGCGTTTGCAACGTTTGCAAACGAATTTTTTGCCCGCAAGGGGCTTCATCGATGATGTGTAGGTGACCGCTGTGTCGGCCATTTCGTCAACCCTCGTTCGGCAGCACGCGAACAAATCTCCGCGACCCAACGGATAAAATCGCCGGTCCGGCGGCGGTCCACTGGGCGTTCGGATCGCCCACGAGTATACCATCCACCTTGACCCCATTCCCCGAGATTAGTCGCTCGGCCGCACGGCGGCTCTCGGCAAAACCGGCTGCCACGATGAGTTGCGCCACCTTTTTCGCCTCGCCCCGCCGTATTTCGGGGATATTGTCGGACGGCAGTTCCTTGCGCTGCACCGTACGCTCGAAGTACTCGCGCGCGCCTTTCGCCGCATCGGCGCCGTGATAGCGTGCGACGACCGCTTCGGCGACGCGCTTCTTTTCCTCCATCGGATGCAAGCGCCCGTCGTTCAGGCCTTGTATCAGCGTGTTCGCGTCCGTCTGCGAATAGAACGCGGCAAAGCGCGCGTACCGTGGAATCATATCGTCCGTAATGCGCATCAGCTTGCCGAACTGCTGCTCCGGCGACTCGGTCAGGCCGACATAGTTGCCTTTGGACTTCGACATTTTTTCGACGCCGTCCAAACCTTCGAGCAGCGGCAGCGTCATGCAGATCTGCTCGCGCTGCCCGGCGTGACGCTGGTAATGGCGTCCCATCAGCAGATTGAAGAGCTGATCGTTGCCGCCGAGTTCGACATCGGCGTGCAGCGCGACGCTGTCATACGCTTGCGCGACCGGATAGAGGAATTCGTGCAGCGAGATCGGCGTGCCCGCGCTGTAACGCGTACGGAAATCTTCGCGCTCGATCATCTGCGCTACGGTCACTTGCGAGAGCAGCCGCAGCAAATCCGCCATGGCGAGCGGCGAGAGCCACTCGGAGTTGTAGCGAAGCGACACGCGCTCCATATCGAGCACTTTGCTCGCCTGCGCCGCATAGGTTTGCATATTCGCTTCGATCTCTTCGCTCGAAAGCGGCGGCCGCAGTTCGTTGCGGCCGGTCGGATCGCCGATGCGCGCCGTAAAGTCACCGATGAGCAGCACGACGTTATGCCCCGCTTCGACGAACTGCTGCATCTTATGCAGCACGACGGCATGCCCGAGGTGCAAATCCGCACTCGTCGGATCCAGCCCGAGCTTTACGGTAAGCGGCTTGCCTTCCTTAACACGTGCCTCAAATTCGGCACGCGTTTCCACATGGTCGAACCCATCAAGCAATTCCTCAGTGCTTGTCATCGGCTTTGTCATCGTGAGGTATCGAACGACGCTGTCATCGTGAGGTATCGAACGACGCTGTCATCGTGAGGTATCGAACGACCCCGAGCCCGTCGAGGGGTTGCAGTCGAGGGGTTGCAGTCGAGGGGATAGCATCGAAGAACATGGCCGGGCGACGTTCGGGTCGCTAATGGTTCGGTCCTCGCAACCGTATCGCGCTCAAATGCACGCGATCACGGCCACTGGCCCGCCGTGTTCACCTCGGAGCGATGCTTGCTGAACTGCGTTTCGTCGAAGTACCAAGCCGGAATCTGAGCCGGAAAACTCATGGTTGTCGCCGTCGCATCATACTTATAGGTGATGCCGTTCGGCGCGTCGCGATACGACCACGTGTGATGGACCACCATCCAATACGGGCCGACCGGACCGAAATCTTCGGCGACGGTCGTCTGTTCGAGCAACTGGCCGGGAAGCATGCGGTAATCGCCGACGATCACGGCGCGCACGATGTTGTCATTTGCGGTGTTCACCCAAAGGTCGCGCAGATTATGCTTCCACGGATCGCCTTTCGGCTTGAGCTGCAGGTGATACGCGGTGCCGCCGCCGTTCGTCAGTTTGTCGATGCCGACTTCGCTAATGTCGTACGACGGTTTGGCAACGCTGACCACGGCTGCAATCGTTCGCAAATCGGAGAGATCCGGCGCGAAGTTCGGTTGCGAGCTGGGAATGGGCGCATGCACGAGCCACATGTCCGGCGCAAAGTAGGATGGACCGATGATTGGCCGGCTATCACTAGTGTACGGCATGACCAGCACGCACTCGCGCCGCGAGGTCGAATCGAACAGCACGCGTTCGTCGAAGGATGCAGGTTGCGCGCCCTGCGTCGTTTGCGCGACTACCTTCCAATGCTGAACGGTATCGATGTACGCCGGCTGCGGAAGTGAGGCCAGCCGCTTGAGCGCGGCGCGGTATATGTCAACCGCCGCGGGCGTCGCCGATGTTGCGGCAATTGCCGCGAGCAGCGCTATATACGCGACCATAGGTCTATACTAACGCAGTTCGACGATGGTCACGCCGCCGCCGCCTTCGTTTTCGTCCCCATACCGCACGCTTTTCACTTGCGGATGAGCGTGCAAGAATTCTTGCAAGCCGCGGCCGAGCATGCCGGTGCCTTTTCCGTGAATGAGCCGCAGCGGTGAATTACCGGCGAGCGCCGCTTCGTCGATCCACTGGTCGACCACCGGCTCGGCTTCGACGTACCGCTTGCCGCGCACGTCGAGTTC
>DAISWS010000205.1:0-2501 GCA_036826275.1 Vulcanimicrobiaceae bacterium
CCACGCGTTCCCGCGTAACGGAAGACCAAGTCGCAGAGATTCGTGCGCAAATAGCAGCCTGCGTTGAAGCCGCTCCGGATTGAACGGGAAACCCGCGCACTCACCGCGTAGCTCGGATCCATGATGCTTGCTGCGGTTGCCTTTTCTCTGGCACAGGTTCTTTCGTATCCGCTTCCCACAACGCTCAACGCGAGCGCCGATGGACGCACGATCGTCTATGCGATCGAGCAGCAGGGCAAGCGCAGCATTTGGGTCGCGCGCGCACCGCAGTATCAACCGAAAGAAATCGTCGCGTACCCGACCGACGACGGGCAAAGCGTCGGCTCGGCGCAGATATCCGCGGACGGATCGCACGTGGTCTACGTGCGGGGCAATTCGGAAAATCCGACGCTTGCGTTGACCAAGCCGGAGCAGCACGTCTACGCGGTCGACGTTGCAAGCGGCGCGCAAACGCTGCTCGGCGCCGGCAGCGGACCGGCGATCTCCGCCGACGGCACGCAAGTCGCATTCATCGATAAAAGCGCCGTCTGGGCCGGGCCGATCGACGGACACACGCCGGCAAAGCAGCTCTTTTACGATCAAGGCAAGGATTGGGGTTTGCAGTGGCAGCCGCACGGCGATGCGCTCGGGTTCGTCTCCTCGCGCGACGATCATTCGTTCATCGGCGTCTATCGCGGACCAAACAGACCGCTGGAATTTCTCGCGCCCTCGGTCTACAACGATATGGAGGAACGCTGGTCGCCCGACGGCACGCGCATCATCTTCGCGCGCACGCCGGGCAACGGCGGCGCGCCGCAGTCGCCGCTGCAGCGTCCGGTCGTACCGTGGTCGCTGATGATCGCGCGCGTCTCCGACGGCAGCGCGCGCGCACTCTGGAATAGTCCGCGCACCGAACGCGCCTCGTTTCCCACCGAAGGCCTCGACGTCGATCTCACGTGGGCCGGCAACGATCGCGTGCTCTTCATCAGCGAAATGGACAACTGGCCGCACCTGTACGCAATCGACGCGAATGGCGGCACGCCGAAACGCCTCACAAGCGGGAACTTCGCCGTCGTTTCATTCGGCGTCTCGCACGAAGGCCAATCTGCCGTGTACAGCGCGAACACCGGCAAGACGCCGGGCGACGTCGATCGCTGGCATCTCTATCGCGTGAACGTGCGCACGGGCCAAACGCAAACGCTCACCACCGGCGCGTCCACGCAATGGTGGCCGACGCCGCTGGCTGACGGGCGCATCGTCTTCGTCACCGCAACCGCGCAGCAGCCGCCGCTCGTCGCGCTCGGCGATACGAACGCCGCGCATCCGCGCATGCTGACGGCCGCACTCGTGCCGGCGGATTTTCCGGCAAACACACTCGTCACGCCGCGCGAGGTCACGTATCGCGCGCCCGACGGCACGCTGATTCACGCGCAGTTGTTTCTCCCCTCGACTTCGCTCGGGGTCGTTCGATACCTCACGATGACAAAAGGGCGCAAGTATCCAGCCGTTATTTTCGTGCATGGCGGGCCGATGCGGCAGATGCTGCTCACGTGGAATCCGAGCGGCTACTACTCCAACGCCTACGCGGTCAATCAATATCTCGCCAGCCGCGGCATAGCCGTGCTCTCAGTGAATTACCGCTCGGGCGTGGATTACGGCCACGATTTCCACTACGCGCTGCGGCGCGGCTGGACGGGCGCGAGCGAATATCAAGACGTGCTCGCCGGCGCGCGCTGGCTGCAAACGCAGCCGCAAATCGATGGCAAGCACATCGGCATTTGGGGCGGTTCGTGGGGCGGCTATCTCACCGCGCTCGCGCTCGCGCGCAATTCCGACGTCTTTAAAGCCGGCGTCGACTACAGCGGCGTGCACGACCTGGCGGAAAACGCGCGCTGGTATTTTTCCAACCAAGTGCAGGGCACGGTGGATCTGCGACCATGGATCAAACTCGGCTGGGAATCCTCACCCGACGCGTCGATCCCGCACTGGCGTTCGCCCGTACTGCTGATTCAAGGCGACGACGATCCCGACGTCGCGTTCCATCAGCTCGTCGATCTCGTGCCGCGTTTGCAGCAGTACCACGTGCCGTACCAGCTGCTGGTGTTTCCCGACGAAGGCCACTCGTTCTTACGCTACGCCACGTGGCTGCGCGCCGACAGCGCCGCCGCGACCTTCTTCGAACGCAACCTGATGACATCGCCCGGCAAATGAGCACGCCGCCAAAGAAGCGCAACCGCTGCTCGTTCTTGGATTTCGTCGTTTTCACGCTGACGCTGTTGTCGGCGGACGCGCTGATGAAATACGAGCATATGCCGTATTGGCTGGTTCTTGTCGTAGTTGCGATAGCGACGTTGACAATCTACTGGTTCGTGCCGACCCTATTTCGACGTTTGCGAAAGCCCCGCTGAGCGGGCGTACGCGCTAGTTTACGTGCCCTTCGGCGCTCCCACGTAGCGGATCCATTTGAAGAACAGCGCGTGCAGCGTGGACAGCTGGCTCGGGTCGCCGTACACCACGTAAAA
>DAISWS010000206.1:0-2479 GCA_036826275.1 Vulcanimicrobiaceae bacterium
TTCACCCATCGCGACCGATATCTCGAGCGTCGTCGTCCAGATGCGCGACGCCTCGGCGAAGCGCTTGTCGTCGAACGTGTCGTTGTCGTCGAGAAATTTGACAAGATTCAGGCTCGCCAAATTGCACGCGGTATCATCGATGAAGGCGTATTCCGAGCATGGATTTGTCGCGTTAATGCGATCATCATTAGAGCACGTGTGCCATTCCTGCAACGTGTCATCATATTGAAGACCCGGATCGGCGCACTGCCATGCCGCAACGGAGATCTGCTCCCACAAATCGCGCGCCTTGATCGTTTTGACCGTCGCACCCGTCGTTCGCGCTGTCAGGTGCCAATCGGCATCTTCGTCGACCGCTTTGAAAAACGCGTTCGTCAGACGCACGGAGTTATTCGAATTCTGTCCCGACACGGTAGCGTACGCATCGGAATCCCAGTTCGTGTCGTACTGCTCGATCTGCATCGCCGTATAACCCTGGCGGGCGTAATCGAGCGCGGACTGGACCGCCCCGGACGGCACGGCCGCGCTGAGCGCACTGCGCACGGCAACCTTGAGATGCGGATTCAGATACGGATCCAAGCGCGCTTCTTGCGGCACGCGCGTATCGTGGGCCGCCGAGATAATCGCGTTCATGTGCTTCTCGAACATCTTCGAGCCGATGACGAGATCCGCGACTTTGCGCTCCTCGCGAACCTTCCAGTTGACGAACTCTTCAATGTCCGGATGATCCGCGTTGAGCACGACCATCTTCGCCGCGCGTCGCGTCGTGCCGCCGGATTTAATGGCGCCGGCCGCGCGATCGAATACTTTCAGGAACGACATCAAGCCCGAGCTCGTGCCGCCGCCGCTCAGCTTCTCTTTTGCGCCGCGAATCTTTGAGAAGTTAGCACCGCTGCCGGAACCGCCCTTGAAAATGCGCGCTTCACGCAGGACGCCGTCGAATAAGCCGCCTTCGTTTACCAAGTCGTCTTGCACGGACAGGATGAAGCACGCACTCACCTGCGCATGTTCGTAGGCATTTGCCGACCGCTGCAGTTCGCCGCTCTGCGGATCGACGAAATAATGCCCTTGCGCCGGACCAGCGATGCCGTACGCCCAGTGCAGACCGGTGTTGAACCACTGCGGGCTGTTCGGCGCGCCGATTTGGCGCGCGAGCATCGCCGACATTTCGTCGTAGTAGATGCGCGCGTCGTCTTCGCTATCGAAGTAGCCGTTTTTGAAGCCCCAATAGGTCCAGCATCCGGCGAGCCGGTTGAAGACTTGGCGTGAATCGCGCTCGGCGCCGAATTGCGCGCCATCTGCGGGCTCAGAACGCCACAACCACTCGGGCACGCCGTCCTCCGGCACGCGCCGAAGTTCCATCGGAACTCCGGCCTTACGGCAGTATTTCTGCGCGAGAACGTCGACCGCGACCTGACTCCAGTCCGTGGGAACCATGACGTCTTTGGCCTCGAAAATGACCGAGCCGTCCGGATTGACGATGCGAGAGGTGCGTGGTTCGAATGTGAGACCGGCGAAGGGGTCACCGGGGGCCGAATAGGTGCGGCGAAATTTCATCGAGGCTCCTTCCTCCTTAACGGGAGGACCCGTTCACTTCGAGCGTGTTATACGAACACCTGTTCGGTAGTACGGGTTTTCTCGGGATAGAGTGCCCATAAATTGTACTACCGGCCGATGGGAGATACAAGATATAGTATTCGGGACCTTGTGCGCAAGATGTTGACAAGCCAAATTTCTTGTGCACGGCACCGCGTGGTTCGGTGGAAAAGGTGAGTCCTGCGTGAGCCCGCTGTGGAAACTTCCGAGGATAGCGGGGAAAAGTGGCCCAATGCCAGCCGTACATGCTCGGGCCTGACCGCTTCGCACCGCGCCTTCACGACATTCCGCTGGCGGAGCTTTTCGAACTCGGCATACGCGGGCTCATCGTCGATTTGGACAACACGCTGCTCGGTTTCCGGGAAACCGAACTTGCGGCCGAGCACCTTGCTTGGGTAGAAGAGGCCCACCAGCGGGGCTTTGCGATGGTGATGGTTTCGAACAATTTTTCCGAGCGGGTACGCGGCATTGCCGCGCAGCTGCATATCGAGTGCATTCCGAATGCGCTCAAGCCGCTGCCGTTCGGATTTTGGCGTGCGCTCAAGCACCTGGGACTGCCGCGCAAGCAAGTCGCCGTCGTCGGCGATCAACTCTTTACCGACGTCCTGGGCGCGAAATTGAGCGGCGGCCTCTACACGATTCTCACCGAGCCGATAGAAAATAAAGATTTTGCGATCACGCAAATGTTCCGGTTCTTCGAGCGGTTGATGCTGCCGGAGCGCCGGCGTTGAAGCTCGCGCTCATCGGCGATCCGGTTTCACATAGCCGCAGCCCGCAGCTGCACCGCCGGTTTCTTGAAGAAGCGGACATCGAAGACGGCAGCTACGTGGCCATTCGCGTGCCCAAAGGCAACGGCATCGACGTCGTACGCCGCATGCGGATG
>DAISWS010000207.1:0-2476 GCA_036826275.1 Vulcanimicrobiaceae bacterium
AAGTCATCAAGACCGGTACGTATCCGGGCTTCGGTACGCTCAAAGGCGGCATCGGTGCTCCCGGCTTCTACCACGCCTTGACGGCTGAAGCCGGCGGAGCAAATCCGAGCCGGACGTTCTCGTATTACGTCGGCCTCATGGGTTTCAACCAGCATTTCCCGGCCGGCAACTACAACAACCTGAGCAGCATCTCGTCCAATGGCTTGAACCAATACGGTATTTCGTCGGGCTCGGAAATCGCATCGCAGCAAGGCGCGCTCTTCGGTGTTATCAATGGTGCCGCTCCGGACGGCGGCGCGTATTTCGACCAGTTCCTGAACGGTCCGTGGAATCCGTGCCAATCGAGCGGCGCGGATGCCGGCGTCGCTATCGGATATACGGCGGCGGCTCCGGGTCCGTTCAACGGCGCGTGTTACGGATATTTTCCGTTCAACACGTTCCTTTCAGACGAGTTCGAACGCGACAACGTCATCAACTTCCACTTCGCGATTCCGCACAAATTCGACTCGGGCCGCGACGATCTGCAATTGCTGTATGACAACTCGATGCAAGAGCAGCTCAATGGCGACTCGATCAACGATGCAGGCGGTCTCGCGCTGCTCGACAACCTGCTCGCGCCGTTCGGCGGCTCCAGCAACCCGGGCAATCCCAATCCGGGCCTCTGCGGATACGAAAACACGTTCGGTTTGGGATGCGCGGACGGCGGCGGCTCGCCGATTCCGTACGTCGACACGAAGATCTTCGCGCCGGGTACGTCGTTCGGTCAACTCGCGTCGAGCGCGAACATCGCGCCGTATTACTTCCCGAACTCGCCGACCAACCGTCCGCTGAATACGCCGTCTGCACCGGCCTACGGTGAACCGGCGAATCTCAAAGACGGTTTCGGCAACGACGTTGCCATCGTCAAGGCGCAATACACGAGGAACATCGGCACCAATGCGTATGCGCGTCTGTTCGGATATACGTTCTATTCCGACTGGCTCATCGGCGGTCAACCGGTGGGCGGGACGTGTTATATCGACGGTTTGCTCTGCGCATCCGGTGGTCCGGGTGCGTTCGGTACCGCCGACTATGAACTGAGCACGCACACGCGCGGTGCGGAGTTTCAGTTCGCCGATCAAATCAACCCGCAGAACCTGCTGCGTTTCACCGCCAACTACACGACGGCCGGTGTGACGCGTTTCAATAACGGTTCCTTCCTGAACGGTTACGCGGGATCGCGAAGCGGCGTCACGGACTGGACCAATGGGAACTCCGCCAATCCGGTCTGCTACGACTGGACCACGTCGGCAAACTTCGGAACGGTCGGCAATTGTGACGGTTCCTCGGCACGCGCCGGCTTCTTCAGCAGCGCACCAAGTGCGAAGAAGTTTCCCGGCTTTATCGGCGCGGGTGGCGTTACGCCGGCAGACCTCGCCGCGCTTTGCGCGTCACCGGCGTTCGCAAGCCGTCCGGGATGCACGAGCTTCCTGGCCGGTTCTTCGAACTGGCTGGTCACCACGCCGGGCGGCCAAGGTACGTTCAACACGGTGAAGCCGGCATTCACGTCGCTCGCACTTGAAGATGAACTCAAGCCGAACGACAAGTGGGATCTCAACCTCGGCGTGCGTTTCGAACAGTACCGCTACAATCTGACCAACAGCAACACGCCGGAAATGAACTTCTGGTTCAACGCATATGCGCAGACGCTGTGCTACGATCCGGGAACGGGACAACCGCAGTTTACTCCGCTGGCTCCCGGCCAGCCGGTGCCGCCAAACCCCGTTTCGACCAATCCGCTTGCATCGTGCGGCATGGCGCCGTCCGGTCAGGAGGGTTTGCATCCGGTCGGCGGCACGTCGTTATGCGGTCAAACGATCAACGCCGGAACGCCGAACGCGTACACTGCCGTTGATTGCGGTCCGCTCGCGTACACCGCGCACGGTCCGGGCTCGTTCCAGCACGGTCTGGTATCTCCACGCATCGGCGGCACCTACACAATGGATCCCGATGACGTCTTGCGCTTCTCGGTCGGTAGGTACACGCAACCGACGGAAACGGCGTTCGAACAATATCTGGATCAATCAGGCAAGCGCGTTGCAAACTTCGACTTCAGCCGCTTCTGGGGACTCGGCTTCAACACGCCTGCTCACGATAATCCGGTTCAGTACTCGGCCAACTACGACTTCTCGTGGGAACACCACTTCCGCAACACGGATATTACGGCGAAAGTCTCGCCGTTCTATCGCGACACGCACAACGAGATCGTCACGCTTGTTCTTGGACCCGGTTTCGTGTCGGGTGTAAATGTCGGTCACCAACACAGCTACGGCGTCGAACTGCAAGTGCAGAAAGGCGATCCGACTCGCGACGGCTGGTCGGGGATGCTTTCCTACACCTACACGAAGGCGCTCATCCAGTACGGTAATCTGCCGAACGGCACGAACGGTATCGACTATTTAAACAACTACATCAAGGCGTTCAACGCCTTGACGCA
>DAISWS010000208.1:0-2448 GCA_036826275.1 Vulcanimicrobiaceae bacterium
ACGCGGAACGGCGTCAGCACCGACGACGGCGTGCTCAGCGCCGACGGCGTCGTCGGCCGGGTCGTCGAAGCGGGTCCCTTCACCAGCAAAGTCGCGCTGCTCACGGACTTCACCAGCACGATCCCGGCGATCGTCCAGCGCGGCCGTTATTGGGGCGTTGCAAAGGGCAACCAGACGAGCGTGCGCCTCGACTACGTCTCGCAAGACGCGCCCCTGCGCATCGGCGACAAGGTCGTCACCGGCGAGGCACGCTCGTTTCATTCGGGCGCGCTGATCGGCGTCATCGTCAACGTCGAGCGCAGCGACTCCAGTCTCTACCAAACGGCCGTCGTCAAGCCGGCCGCGGATTTCTCCAGGCTCGACCGCGTCATCGTTGTTCCGAAGTAACGAACCCACCGGCGTGCGCGTCAACACGCGCAGCGGCGATACGACGGCTCCCCTCGGCGCACCAGAGTGGTGGCGTGCGGCGCTCTATTTGTTGCTCGCGCTCGTCGTGCAAATAGAACTGATGCATTACGTGACGCTGCGCGGCGCGCAGGCGAGCGCGATCCTCGTCGTCGTCGTGTGGTACGCGCTGCGTGCGGACTTGCTCGGCGCAGCCGTGTTCGGACTGGCCGCGGGCCTGAGTGAAGACATCTTCAGCGCTCAAACCGGCATCGCGTGGACCTTTGCGACGCCGATGGCCGCGGTCTTGGTGAGCTGGCTCTCGCGCTGGTTTTTCGCCGACTCGATTCCGATTCTCGGCGGCGTCGTCATCCTCGCGACGCTTGCACGGCGCATGGCGTTCTGGATTATCATGGCGCTGCAAGGCTATCCGCCCGGATACGCGCGCGTGCATTTTCACGAGGCGCTGTGGGAAGCGCTGCTCAACGCGGTGCTCGTGAGCGTGCTCGTCTTACTCGCTCGCGTGCGAGACTCGCGACGGGCATGAAAACGTACGGACGCTGGCCGCGCTGGGAGCTCTCTCCCTGGCGCGTGGGCTTTTTCGTAGCCATGACCGTCATCGCAATCGTCGTCGTGCTCGTGCGCCTCGTGCAAGTGCAGATCGTGCACGGTCAAGACTACCGCGCCGCGGCACAAGCCAATCAAATTCGCCTGATTCCGGTCGCCGCGCCGCGCGGACTGGTGTACGACCGCAACGGCAAAGTCGTCGTTCGCAGCCGCCCCGAGTTCGTCGTCGCGCTCATTCCGTCGCTGGTCAAAGACGTGGATTCGGAGCTGAAAACGGTAGCGGAAACGATCGGCGTTCCGATGGCAAAGTTGCAGCAGCAGCTGCTGCATCACCACGGCGTGAACTACCGCGACTTCGACGAAGTCGTCACCTACGAGCCGTACGGGCCGGTCATTCTCGCGAGCGATATTCCGGTGGCGAAAGTCAGCCGGCTCTCGGAGATTTTGAACGATCTGCCGGGCGTCGACGTCGAGGTGCAAGCGGTTCGCAATTACCCGCACGGCAGTCTGGGCTCCGCCGTCCTGGGATACGTCGGACAGATCACGCCCGACGAATATAAGCGGCTGCGCAGCCAAGGCTACTCGCTCAACGACGTCATCGGCAAAGACGGCATCGAGGCCGAGTACGACCGGTACCTGCGCGGCGAGCCGGGCGGCCAACGCATCGTCGTCGATTCGCAGAGCCAAGTCGTGCCGGGCATCAAGCTTCCACCCAAGCAGCCCGTGCCGGGTGACAGCCTCGTGCTGAACATCGATTGGCGCTTGCAGCAGATTACCGACGAAGCGCTCGAGCACGGCATCCGGTCGTGGACGGGCGGACATCGCACGCTCGGCGGCGCGGTCGCGATTTTGGATCCATGGTCGGGACGCGTGCTCGCGCTCGCAAGCTATCCGCGTTACGATCCCAACGCGTTCGCGTCGGACAATTACAAGCAAATCGCGCAGTATCTGCTGGACCCGATGGATCCGTTGTTCGATCGGGCGATCGACGCTGCTACGCCGACCGGTTCGACGTTCAAGATGATCACCGGATCGGCGGCGCTTACCACCGGTGTGGTCAAAGCCAATGAAAACGTGTACGACTCCGGCGCCTGGAACTGCTATGGCGCGGAATTCGAAGATATTGCCGCCGGCGGTATCGGCAACACCACCTTCGTTCACGCGCTTGCTGCGTCGTCCGACGGCTATTTCTACCAAATGGGCTGGCGCCTCGGAAACGACCGCCTGCGCAAGTTCGCGCAGTATTACGGCATCGGACAGAAGACCGGCATCGATCTCCCCGGCGAGTTCGCCGGAAACTACCCGACCAACGCATGGATGCTCAAGGAAGCCGGCGTTCCGCTCGAACCGTCCGACGTGTGCAGCTTGGCGATCGGACAAGGCGCGCTCGAAGCGACGCCCTTACAGATGGCGAACGTCGAATCCGCCGTCGTCAACGGCGGCACGCTGTATAAACCGCAGGTCGTCTCGCAAATCCGCGATCCGCAGGGACACGTG
>DAISWS010000209.1:0-2424 GCA_036826275.1 Vulcanimicrobiaceae bacterium
TCCTCTTGGACCTCGGCGTTGAAGCTCGCAATCTGTTGCTTTAGGATTCCCGCAATTTCATCCGCGTTGATCATCATGTATCCTTAGGTTTAGCTTTTTGCGAACAGCGTTCGCGTGAGTTCTTCCAGGCGGCCCTCGACCGTGCCGTCGATGCGACGGTCGCCCATCAGGATGCGCACCCCGCCGATGAGATGGGGCTGCACTTTTTGGGTGACGCTAAAATTCTTGTCGTAAACTTTCGAAAGGCGGTCGACGAGCGATCGCAGCTCATCCGCGGGCAGTTCTTTGGCGGACGTCACCGTCAGCGGCTCCTCGCCGCGCGACTGCAGCTGCAGCACGTCGTATTGACGCACGATCTCGTTGAGGAGCGCTTCGCGCCGCTTACGCACGAGCAGCAGCACGGTGTGCATCGCAATGTCGTTTACCTTGCCCGCAAACGCGCGCGCAAGGACGCGCTCCTTCTCCTTGCGGTCGATGACCGGCGAAACGAAAAAGCCCTTGGTCGTCGCGTCTTCGTAGATCGCGCCGCGCAGCGCGTGCAGGTCTTTGCCGATCGCGTCGACGGCGCGCGCTTGATCCGCAAGTTGAAAGACTGCGAGCGCGTAGCGGCGCGCAACGGTTTCGTTAGCCATCAGGCGCGTACACCGCGTTCGAGATTGGAGAGAAAGGCGCCGACGAGCTGCGCGTTCACCGCGGTGTCGACGCGGCGCTCTGCCTCCGCACGCGCAAGCATGAGCGCCTGATCGAGCAATTCCTCGCGAAGGCGCTCGCGCGCGGATACGCGGCTACGATCCAACTCGCCCTCGGCGTTGCGAACGGTGCGGTCTCCGGCACGCCGTGCCTCCGCGAGAATCGCCTCACATTCTGTCTTGGCTTGTGCCTCTACGCGCTGCTTGATCGCGACCGCATCGCGTTGCGCGTTGTCGACGGCTCCGCGCAGCGATTCGAGTTCGGCCTTCGCCTGATCGCGATGGCGCTCCGCCTCGGCGATCGCCGCATTCGCGTTCTGCTGCGCGGCGAGCACGGCCGGCTGGAGAAACTTCACCCACATCCACACCAGAACGGCGATAAAGAGAATCGCCGAGATGACCTGGCTCCAGAGGGCGACGGCTTCATAATTCATCGCGCACCTCCGGCGAGCGCGCGATCGACCATGAGGGTCGCGAGCTCGCGCACGACTTGCGCTTGGTTTGCGCGCGCTGCTTGCAGCTCGGCGCTCACCGTACGCTCGGTTTGCGCCATGATCTCCGCCGCCTTGGCGTTGGCCTGCACCGCAATCGCACCGGCTTCGTTCGAGGCTTGCGCGCGCTCTTGCGCGAGCAGCAGCTCGGCCTCACGCCGCGCGGTTGTGCGAATGCTCTCCGCCTGCGTGCGCAACTCGTGCGCCTCCGCCTGATAGCGATCGTAGTCGCTCGTCACGCTGTTGATGTATTCGCGGCGTTTGACGATCGCTTTGGCGACGGGACGAATGAAGACCACGTTCAAGATCGCGAAGAAAATCACGAAATTGATGAACTGGACGAGCATCGTCCCGCCGGACGGTGTGAGAAACATGCGCGGCTGTTACCCTCGTGCTACTTCGCGAATGCCGCCATCAGCGTCGGCACCTTCGCGACGACGATCAGGATGTAGAACGAGAGCGCGATGGCGATAAACGGAACGGCTTCCAGAACGCCGACGCCCAGGAACATGAAGGTGAAGATGTTCGAACGGGCTTCGGGTTGACGCGCGATCGCTTCGACGGCTTTGGATGCAACGTTACCGTCGCCGATGGCCGAGCCGAAGGCGACGCCGCTGATCATGATACCGAAGGCGAGGAACGCCATACCGATGATAAACGCTTGCGGATTCAAGGACTTTCCTTTCTCAGTGGTCCTCCGCAATCGCCAACGAGAGATAGACGATTGCGAGCAGGGTGAAGACGAACGCTTGTACGGTGCCGACGAAGAAGTTGAAGAACTGAATGAAAAACGGCACGACGGTCACGACGAGCGAGAGATTCACCGGCCCGAGCATCACCTTGGCGGTAATGATCGACGCGACGATGATAAAGAGCAGCTCGCCCACGAAAATATTGAAGAACAGACGCGCGAACAGCGTCGTCGGGCGAAGAACCTCGTCGACCACGTTCAGCGGAAAAAGAATTGGAAACGGTTTGAACAGGTGTTTGAGGTAGCCCGGACCCTTTTTACGGAACGCAACGATCTGAATGAGGACGAACACGGTCAGCGCGTACGGCAGCACCGTATTGAGGTCGGACGTCGGCGAACCGCCGAACGGCAAGCCTACGACCTTGAAGGGAAGCATGCCGAACTGGTTGAGCAAGAAAATGAAGATGAAGAGCGCCACGAAAAACGGGACGAACGGTTCGCCCTGCGGGCCGAGAACGCCGTAGGCGAGGTCCGCGATGAAGTTCATCACGCC
>DAISWS010000210.1:0-2409 GCA_036826275.1 Vulcanimicrobiaceae bacterium
AACCACAACAGCGTAACCGGTCCGAACACGCGCCCGATGTTTCCGGTTCCGCGTTTCTGCACGGCAAAAAGCGCGATCAGGATCGCGGTGGAGATGGGCACGATGAATGGGTGCGCGGCCATGGTCCAAACGTCTAAGCCCTCGACCGCCGACACGACGGAGATCGCCGGCGTTATGGCGCCGTCGCCGTAGAGCATCGCCGAGCCGAAGAGCACGAGCAACGCCATCGACGTCAGGCCCGCCGGTATGCTCGATTTGCGTTTGGGGGCTAATTGCGCAAGGAGCGCAAGGGTGCCGCCCTGTCCGTCGTAGTCGGCGCGCAGCAGAAAGGTTACGTATTTGACGCACACGACGATGATGAGCGCCCAAAAGATCAGCGAACAGACCGCCAAAACGTTTTGCGCGGTGAGTTGCGCCGATGATTCGCTGGTGAAGCACTGAGCGAATGCGTACAGCGGGCTCGTGCCGATGTCGCCGAAGACGACGCCGATTGCTCCCAGCGCGAGCACGCGCGTACGGTTGTCAAGCACGCCGTCAATGGTAGCAGCGCGGCAGCGAGCGCGCAGCGACCGGACGGCCGAACCGATCGGATAGCCTAAATCAAGTGGCGCTTAAGCGCAATGACGGCCGCCTGTGTCCGGTCCGCGGCTTGCAACTTGTCCAGAATATCGCGCACGTGCCCCTTCACCGTTCCTAAGCTTAGGCCGAGCTGGTCCGCGATATCCAGGTTGTTCGTACCGTCCGCAATGAGGCGCAGCACCTGCATCTCCCGTTCGGTCAACGGCGAATCTCGCACGCTTTCTTGCACGATACGGGCGATCTGCGGGTCAAAATATGCGGCGCCCGCGGCAGCCGCCTCGACGGCACGCACGATTGTCGACGTCTCGGAATTTTTTACGCAGTACGCGTCGGCGCCCGCGGAGACCGCTGCACGCACGTCCGCGGCAATCTCGTGCATGGTGACGATAACGACGCGGGTGCCCGGAAATTCGGCTTTGATGCGTCGAGTCAATTCGATCCCGTCGTATCCGGGCAGCGCAACGTCGATGACGGCGACGTCGGGATGCATGTCGCGAACCGCCTGCAAGCCCGCCGGGCCGTCTCCCGCCTCACCCGCTACGTCGAACCCCGCGGCGGCGAGCTCCGTGCGCAAACCGGCGCGCACCAGCGCGTGATCGTCGACGATAAGGATGCGCTTCATGCCGGAACTTCCGCATGCAGCGGCAAGGTTACCGTGAATATGCTGCCCGACGGCGTACGCGGTTCGTACGATATGCTGCCGGAGTGCGCTTCCACGATCCGCCGTACGATGTACAGCCCGAGTCCCGTGCTCGCCGCGCGTCCGGACCGCGAAACGAATCGTTCGAAAAGATGTTCGCGCAGCTCAGGAGCCACGCCGTAACCGTCGTCGGCAACGCGAACGATGGCGCATCGGCCGGCTCGTTCGGCTGAAATGGAAATCGTGCCGGCGCGCGGCGTATTTGCAATAGCATTGGCTACCAAATTGGTGATCGCTCGGCGCATATCGGCATCGTCGGCGAGTACGGTAACGGCCTGCTCGTCCGTCACAACGATCAACGTGGTTTCACGCTCGTTCGAAAGCGCGGTTACGTCTGCGGCAACTTCCCGGCAGATGTGATTCATGTCGACGGGTTGCCGGAATGCTGATTGGTCGCCGGCTTCATACCGGGCCATCGTGACGAGCGTATCGGCTAAACGTATGACGGTTTCATTTGACGTTATCGAACGTTTAAGAACATCCCGGTACGATGCCGGCAAATCGCCGTACGCGCCGTTGAATGCTTGGCGCAGCGTCATGCGCGCCGCCGCGAGCGGCGTGCGCAGATCGTGTGCGAGCGCGAAGATCAAATCGCGCATCACTTCGGACCGCGCGCTCCGGTCCGCGAATTCACGCGCTTTGTGCGCCTGCTGGGCGGCATGTACCGTTACGGTTCCGACGAGGACGATTGCTAACGCCGCCAGGGCGCGATCGCCGGCGGCTAGCCACACGAAGCCTTCACGTGACGCGTTGTACCAGCCCGCGGATGCGTCTGCGATAAGCGCACCGGCTACGAGTTGCACCGTGAGCCGCGTATTCGAGGCGAATGCGCTGATCACCACAGGAACAGAAAGTAATATGGCCACGACCAACAGTTGAGGCGAAAATAAGTCCGCAACCCATACCGTTACCAGCAGAGTCCAGCAGATGGCCGCCGTAGAAGCGTGCCGCGCGTTCACGGTGCCAGCTTCGCCATGCTCGAGGCCGGCCCCAGCACATTGCGAGGGCAAGCGCGCGGGCATGACACATCCCGTAAAAGAAGAAAGGCCCCTCGTGCTTGACGAGAGGCCTTCTTTTTGGTTGCGGGGGCGAGATTTGAACTCGCGACCTTCGGGTTATGAGCCCGACGA
>DAISWS010000211.1:0-2355 GCA_036826275.1 Vulcanimicrobiaceae bacterium
GCGAAGCCGGCGGCGGCGAGAAGCGCGCGATACTCGGTCTCGGTCCGCTCGCGCGCCATTTTCAGTAATTCATCGGCGCCCAGGCCAAGCAGCGCGGCCTCGACTTTTTCACGCGTGCAGCGGCACGAGAACTGCACGTCGATCGTGCGGTGCGAGCGCAGTTCAGCGCCGCCGGCAAGGGCGTGAAGCAGTGCATGCGCGTCCGCGCCTTCGCTGATGAGTTTGGTAATCGGCGGCATAGCCAGTGCGCGCTCTTCGAGCGTCGCGACGGCGCGTTCGTCGGCACCGGGTAACAGCTGCGCGATCAGCCCGCCTGCGGCTTTGACGCCGGCCGGATCGGCGAGAACGCCGAGCGCGACGATGCTCGGAATCTGTTCCGAATTGACCAGATATGCGGCGATATCTTCGGCGATCTCGCCGCTGTAGAGCGGCACGACGCCGACGTACGGCTGCCCCACTTCAAACGACTTGGTGACTTGCAGCGAACCCGCTCCGACCGCGCCGGCGACGTCGAATTTGCCGTGCTCGTTGAGCGGCACGTCGGCGTGCGGATTTTTGGCATAGCCGCGCGCGCCCACGCGCTCCTCGTCGATGAGCCAGGCATCGGCCACAACCCCGCGCAGCGGGCCGTCGCCCGCGACTTGCAGCGACAGCCGCTCCTTGCCCTTGAGGCTGGCGGCAAGCAGCGCGGCGCCCGTAGTGAGCCGTCCGACGGCCGCTGTGGCCGTGGGGCTGAGCGTGTGGCGGCGCTGGGCTTCCCGCACGAGATCGGTCGTAATGGCAGCCACAATGGAAAAACCGGCATCGGGTGCAGAGGCGCTGATGATAAGGTCGGGCATACCTCGCGACAGGTTACCCAGGGTGCTTGATTTTTCTTCCCGAAACCGCGCGCATGCGAGTGCTCGTCATTCATGGTCCGAATTTGAATTTGCTCGGCGAACGCGAACCGGCGATTTACGGAACGCAAACGCTCGAGGAGATCAACGCGTCGATCCAAGCGCTCGCGCGGGAACTCAACCTCGAAGTGACGTGCGTTCAACACAACAGCGAAGGCGCGATCGTCGATGAACTGCATGCGGCCCGATCGGCGTACGATGCGGTCGTGATCAACCCGGGCGCATACACACATTACTCGTATGCAATTGCGGACGCAATTTCCGCGATAACGATTCCGGTCATCGAAACGCATTTGAGCAACATCGCCGCGCGCGAATCGTTCCGTCGAACCAGCGTCATCGCTCCGGCGTGCAAGGGCAGCATTGCCGGATTTGGCAATGAGTCATACGGACTAGCGCTGCGCGCAGCAGCGAAATTTGCGCAGCGATAGGGAGCCGCAAGCCGGGCTGCGTATATCCCCCTTTCCCACGCACCGAGAGGTTCACGCCGTTGACCAAAGCCGATCTCGTTGATTCCGTCGCTTCCGAGGCGGAAATCTCGAAGCGATCCGCATCGCACATCGTCGAGCTGATTTTGGACGAGATTACGTCGGCTTTACAAAAAGGCGAGCGCGTTGCGCTGACGCCGTTCGGCAGTTTTGTCGTGCGGCAGCGCCGCGCGCGTGAAGGACGCAATCCGCTCTCGGGTGAGAAGATCAAAATTCCGGCGCGCAAGGTCGTAGCATTCATGGCAGGGCGGTCGCTCAAAGAATCGGTCAGCGGAAAACGCAGCAGCAAGAAGACGAAGCGAGGCGCTAAGCGGTAACGGTCGCGCCGCTGCAGCCGCACGAAGTCGCGGTCGCTGCAGAGATCTTTTTTCGAGCATTTGCGGACGAGCACGAGTCGCGGTATCGGCAGGGCGCTCGTCCGTCGTCATTTGTGGACCTGTGGTCGTTCGTCCGCAGCATCGAACCGCGCGGTTTTCTCGGCGCCTATGTCGACGGCAAACTCGCCGGTTACGCCATCTTCGTCGCGAGCCTCAAGCGCGTTCAACGCAAAGCGATTACCAGCGGCGCGGTGCTTCGCTGGGCGCTGGCCGCGCTACGCGGCGGCTTCGGATTGCGGATCTCCGCGATTCCGCGCATTCTCGCCAACAAAGTGCTATTTTTGCGCAGCGGAAGCCGCTACCGGACCGCGGGCGACGCGCAACTGCTGAACATCGCCGTGCTGCCGGAGGAGCAAGGCAAGGGTATTGCTACGGCGCTGGTGCGAGCCGGTTTAGATGCCATGCGCGAGCTGCACGTTCCCGAAGTGCGGCTGGAAGTGCGCCCGTGGAACCGGGGCGCGGTACAACTGTACCGGAAGAGCGGCTGGCGCGAGGTGGGCCGCACGCAAGATAATGAAGGGGAATGGCTGGTGATGGTGGCTAACCCCTAGCCGCCAACGATTGGCGGGCTGTGGCGCAGCTTGGTTAGCGCGC
>DAISWS010000212.1:0-1310 GCA_036826275.1 Vulcanimicrobiaceae bacterium
CGACGTTTTTCCCGCGGGCGTACAGGTCGGCCGCGCTTTCTTGCAGGGTACCCGCGACGTCGGCGACTCGACCTCGCAGATCGCCCGTGGCGTCCATCGCCGAGTTTGCGGCCTCGCGTGCTTTGCCGACGATCGCATCGCGAGCCTCTTCTTGCATGATGAAGTAGGCCAGCGCCGCACCGGCGAGCGCGCCGATGACCAGACCGGTAAAGAATCCGCTTCCGCCGCCCGGCTGCGGCGTTCCGGGTTCATTGTTCATAGGTGCTCTCCGTTTGGTCCTCACCGCCGCGAACCAGACGCCGCAAGCCGGCGCTGATACCGCTAATCGTGGCGCCCGCATTGACGATTGCCGGCGAGAGCGCGTCGTGCGTCAGTTTCACCGTGTTCGAAATCGAGGCCGCGATTTGCTCCAGCGACGCGATGACGCCGGAGAGCCGCGCGATCGTCTGATCCGCCGTGTCGGCGATGCCGCCGACGTGAACCAGCGTTTCGGTGACGGGCTTGCCTAAAGCAGCGACCTGTTCGTCGACGCCGTCAAGCGTCTTATCGAGCCGGCGAAGCGTTCGCGCTAACGCCTGCATTGCGATAAAAATCCCTAAACCCACCAGCAACGCACCGATACCTACGGTGACATCGAGAAAGGCAGACCAATCAAAGCCCGTGCTCAATCAAAAAACCTCCGCCGGAACAATGCCCGGACGTGAACGAACTATTCCCTGTTCCGCTTGGTTTCTTACGCAGGAACCGGTGAAAAACAACGCAAGTCCGTGGCCGCTTGCTCTAATACCTGCACAGCGGCGGTGATTTGCGAGGGCGTCGTGGTGCGGCCCAGTGATATACGAATCACGCCGCGCGTCCATTCCCGGCTTACGCCGAGCGCGGCAATGACATGGCTGGGTTCGATCACGCCCGAGGCGCAGGCGCTTCCGGCCGAAGCCGCCACCCCGTCCAAATCCAGGCGCATCAATAAGGCTTCGGATTCGATACCGAGCAGGCTCACGCTTGAAATGTGCGGCGCGCGCGGCGCCCCGGCGCCGTTCACGCGCACGCCGGAAACCCGTTGCACAAGAAGCTCTTCCAAATCGTCGCGCAGGCTGCCGATCCGTCCCGCGGCCTGTGTGCGTTCCCCCATCGCGAGATCCAACGCAAGCGCCATGCCGACGATTCCCGGCAGATTCTCCGTGCCCGCGCGCTTGGCGAACTCTTGGCTTCCGCCGTGAATGATCGGACCCAGCGGCGTCCCGTGCCGAACATACAGGGCGCCCACGCCCTTGGGCCCGCCGAACTTGTGAGCGCTGATGGCCACCAGG
>DAISWS010000212.1:1320-2250 GCA_036826275.1 Vulcanimicrobiaceae bacterium
ATGTCCACGCCGAGCGCGTCCACATCCAGCGGCAAATACGTCGCCGCAGCAACCGCGTCGGTGTGAAAAAGCGCGCCGGCTTGATGCGCAATCTCGGAAAGGCGCGCGAGCGGCGCAATCGTGCCGATTTCATTGTTGACGTACATGACGGACGCAACGATCGTGTCGCTGCGAAGAGCCGCGGCAAATTGCTGCGGATCAACCATGCCCGACTCGTCGACAGGCATGAACGTTACGTCGAAACCGTCGTCGCGTAACGCCTGCGCGGCGTGGAGAACGGCATGGTGTTCGATTGCCGTGGTGACGATGTGGCGTCCTCGATGCGCAAGCGAGCGGGCCGTGCCGAGCAGTGCCAAGTTGTCCGCTTCCGAGCCGCTCGCAGTAAAGACAATTTCTTTCGGAGCGCAGCCCAGACACGCGGCAACGCGGCGGCGCGCGTCGTCGAGTGCCGCGCGAGCGGCACGTCCCTCAGCATGCAGCGAACTGGGATTATATCCGTTGTCATGAAAATGCGGCAGCATTGCTTCCAGCACTTCCGGGCGCACCGGCGTCGTCGCCGCGTTATCCAAATAAATTCGCGAAGTCACAGGCCATTCTCAGAGACGCGCTTTACGATGTGTTCGTGCGAAGCTCCATTGCACACTCCGAGAAGTAGCAACGGGAAAGGTGGTCCGGATAATCTCCGGACCACCCTTTTTAATTTCACCGCTTCGCAGGACCTTCGTGGCGCTCGTCGCTCCAAGCAAGTAGCCGTTGCTCGTCCCCTTGCGTACCGGGAGTATAATAGCGCCGCGCTGACAGATTTTCCGGCAAATACGGCTGCAGCCGCCGGGCAGGAGGCAGATCGCCTCGATGTTCCCGATATGACTTGTCTTCGTGCGCATATTCGTATTCTGCACCGTATCCCAGCTGCTTCATCAGTCCCGTCGG
>DAISWS010000213.1:0-2241 GCA_036826275.1 Vulcanimicrobiaceae bacterium
TTCTCGCATGCGCAGGGGCCGGAAGCGCCCTGCTGTGGCCCCACGCGGTGGTCGCTAGCGCGTAACTCATAGCGCATCAAGTCGCGCTTGTAGGCACGGATAATGCGATCGTAGCGCATGCGCAAACGATTCGCCACTGCGATCGAAGGCGCGTTAAAGCGATCGATGAGCGCGTACAAGCGGGTAATTTCCAGCTCCGAAAACGCGTACCCGATAACGGCGCGCGCGGCCTCGGTCGCGTAACCTTGTCCGTGATACGCCTTGTTGAAAATCCACGCAATTTCGACGTCCGGCTCCCAGCCAGGGATCTGCGTGACGCCGCACTCGCCGATGACGCGATGGTCGCCCTTGTGCACGACGGGCCAAATCCCGTATCCCTGCGCTTCGTTGCGGTCGATCATACGCTGAACCAGGCCCTGCGTCTGATCGCGATCGAGTGCGCCGATAGGAATAAAATGCATCACGTCCGGATCGCCGTAGACCGCTAGCGCGTCGTCCAGGTCGCGCGGCAGTTGCCACGTGCGGATGAGCAGCCGCTCGGTCTCGATGAAACTCACTGAACGCCGTGAGCGCGCAGCATCTTCATCACGCGGTCGACGGGCAACCCGTATACCGTTGCGCCGTTTTTACCGGTCATCGTCTTGCCGTTGAAAAGCGCGTCGTAAATCGCGCCTTCGGTCGCCTCGACGGTCGCCAGGTACAAAGCGTTCATCGTACCTTCGTCCTGAACGATCCGCGTCGTTGGTGCGCTGATGTCGTACTGCGGCGTGCGTTCGAACACGTAACCGGTACTGAATGCGAGAAACAGATCGCCGCTCCCGAGCGCGCTATACAGTCCCGTGCGTCCCATGCCCATGCTCGCGCGCAAAGCGAGCGCACGCAGTTGCCGCGAATCGAGCGGCGCGTTCGTCGCAATGACGATGATGATGCTGCCGTATGCGGGGCGGCCGTGCAGTACGGCGTGTTTGGGAACGAACGGCTTGTACTCGTTCAGTAATTTTTGGCCCACGTGCACGCCGTCGATCGTCAGCACTCTGCGCATACCGCCGCCGCTCGTGTTGTCGTTTACCAGCACGCCCACGGTATAGCCGCCGGCATTTTTCGGAAGTACCCGCGATGCCGAACCGATACCGCCTTTAAAACTAAACGCGCTCATGCCGGTTCCAGCGCCGACGCCGCCGCGGGCGAACTGCCCGGTGTTCGCGGCATCGAGCATATGTACGACGTCGCTGGCGCTTACTGCCCGCGCCGTGATGTCGTTCAAAAATTGATCGTCGCATTCTGCGACAACCGGAAGCGGAACGGTGTCGCGAACGCCGATCTCCGGATGTTTTTGCATCATCCAGCTGATGACGCCGTCGTCCGCGCGTCCGATGTCGAGCGTATCGGTGAGCACGACCGGCGTTTCCAAAAAGCCCGCTTCATTCACCCAGTGCGCGCCCGTCATCTCGCCGTTGCCATTGAACGTTACGGCGGCGGCGGAGACTTTATGATTCCACGGGTCCGCGTTCGGAAGAATCGCCGTCGCGCCCGTTCGGATGCTTTGGCCCTCGACTTTTGTCACATGCGAGACCATGACACCGGGGACGTCCGTAATACCGTCGAGCGGCCCGGGCGGGTACAATCCAAAGCGCAGCGGTATCGCGGCGGAAGCGCTCGCGCCGGCAGCAAGGAGCAGCACGCAGAAAACAGCGGCAAAGGCACGTCCCATGGCGCACCTCATTAGGCCTATCGCCTGAGAAGGCCCTGCAGGCTCGCTCTAGCGCCTTACCTAAGTCATCCACTTTACTGATAAGGAGTATGGCCATACTGACGGTTCCGGAGAAGTTCAAAGCGGCGCACGTGTACGAGAATCTCTCCACTGCAGAGCTCGTCGAACACGCGCTACGCCGCGGGGAAGGCGTCCTCGGAAACGACGGCCAGCTCATCGTCGACACCCGTCCCCACACCGGCCGCTCCCCGAAAGACAAGTTCTTCGTCAAGGAACCCTCGAGCGAGGCGAACATCGATTGGGGCGAGACCAACCGCTCCATCTCGCCCGGCGTCTTCGACGCGCTGTGGGAACGCGTCAGCGCATATCTGTGGGAGCGTGAAGTCTATTCGCTCGATTGCTACGTCGGCGCCGACGAGCGCTACCGCTTACCGGTGCGCGTCGTCACCGAATTTGCCTGGCATAACCTCTTTGCGCGCGACCTCTTCATCGTGCCGGATCACGTTCCCAAAGATTTCGCACCCGAGTTC
>DAISWS010000214.1:0-2193 GCA_036826275.1 Vulcanimicrobiaceae bacterium
ACCTCGGTGGCCAATTCGCGGTGAACCAGGCGCACGGTCTGCGCCACAAATTCGAGCGACTCTTCGACGCTGACCGGGTGCAGCGCATCGACGTCCGCGGAGCTGCGTATGGTGCGCGCAATGCGCGGGCCGTCGCCCTTTTCGTAGCTCAGGCCGACGCCCATCGGCACGAGCGGAAGAAGAATGTCGGCGAAGATGATCGCCGCATCGACGCCCAGCCGCCGAACGGTATCGACGGTCACTTGCGCGGCCGAGGCGGAATCCTGACACAGTTCCAAAAATGAAAACAGCTCGCGAACGCGGCGGTACTCGGGTAAATAGCGGCCGGCTTGGCGCATGAGCCAGACGGGCGTATATGCGGCCGGCTCGCGGCGGCAGGCGCGCAAAAACGGATGATCGGTCAGCGTCGCATACATTACGCAGGCCGTTCATCGGACGTGCGGGCCCTCCTTGTCGACTAACGTCGTTTGGAGCACGCGCCGATACTAACGTGAGCCGGAGGTCGCTATGAAACGCGCGTGTCTTATCTTTTTGTCGCTCCTGATGCTGCTGCCCGCAGCCGCCCGGGCGTCCCGGCAAAGCCTACGCGTCGGCTCGGATATTTCGTACGCTCCGCTCGAGTTTTATGCGTCCGGTTCCAAACGTGTCGAAGGGTTCGATTACGACCTCGCTCAGGCGATCGCGGTGAAGATGCACGCGAGCATCGTTTTTCAAAACCACAACTTCGACGATCTGCTTGCCTCGCTCGATGCAGGAAAATTCGATCTCGTGATCTCGGCGATGAACGACACGCGCGAGCGCGCGGGCAAAGCCGACTTCGTCGACTACTTCCTCGCGGGCAGCGGCATTTTGGTGAACGTGGGTAATCCGCATCACGTTTTCAATATCGCCAGCCTGTGCGGCATGACCGTCGACCTGCAGCGTGGTACCGCGCAGGATGGCGCGATTGCGGCGCAATCGGAGAAGTGCGCGTCGATCGGTTTGCATCCGATCACCGTACTGAAATTCACGACCGACGGTGAAGCGCTCAAACAATTTCTTGCCGGAAAATCCATGGCCCACATATCCGACTATCCCGTCGTGTCGCATCTCGCGCGTACGTTTGGCGGCGGAAAGAAATACATTGTCGCGGGCGAGCAGTTCGGCGTCGTGCCGTACGGCATCGCCGTTTCGAAGAGCGATCCGGTGCTGCGCGATCGGGTTCAACGCGCGCTCAAAGCGGTGATTGCCGACGGAACGTACGATGCGCTGCTCCGGAAGTGGGGATTGGAACAAGGCGCCATGCGTTCCGCGCCGGTCAACGCCGGGACGAAATTCCAGTAACCGGCTTAACCCTGCAGCGTATTTTTCCAAAAGCGCACGGCGCGCTCCCACGCCTCGTGCGCGGCGGCGGCATCGTAATTTCCTAAACCCGAATTGCCCGGCTGGTTCGGATTGCAGAATCCGTGGCCCGCATCGTACCAGTACAGTTCGTACGGAACTTTGCCTTCCTTCAAGCGTTGCTCGAGCTGTTCGACGGCGGCCGGCGTAAAAAACTCGTCGCGCTTGGCGAAGTGGCATTGCAGCGGAATTTCGATGGTTGCGGGATCGCCCGCTTGCGTGGGAGGTACGCCGTAAAAGCAGACTGCCGCATCCGCTTCCTTGACGTGCATCGCCGCGAGCAGCGTAATGGCGCCGCCCATGCAATATCCGGTAACGCCTGCTTTCTTTTCGTTCTGTTTCAGATGCGTAAGCGCGCCCCGCACGTCTTGGGAGAACGCGTCTTTGAAATCCAAGCCTTCCATCAAATGGTTCGCTTCGTCGCCGGCGGCTGCGGTGCGTCCGCGATAGAGATCCGGAACCAGCGCGCGATAGCCGAGCGCGGCGTATTCATCCGCGATGCGCATCATGTCGGCTGTTACGCCCCACCACTCGGCGATGATAACGATGCCTGGCGCGTCGTTCTTCGCAGCTGCGAGATAGCCCGGCGCGCTTTTGCCGTCCGGCCTCACGAATTCGATCATCTGCCCCATGGCGCGAGTGGTTTTAGATGGTGTTCTGCAGCGCCTGTCCGGAGTTTGCCGGGGGGCACTCTTCCGCGTCTTGGCGTTCGAGGTTTTCCAGTTTCTCTTCCACAAGCCAGCGGTTTGCCGCTTCGATTTGTTCCGGCGTCGTGCGCGCGCGCAGCCATTGCAAAATGTCATCGTCGCTCGG
>DAISWS010000215.1:0-2130 GCA_036826275.1 Vulcanimicrobiaceae bacterium
GCGTCCCATCAGCGCGGAGACTTCCGAACCCGCTTGAAGATAGCGGAAGATGTTGTCCATGAAGAGCAGGACGTCGCTGCCGAGCTCGTCGCGGAAATATTCAGCCATCGTCACGCCGGTCTGCGCGATGCGGAAACGCACGCCCGGCGGCTCGTCCATCTGTCCGAACACCAGCGTCGTGTTGGCGAGCACGCCGGACTCTTTCATTTCGAGCCACAGGTCGTTGCCTTCACGCGTGCGTTCGCCGACGCCGGTGAACACGGAAAAGCCTTTGTGCACGTACGCGATGTTGCGGATCAGCTCTTGAATGAGAACGGTCTTGCCGACGCCCGCGCCGCCGAAGAGTCCCACTTTACCGCCGCGCGTGTACGGCGCCATCAGGTCGATGACTTTGATGCCGGTCTCGAAAATTTTCGGCGTCGGATCCTGCGATTTGAATTCCGGTGCGGGACGGTGAATCGGCCATTCGCCCGCGGCTTTGACCGGCTCGTTGGAATCGATCGCTTTTCCGAGCACGTTGAAGATGCGCCCCAGCGTGCCTTCACCGACCGGAACCTTAATCGGTCCGCCGGTTGCGGTGACGACGGCGCCGCGCATCAGACCGTCGGTGGCGCCCATCGCCAGGCAACGCACCTGATTATTGCCGAGTTCGTCCTGCACTTCGAGCACGAGGTCGCGCATCTGCATCGCCGTGCCGCCGAGCTCGATGTCCGACTGCACGCCGGCGTGCCCGTTCGAGGCGGCATGATCTTCGTTCACGCGAACGGTCAGCGCGTCGTTGATCTTCGGCAGCGTCTCGGCCGTGAATTCCACGTCGACGACGTTGCCCAGCACTTGCACGACTTTACCGGTAGCCATTGTTTCTTGTCCTCTGTTTTAGGTGCCGGTCAGCGCTTCGGCGCCGCCGACGATTTCGAGCAGTTCTTTGGTGATCGCCGCCTGTCGGGCGTTGTTCATTGCGATCGTCAGTTCATCGATGAGTTTGCCGGCGTTATCCGTCGCGTTGTTCATCGCGAGCAGCTGCGCCGCGTAGAACGCCGCGTCGGTCTCGAGCATCGCCGAGAAAATCGTGAACTCGAGGTACTTGGGCAGCAAGCGCGAGAGCACGAACTCGGGCGACGGCGCGAACTCGACGGCTCCGGTCGGGCCGGCGTGCGCGCTGTCCGCCTGCGCGGTGCGCTCCACCGGGACGAGGTGACGCGTCTCCGGTTTTTGCGACATCATCGAGATCATCTTGGCCGACACGATCGCGATGTCGCCAATCGTGCCCGCGATGAAATCGTCGGTCACGCGCTGCGCAACTTCACGCGCGGTCTGCAGTTTCGACGGCGCGTTCAGGGTCCAATTCGGCCGGTCCGCGGCGCCCCAGCGCCGCACCGCGTTGCGCGCCTTGATACCCACGGTGTAGAACTGCGTGCCCGCGTGATCGCGTGCGTACAGCTCGCCCGCGCGGATGACGTTCGAGTTGAACGCGCCCGCAAGCCCTTTGTCCGCCGTCATCAGAATCACGCCCGAGGGCGCGCCCGCGCGTCCGGGTTTCATGAACGGATGAGAGGATCCTGAGCCTGTCGAAGGGCCGACGCTCGCCATCAGATCGCGCAGCATTTCGCCGATCGTATCCGCGTACGGACGCGCCTGCTTTTGCGCGAGCTCCGCACGGCGGATCTTCGCCGCGGCGACTTGCTTCATCGCCTTGGTGATTTGCTGCGTGTTCTTGAGCGACCGGATGCGGTCGCGCAGATCTCTGACGCTCGGCATTAGAAGCTCTTATTGAACTCCGTCAGCGCGGCTTCGAGGCTCTTCTTGGTGTCGTCCGCGAGCTGCGCGCTCTGCGCGATGGCCTGCGGAACGTCCGGATGCTTCTCGTGCAAGTACGCAATGAAGCCGCGCGCCCAGTTCTGCAGACGCGAGGTCTCGATGTCGTTCACGAAGCCTTTGGTCGCGCCGTAGATGATCGCGACTTGGTCTTCGTTGTTCATCGGCTGGTATTGCGGCTGTTTGAGCAGCTCGGTGAGTTTCTCACCGCGCATCAGCTGGTTCTGCGTGGCCTTGTCCAAGTCGCTCGCGAGTTTCGCGAATGCCGCGAGATCGCGGTATTGCGCGAGCTCGAGTTTGAGCGGACCCGCAACA
>DAISWS010000216.1:0-2065 GCA_036826275.1 Vulcanimicrobiaceae bacterium
GGATTCATTTTCTGGACGCTCCGTTCGAAGATTCCGGTCGTCGATCTCCACGTGCTTCGCTACCGTGAAGTCGCGGCGGGAAGCCTGCTCGGCGCGGCGCTCGGCGTCACGCTCTACGGCTCCGTGCTCATCTTGCCGCAGTACGTGCAAAACTCGCTGGGCTTCACTGCGACGCTTTCGGGCGAGACGATTCTCGTGCGAGCGCTGGCTATCGGCATTCTCACGCCGCTTGCGGCAATTTTGGCGATGCGCGGACGCGTGGATACGCGCTGGCAAATATTCCTGGGATTTTTGCTTCTCGGCGTGTCGAATTGGCTGCTCGCCGGAGTAACGACGTCGCAGTCATCGTTCTGGACGTTCGGCGCGGCGCTTATCGTGAGCGGCCTTGGCCTCTCACAGATATTCGTTCCGCTTTCGATCGCGGTGCTAGGATCGGTTCCACCCAAGGACGTTCCGGCCGCATCGGCATTCTTCAACTTGGCACGCCAGGTTGGCGGCAGCATTGCGACCGCCGTCCTGGTAACCGTGCTCGTCCGCGGCGTCACGCAGCATCAGGCGGCGCTCGGATCCGGCGTCGTGCTCGGCGCGCAATCAGTTCATCAGTATTTGCAGGCGCACGGTGGAGAGCACTCCTCCAATGCGTTGAGCAATCTGGCGTCCCTCGTTACGCAACAGGCGTACATTCTCTCGTATGCGGATACCGCGCGGCTCACGGCGCTCATTACGCTGGTGCTCGCGCCGCTCGTGATATTGATGCTCCGCCCGCGCGCCGGTGTGCCGGTGAGCGTTGAATAGGAGTATTTGGAAGTGAACGTTTTCGCTCTACTGCTTGCTGCGGCGACCGTGCCTTCACCAGCGCCGGCCGCGCAGCTTCCGGCCGTGCCGGCCGTGGCACCGGGATATGTCGCGCCGGCGGCCTCGCCGCCGCCGCCCGGCGTCGTGGGCGTCACGCAGCAGCCGTTCGTGGGCATCACGCTGGAAAATGCTATCGGCATGGCGCTCTCGCGCAATCCCGATCTCGCGGTGGCGCAAGCCAACCGGCGCATCGCGAACTACCAAATCGAAGCAGCGAAGGGCGCGTATGACGTGCGGTTCTCCGTCGAGCCGCGATACCAGTACGTGACGCAGCCGCCGCAAAACGAATTCTTCGCCGGCCCGAACTTCACGCCGATCGTGCAGCGCAATACGAGCGTTGCCGCAAGCGCTCAAGGCATTCTCCCGGGCGGCCAGTCGTACAGCGTTACGGCATCGGGGCGCCAGACATACGACAACACCCAGATCAACACGTTCAACCCGACCTATCCGACCGTGTTCTCGGTGAACTTTTCGCAGCCGCTCGGCAAGGGGCGCGGCATCACGGGGCCTTCCCGTGCGCTGCAACTCGCGCAAATCAGCGCGCAATCCTCCGATGCGCAGACGCTGACGACCGTCTCCAATACCATCGCGCAGGTGCAGAAGACGTACTGGGACCTGGTCGCGGCATGGCGCGACGTCGCGATTCAGGAGCAGGCGCTCAAGGACACCATTACGCAGCAGCACAGTAACGTGCGTCTGGCACGCCAAGGCGTGAGCGCGCCCATCGACGTGGTACAGACGAACACGCAGATCGCCGTGTTCCAGGAGCAGGTGTTTTCGGCGCTCCAGAACGTCGCCATGCTGCAGAACGAACTGAAATCGGAGCTCGTCTCGAGTCCGAACGACGCACTGTGGAATGCGAATCTGGTGCCCACGACGCCCGTGTTGCAATTGCCGCGCCAACCCTCGCTCGACGATCTCGTCGCGCAAGCGCTTCGCAACCGGCCGGAGATCGCACAGATTCGCACGATGCGCGCGGCGGCGGACGTCAACTTAGCCTACGCGCAGAACCAGACCAAACCCCAGGTGGATCTGAATCTCGGCTATACGACCAACGGTTTCGCCGGAACGGTGCTGCCGTTGAGCGCAAGCCCATTCTTGGAAAGCAGCGCGCGGCAATTCATCGCCATCAATCAACTGATCGCGGCCGTGAACGCGACGTTGCCGCCCGCACAGAAAATTCCGGCGCTGCCGAATACGAACTCCCCGG
>DAISWS010000217.1:0-2028 GCA_036826275.1 Vulcanimicrobiaceae bacterium
CGCGCAGGTGACTGCATGATGGCCGCACCGATGAACGCGCTGATGAGCGCGCCGCTGCTGTACCGCGGATTGGTTATCGTGGGCGAAGGAAATGCTGCGAACACCGGTGAGAGCGCCCTGATCGCGTTCGATCAGCGCAGCGGTGTGCGCCGCTGGACGGCACCGCTGAAGGGGAGCGGCATGCCGACGCCCGCGATCGTCGCAAACGTGCTCGTGCATCACGACGCGTCCGGCCTGATCGCCGCGATGGACCCGATGACGGGACGCGTGCTGTACGAGCGCAACGTTCATTCTTTGGCATTCATGTCCGCGGCGCTCCCGATGGTAAATGGCCGTTTCGTAACCGCAGGGGTGCGCTTCAACAGCGTTCTGGAAGTGGATGCGCACAACGGAGAAGTCGTGTGGAGCAGCAATCCCTTTCCCGCGAATGCCTCCGGCGTTGGAGATTGTCCCCTGGCAAGCGACGGCAGCCGAATCTTTGGCGATTACGTGGTTCCGGATAGCGGCGGTTCACATGCGGACGTCGGCGACGACGCCCGCGAGCACGCGTATGCATTGGACGCACGCACCGGTGCGCTGCTATGGGACGTTGCTTTGCAATCGGGACCGCTTCCGATCAACAATCAAGCAAGCATTCCGGTAGCCAAGAACGGCATCGTGTACGTGGGCGATTCTTCGGCTCCATGGGTGAATGCGCTCGATGCTCGCACCGGACGCATGCTTTGGCAAAAGGCAACCTACGGTGCGGTCAAAGGCGCGTTCTCCATCCGCCGGAACGTGATGTATTTCGGGGATGCGTCCGGCTATCTTTGGGCGCTGGATGCGCGCAGCGGAAAACGGTTGGGTGTGAAATCGATGCCGACCAGCTTCAACGTCGGTTCGCCGATCATCGTGGGCGAGACGCTAATCATCGGCAGTTTCACGGGCTCGGTCTACGCCGTGCCGCTAAACGGAATTCGCAATTAGACGCACGCCGGATCTTCGCGGCGCCGCAATGGCCTGAACCGTAATTCCCATTGCTTGCCTGCACAGCGCATCCGTACGGCTAACATATAATGAAGTATGATGGCAAGCGGACGGGCGACCGTATTGCGCCGGGCGTTCGATTCGGTGGATAGCGAACAAGCACGGCGCGCAATACTGGAATACGTCGCGATGCTCGACGAGCGCCGCTTCAGGGCGATTGTCGCCGCGACAATTAGAGCATCGTCAGCGCAAGAGCTGCGCCGGTACTATGAATCGCGCCGCGCGTATGAAACGCATAGGGATGCGTTCGCCGCCGTTCTCATCAATGAACCAAACGCGATAAACCGTTTGCCGAGCGCCGAGAAGAAACGGCTGTGCGCGCTTTTGCCACAGCGCTCTCGCCCGCGGAGCCTCCTCGCACCGGCCGTTGCGCTCGCAGCCGCCACGGTGATCGTTCTCGTCGCTTATGGTGTTTTTGTGTCACGCGTCCCGGCGACGAGCCATGCTCATGCGCGGAACGTCGTTTCTGTTGCGTTGCACCGTGCGCCGCGAGTGGCTTCAGCGATTGCGCATAGTGCGCGTGCCCCTCACAACGCGCAGAGCGCCGCGCGCGCGTCGCCGCTGCGTCATGACCCCTTGCCCACACGGGCTCGCGCCGCCCTGAAGTTAGCGGTGCATCGCAGCGGCACGAAGCCGCCGACGCGTCACGTCTCCGCAAAGCCGCCGGAACCCTTGTCGGTCGCTGTGCAGCCCGCGCCACAGATAACACCCGTTGCGTCGAGTGCTCCCGTACAAACGCCGGAGGCGTTTGCGGCCGACGTTCTGCGATCGTCCGATCCCGATGCAGTTATCGAGCACGCCGCGGTCGTGAGCCGCGACTCTAATGAAATTGTCGTCGAACTCACGAGTACTGAAGAAGGGCGGCGTATTACCGACGACATGACGTTGCGCCAACAAGCCGGAGACTACGAAATTGTCTCGGCCAGGCCTATGAACGCCGCTGCCGATACGGCAGCGGATGGGAGCGCGTGCTATCGACGCTCGGGATGGTACTCATGCTGA
>DAISWS010000218.1:0-1993 GCA_036826275.1 Vulcanimicrobiaceae bacterium
CCCGCCGTCACGGGCACCTGGCCGGCAGCCGTCGCGCTCGACGCGCACGGCGATGTCGCAACCGCGAACGACGGCGATTCAACGGCGAGCATCGCCGGCAGCAGCATACGTGTCGGGGAACATCCGGCCGATGCGCTGTTTTCGCGCGACGGGCGCACGCTCTACGTGAGCGTACGGCAGACTGACCGCGTTGCGGTGATCGACGCTGCTTCCAAAACGTTGCGTGCGCAGATTCCCGTCGGGCGCCACCCGGAAGCGCTCGCCCTCTCGCAAGACGGCAACACGCTGTACGTCAGCGAGAGCGATGATGATGCGGTCGCCGTCATCGACGCGCACGCGAATACGAAGATCGCTGATATTCCGGTCGGCATGACGGCACGCCGCGCGCACGGATACGGCGCATCTCCCAACGCGCTGGCCGTGCACGGAAACGATCTCTTCGTTTCGCTCGGCGCCGAGAATGCCGTTGCGCTCGTTCGCGGCAACCGCGTCGTCGAACGCATTCCGGCCGGGTGGTATCCGACCGGTGTAGCGGTGGGCGAGGACGGCACGTTGTATGTGAGCAACGGCAAAGGCGAACGCGCTCCGGCAAACCCGCAGCTCGATCCGTTCTCGGGCAGTTCGAAGTATTACGTCGCACGGATCACGATCGGCTCCGTGCGCGCGATTCCGCATTCCGCCTATGCGAATGCCGCGGCAAGTACGTCTGCGGTGCTGGCCGATGCGATGCCGGAATGGACGCCCGCGCCGGATGACGATACCGTCCTGCGCGCAAACGGTCCGATTCGCCACGTCATTTACGTGATCAAAGAAAACCGTTCGTACGATCAGGTGCTCGGCGACATTCGCGGCGCGAATGGCGATCCCACATTGGTTTCGTTCGGTGCGGCGGTTACCCCCAACCAGCATGCGCTCGCGCGGCGATTCGGCGTTTTTGACAACGCCTACGCCAACTCGCAGATCAGCCCCGACGGCCATAACTGGACGGACGCCGCGCTGGCCAATGATTACGTCGAGCGCTTTTGGCCGGTCATCACCGCCGGACGCCGCGGATTGTACGACATGGAAAACAGCACCGCGCCGGTCGTTCCGCACAACGGGTATCTGTGGGACGCCGCGAAACGCGCGCACGTCACATATCGCGACTACGGCGAGCACCTCTTCGTTCCGCTGAACGGGCCGATCGCGATACCGCTCAATACGGCGTCCGGGCTGACCGGACACTTCGACGAACGCTACGTCGGATGGGATCCCGCGTACAGCGACAGCGACCGGTACGCCGAGTGGCTGCGTGAATTCAAAGCCTACGAAAACGACGGCAATTTGCCGCAGCTCGAGATCGTCTACCTGCCCGACGATCATACGTCCGGCGCGCGCCCGAAGATGCGCACGCCGTTCGCCTACGTGGAGACGAACGATTGGGCCGTGGGGCGTCTGGTCGATCAGGTTTCGCATTCGCGTTATTGGAAACACACGGCAATCTTCATTCTCGAAGACGATGCGCAAAACGGTCCCGATCATGTGAGCGACCAGCGGTCGACGTTTTACGTGGCCAGTCCGTACGCAACGGGCGGCGTGCACCACGAGCACTACTCGACGGTAAGCGTACTCCATTCGATCGAACTGCTGCTCGGTTTGGAGCCGATGACGATCTACGATGAAACCGCGCGCCCGATGTACGCCGCATTCTCGAGGCATGCGGTCAATGCGGTGCCGTTCACCGCGGTACGTCCCGCGGGCGATTTGAACGCGCTTAATTCGAAGGCGGCATACGGCGCCGCAATCAGCGAGAAGATGGACTTCTCACATCCCGATGCCGCCGATCCGGCCGTCCTCAACGACATTATCGCGCATGCGGTGCATCCGTGAACGGATGGGTAGCCGCCGGAACGACGTTCTTGGCGTCAGGTCTGGAGTTCGTGGAAGCGGCAACGATCGTGATGGCTGTGGGGTATACGGCGGGCTGGCGCGTCGCGCTCACCGCAACCGCGTG
>DAISWS010000219.1:0-1979 GCA_036826275.1 Vulcanimicrobiaceae bacterium
CGCGGAGATCCGCGAGTTCGGCCAGGAGCGCCTCGTCGGCGCCTTGAGCCCTGGCGTTCCCGCCGTATTTGACGAGAATTTTCACCCGAAGCCCGGATCGACGCTTGCAAATTTATGCAGCATATGCATAATTATACAACATATGTATGCGCTAGCGCCAGCCCCATCGTTATGGGGGCGCCACTTGCTCGCGGTCGACGACTTCAGTGCTGCCGAAATCGGGGCGGTGCTGCGTTTGGCCGCGTATCTCAAGCGCCGGCCGCTGCCCGAGCAAGCGCAACTGCTGCGCGGCAAAACGCTTGCGATGTTCTTCGAAAAGCCGAGCCTGCGCACGCGCGTATCGTTCGAAGTTGCGATGACGCAGATGGGCGGCCACGTGCTCTTCGCCAAGGGCGACGAATTTTCGATCGGTACGCGCGAAACGCCCGAAGACGCCGCGCGCGTGCTCTCCAGGTATGCCGACGCGATCGTGATCCGCACGCACGACCATGAACCGCTGCTGCGGTTTGCCGCCGCATCCACCGTGCCGGTGATCAACGGCTTGTCCGCGCTCGCGCATCCGTGTCAGGCACTCGCCGATCTTTTGACGCTCAGCGAACGCTTTGGTTCGCTCAGCGGTCTGCGCATCGCATTCTTGGGCGATGCAAAGAACAACGTTGCCGCATCGCTCGCGCAAGCGGCCGTGATGTGCGGCGCGCACGTGCAGTTCGGCTGTCCGCCTTCCCACCGGCCGTCCGAAACGTTTCTCGCGCAGCTCAAGAATCTCGGCAAAGCGCAGGGCGGCACCGCGCGCGCGTTTGCGAATCCCGTTCGCGCCGCGCGCGGAGTCGACGCCATCTATACCGACGTGTGGACGTCGATGGGCGAGGAGGCCGCGACGGAACGCAACCGCGCCGTACTCGCGCCGTACCGGGTTACCGAAGCGCTGTTCAAGCATGCCGCTCCGCATGCGGTGTTCTTGCACTGTTTGCCCGCCCATCGCGGCGAAGAAGTAACCGCCGGCGTGATCGACGGGCCGCAGAGCGCGGTCTTCGATCAAGCCGAGAACCGCATGCACGCGCAGAAAGCCGTGCTTGTGGCACTCCTAACGGAGCTGAAAGGATTCCCAGTATGAGCGTGCCTTTGCAAGGAGCACATTGCTCCGTCGTAACGGAGCAATGTGTTTTCCGCCCACGCACCTCGATGGGGGCCCCATCTTTGATGGGGGGCGCGGAGGCTCGGCCGGAGCGCCGGTTCAAATGAAAGAGCGTAGGCAGCGTGCTATTCTCACGCTCGTTTCTACACGGCCGGTTCGGTCGCAAGAAGAACTTGCGGATTTGCTCGATTCGCAAGGCTTTGAAACGACGCAGGCGACGATATCGCGCGACATCAAGGATTTGGGGCTCGTCAAGGTTCCGATCAAAGACGGCAGCGTGCATCAGTTCAAATACGTGCTTCCGGCTGCGGAGACGACGTACACGAGCCGCTTGCACCGTTTGGTGTCCGAACTCGTGGGCTCGATCAAGTCCAGTGTCAATTTGATCGTCCTCAAGACGCCGCCCGGCAGCGGCATGATGCTGGCCGCGGCGGTAGACGAAGCGCAGTGGCCGGAGATCATCGGCACGATCGGCGGCGACGATACCATTCTCGTAATCGTCAACGATCCGAAAAACACGCCGATCATCGTCCAGCGCTTTACCGATTTGAAAGAGAGCTCGTGAGCAAGAAAACGATCGTCCTGGCGTACTCCGGCGGTTTGGATACCTCGGTGCTGCTCAAGCGCTTCATTCTCGAAGGCCATGACGTCATCGCACTTACTGCGGATCTCGGCGAAAGCGATGCCGTAGCGGGCGGCGGGGCTGCGCAAGCACTCGAGGCGGTAAAGCAAAAAGCGATCGCGCTCGGCGCGCGCGATGCCGTTTTGGTCGATGCGAAAGATCGGTTCATCGCGGACTTTGCGTACAAAGCCCTGCATGCAAACGCGCTCTATCAAGGTGTCT
>DAISWS010000220.1:0-1963 GCA_036826275.1 Vulcanimicrobiaceae bacterium
CGAACCAGTTTGCGAAGCACGGCGGTTTGCTGCGCGTCTTTTTGCCCCAGATACAACACGTCGGGCCGAACGATGTTGAGCAGCTTGCTCACCACGGTCGTCACCCCGCGAAAATGCGCCGGACGCACCGCGCCTTCGTAACGCGTGCCGATCTCGCCGGCATCGACGGTCGTCGAAAAACCGCGCGGATACATTGCGTCGACGTCCGGCGCGAACAGCAGATCCACGCCGCACGATCCGAGTTTTTGCCGGTCGCCCTCGTCATCGCGCGGATACCGCTCGAAATCTTCGAGCGGACCGAATTGCGTCGGATTCACGAACACGCTCGCGGCGACGGATTGCGACTGCGCGCGCGCCGCTTGCACCAATTGCAAGTGCCCGGCGTGCAGCGCGCCCATCGTCGGAACAAAGCCGAGCGGGCGCGGCAGAGCCGCGAGGCCGTCTCGAGCGGCCTGCACCGACGCGGCGACGTTCATGAGTTTTAGCGCCGCGTTACCCGCAGCACCGTGCGGCCCACCTGAAACGGCGCGCCGATGTCGAGCGGCTCTTCCTGCGTGACCGGATGGTCGTCGATGCGCGTGCCGTTGCGGCTTTTCAGGTCGGCAAGCAGCAGCGCGCCTGCCTGCGCGCGTAGGCGCGCATGCCGCCGGGAGATGTACCGGTCCAAGGTTATGCAGGCGTCGGCCAGCGTCTCGTCGCGCCCGATGACGATCTCGTCGTCGAAGGCCCAGGTTTTCCCGTCGAGCGGCCCGCTGAGGACCTCCAGCAGATATGAGGCGGACATGGCGCCATCACTTTCTTGTGCTTAATGGGGGTCCCTACCAGCCGGGGGCCCATTACCCGATGAGGTATTGGGGTAATTAACAATTCTGATACACCGGACGATACTCTCTAAGTGACGCTAAGGATATCCGAACCGGGCGCTGAGGCGGGGATGAACGATAGAATCGACGAGTTGCTGCACCTCATTGAGGTCGAGCCGGAGGCGCTGCGCGAAGCAGAATTCCTTCAGGCGCAAGCAATTCTTGAAACGATGATCGGCAAGACAGTCACGGCTGCCGAGCTCGAAGAAACGCGCATCGTCATCACGACGGGCGACGGTAACAAGTACTTCTTCTACGGATTTCTGGGCGAAGGCAACGACTAGCGCACCGCGCTACGCGCGGGCGCGCTGCTGCAATTCGTGGATATATTCCACGATTGCACTCTGATCTGCCGCAGCGATCTGCGTAAACGCGACACCGTGCGCGAACTGCTGCTTCCCTGCATCGAAGAACGAGAGCACGACGCGTCCGCGAACCATCATTTCATGTCCGCCGTCGGGCAACGTGAAACGCAGCGTCACGTTCTGACCTGCGCTGAGATCGTTCTTGGTGATGACGCGTAAGCCGCCGCCGCTTAAATCGACGGCGCTGCCGTACATGACGAGTTCCGCGCCCGGCACGATAACCGTAACCGGGAAGTCGACGGAGGCGCGGAAGAAGCGCCGTTGCTGCGGGGACCCGGATTGCTCTGTCGTCACTGCGAGGTTACCCGTTCGTTGCGGCGGGAAAGGAACCTCCGGCCACGACGGCCTGCGCGGCGCGCAGCGCGCCGAGCATTGCGTGCTCCGCGAACATTCCGCCCTGGAGATACACTTCATACGGTTCGCGCAACGGGGCATCGCACGAGAGTTCGATGGTCGCTCCGCCGATGAACGAACCGCTGGACATGATGACGTTATCCACGTATCCCGGCACGTTTCCGGGCTCCGGACGAAAGCGCGCGTTCACCGGCATCGCGGTTTGTAACGCTTGCGAAAAGGAGATTAAGCGATCGGCGCTTCCCAGCCGGATCGCTTGAACGATGTCGCTGCGACTTGCACCGGGCTGCGGATCGACGGCATAGCCGAGGTCCTCGAACAGCGCCGCCGCAAAGTCGAGTCCGCGAAGCGTTTGCTCGACGACGAGCGGCGCGAGAAACA
>DAISWS010000221.1:0-1052 GCA_036826275.1 Vulcanimicrobiaceae bacterium
CGACAGCGTAGGAGGGGCTGCTTTCGTGCGAGCGCAGCTCTTGTTCGACTGCGCCACGCTCATTTTGCCATTCGGCATCGGCGATCCACGCGCCGCTCATGCGCATCGCTTCGATTTTCAGAATCAGGCCGAGATACTGAGACGGCGCGGTAAAATAATAGCGCGTGTATTCGTTCGACGTTTGCGCGTTGTAATCACCGCCCATGCGCGTGGCAATATCGGCAAACTGCGCCGACGTCAAATCGCCGAAACCGCGAAACAACATGTGCTCGGTGGCGTGCGCGACACCGGGGACGGTGTCGTCGTCCGAACCGGCGCCGTACGTCATCACGGTGGTGACGACCGGCGCCAGGCGATCCGCAATGACGATTAGGCGTAAGCCGTTCGGCAGCCTCACGTCCACATGGGTCGCAGTCTGCGCGTCCACTGGAGCGCAACCAAACGCGAAAAGCGCCGCGCAAATAACCGGCAGACAAATTTTAAACACCCGAAGCCCTCCGTTATACAGGCAGCTAAGCTACAAGATTGAGGAAAGGCGCGATATCCTCCTCGTCCACCTCGACCCCCACGCCGCGCGTGTGGTAGCGGATATCGTGAAAGTCCGAGCCGGCGGTCATCACCAGGCCCAGGCGCCGCGCTTGGTCGCGGAAATACTGCACCTGCATCGGTTCGTGCGTCGGGTAGAACACTTCCAGGCCGGCAAGGCCGAATTCGGTCAGTTCGTCGACGATCGCGTAATCTTTTAAGCGGCCTGGATGCGCGAGCACCGGTACGCCGCCGGATTCCAGGATAACCTCAATCGCGCGATGCGGCGTAATATGCGTCGAGGGAACGTAGCCGGGCGTTCCACGGCGTAAAAACGAGCGGAAAGCCGTCTCGATGTCGCGCGCAATGCCAAGGCGGATCAGTGCCTTACCGACGTGCGGGCGCCCGAGCGATGCGCCTTCCTGCGCTTCGTTTTCCACGTCGGCCATCGTAATGCCGTATCCCGCTTGCTGAAGCTGCGCGACGATCCGGCCGACCCGCGTGCGCCGGGCGGCGCGGGTTTCGTT
>DAISWS010000221.1:1062-1958 GCA_036826275.1 Vulcanimicrobiaceae bacterium
AAGCGGCGATTCCCCGAGCGGCAGCCGGTACCCGAGCACGTGCACTTCGCTGTCGCGGTAGGTCGTATTGATCTCGATGCCGCTGATCGCGCGCATGTGCGGCGGCGTCTGGAACTGCCCGTACGCCTGAATGCTGTCGTGATCGGTTATCGAGAAATACCGCACGCCGCGCTGCTGCATGAATTCGCAGAGCGCCGCGGGCGCGAGCGTTCCGTCACTCTCGCACGTGTGCGAATGAAAGTCGACGAGCACTCAGGCCGATACGAGCGTTCGGCGTTCTATCGCTAGCGAGATCCCCGTTCGTTCGTTGCCGTTGATCTCGACGTCTATAAAGGAAGGCACGCACGTCAGATCGATCTGGCCCGCCTTCAGGTAGCTGCGCGCGATCGCCACCGCCTTAACGGCTTGGTTGATCGCTCCCGCTCCCACCGCCTGGAGCTCTGCGCTCTCGCGTTCGCGCAATACCGCTGCAAGTGCACCCGCGACCGAATTGGGATTACTCTTCGCCGAGACTTTGAGGACGCTCGTCGTGATGTGTTTTGCCGGATCGTCTATCATGCTATGCCTCGCTGGAAGATGCGCTTGATTTCCGTCGCGCGGCCGGTCTCCACATCGATTGTAACTACCACGGCGCAGAACTGCTTGGTTCCGGCCTTCTGTACTGAGAAACGCTCCGAGAACCCCATTGTGAATCTGTCCAGGACGGGACCCGCCTCCATCCCGATGACGCCATCGGTCGGTCCGGTCATGCCCAGGTCGGTGATGTACGCGGTGCCGCCCGGGAGAATATGCTCGTCCGCCGTTTGAACGTGCGTGTGAGTACCGTAGATTGCCGAGACGCGCCCGTCAAGGTACCGGCCGAGCGCGACCTTTTCGCTCGTCGCCTCGGCGTGCTC
>DAISWS010000222.1:0-1896 GCA_036826275.1 Vulcanimicrobiaceae bacterium
GACCGTGGAATAGGCCAGCACGCGCTTGATATCGGTGGCCGTGATGGCAATGGTCGCCGCCAGGAAGAGCGTGACCGCACCGACATACGCGATCACCAGCCGCGCTTCGGGCGTGAACATCCAAAATACAGCTCTCCCGTCTTGCGGGACTTTCGCGCGACCGTTTCCGGCCAACCACATATAGGGCACGGTCCGCCGCGCTCTTTCCATTGCGACGGGCGTTCCATCGGGTTCGTTGCTCCGTTACGAATTGCCATTTTGGCCCTTTACCCTTCGGGCAGAACGTTTGCGAGATATTCTTCGAGCAGATGCGCGTCACCGACGGCATTTGCGAAGGCGACGTGGCCGTCCGGCCGGACGAGGTAGATCGCATTCCGCAGCAGCCCGGCAGCCGCCATTTGCCTATGCCACGGGAACACGTGCAGCGCAAGGCGGCACTCGTCGCACGCAGATTTCAGCGACGGCTTTGCCTCGCCGTAGACGTGCACTTGCCAGCGCATATCGTTGAGGGGCTCGAAGTTGTCCCGTTCCGGCGTCAGTCGAATCCACGGAAGACGATCGCCGGCGTGAACCTTACCGGCACGCCCCGTACTGATGGCGCTCGTGCGATAGTGTATTGCGGTCTGCGACAAAATGCGGAACGCGGTACGGCGCCCGATTCTGATTCGCATCAGCGCGGGAAATACCGCCGGGAGCAGTACCGTTCTAACCACTTGCGCGCCGGCGCTATTACTGCTGAGTGCCGCAAAAACCGCGTCGGTGGTGCGCACGAGGCCCCGCGCGAACGTCATGCGTTCGGTCGAATACGTGTCCAATAGACCGTCCGTAGCGCGGTTCTGCAAAACCTGCGATAACTTCCACGCGAGGTTCACGGCATCGCCGATGCCCGTGTTCATGCCTTGTCCGCCGACCGGACTGTGCAGATGCGCGGCATCGCCCAGCAGAAATGCGCGCTGCTTGCGGAAGTCGCTTGCGATGCGGTGATGGACGCGGTACGTGGAGAACCATCGCACGTTGCTTACGCTCGACCGCAGCTCGGCGATGAGGCGCTGATTGACGTCTTCGAAGCTGATTGCGGCCTCGCCGTCTTGCGAGGATGCTTGGCCGATTAAGCGGGCTGTCCCGGGTTCTTTCATGGGAAACGTCGCGAGTACGTCGCGCTGTTCCATGGAAATGTGTACTTCGCCGTTCGTGAGCGGACCGCTCATATCCACGTCGGCCACGTACCACGTGTGCGCGTATGTGCCGCCGGGCAAACCGATCCCCAGATGTCCGCGCACCGCGGAATGCGCGCCATCGCAACCCGCGACGTACGCGACGTTCACGCGCTCGGTGCTGCCGTCGACGTTGCGCAACGTGCACGCCACGCAATCATCGCGCATTTCCAAGCCTGCCAGTTCGACGCCACGCTCGATACGAATGCCGCGCTCGCGCAGGGCGCCGGCGAGCACCTTCTCGTGCTGGTCCTGCGGAAAGATCAGGCTGTACGGATATTTGCTGAGGTTCGCGCCGATATCGCCGAACTGCAGGCGCGCCCGGCGTTTGCCGCCGGTCCAAAGGTTCACCGCGACGAATTTTTGCGCTGCCTGGACGACGGCTTGGTCAACGCCGAGTTGACGATAGAACTCCAGCGTACGCGCATGCACGACGAGAGCGCGCGAGGTCGTTCCCTCGCGCGGTTCCTTATCGATGATTCGGAAATCGACGCCCAGCCGCTGTAAGCACAAGCCCAACACCAGTCCGGTTGGCCCGGCGCCGGCGATGAGAACCAGTGGCGCGGCCTTGTCGGCGTCTGTCATTTCCCGCATGATACTGCTGTGACGATCACCTTACAAGCCGGAATATCACTACGAGCGCTGCGCGCGAGCGACGCGCCCGCCGTTTTTGCATGTGCGC
>DAISWS010000223.1:0-1856 GCA_036826275.1 Vulcanimicrobiaceae bacterium
CCGCCGGCACTGCGAACGAGATTGCCGCCTTGTCCCGGACGCAGCTCGATGTTGTGAATCACCGTGCCGACCGGAATGTTTTTGATCGGCAGGCAGTTGCCGGTCTTGATGTCCGCATTCGGACCCGACTCCACGACGTCGCCGATCTTCAGGCCGAGCGGCGCAAGGATATAGCGCTTCTCGCCGTCGCGATAGTTGACGAGCGCGATGCGCGCCGAGCGGTTCGGATCGTATTCGAGCGTCGCAACCTTCGCGGGGATCGCGTCTTTGCCGCGCTTGAAATCGATGATGCGGTACTGCTTGCGCGTGCCGCCGCCTTTATGGCGCACCGTGATGTGCCCGTTGGAGTTGCGGCCGGAGTGTTTCTTGCGTACTTCGACGAGCGTACGCTCGGGCTCGACCTTCGAGAGCTCCGAGAAGTCCATCGTCGTCATGAAGCGCTTGCCGGCGCTGGTCGGCTTATACTTTTTGACTGGCATGCTTATTGCTCAAAGTAATTGACGCCGCCCAGTTCGATTTTCTGGCCCGGCTTCAAAGTGACGATTGCCTTTTTGGTGTCTTTCGTGTGGCCTTGCGTACGAACGCCGCGCCGCGCGAAATTCTTTCGCTTGCCGCCGATGTTCACGGTGTTGACCTTGATCACGTTGACCTTGAAGATCTCTTCCACCGCGTGGCGGATCTGCGTTTTGGTCGCGTCGGGATGAACGACGAAGCTGTATTGCTGGCCGAGCGCATTGGCCATCGATTTCTCGGTGATGCGCGGCGAGACGATAACGTCGCGTGCGTCCATTACTTACTCTCTCCGTTGCCGGCGAAGTGGCCGACCAGCTGCGCGTATGCCTGGGCGGTGAAAACCAGACGGTTGAAGCGGAGCACGTCTTTCACGTCGAGCGCGCCGGTGTGCGTGACGCCGACTTTCTTGAGGTTGCGGCCCACTTTGTTGATGCGCTCGCCGGCCTGTTCGTCGCGTCCGAAGACGACGAGCGTGCTCGGACCGCTCTTTGCCTCTTTCGAACTGCCGAACAGCAGCGTCGCGAAGTCCGCGGTTTTTTCGAGGTTGAAATTCGCCGCGTCGAGCACGGTTACGGCGCCGTTGCGAAAACGATCCGACAGCGCGGCGAGGAACGCGGCGCGACGCTCTTTCTTATTGAGGTCCGTTACGTAGCTGCGCGGCTGCGGGCCGAAGACCACGCCACCGTGCATCCATTGCGGCGAGCGGATCGAACCTTGACGCGCGCGGCCGGTGCCTTTTTGCTTCCACGGCTTGCGTCCGCCGCCGCTGACTTCATCGCGCTTCTTGGTCGAAGCGGTGCCTGCGCGCGGATTGGCGAGCTCGCGGTGAACCGCACGGAAAATCGCGTGCTGTTTGTCCGTGTACTCTTGATTGAAAACGTCCGGCGTCGCTTCTTCTCGCACGACTTTTCCGGTGACGTCGATCACGCTAGGCATTCGCCACCGCCTTCACGCTCTTGCGCACGACGACCAGAGCGTTCTTCGGTCCGGGAACCGGGCCGCGAATGAGCAGCAGATTGCGCTCGGCGTCCGCGCGCACGATTTCCAAATTCTGATGTGTGGTCCGGTCGACGCCGAAATGACCCGGACGGCGCGCGCCTTTGGGAACGCGTCCCGCGTTGGTGTCGCCGTTCGAAGCGGGTTGACGGTGAATCATCGAACCGTGGCTCGCCCCGCCGCCGCTGAAGTTGTGGCGCTTGATGCCGCCCGAAAAGCCGTGGCCCTTCGAGATACCGACCACGTCTACGCGATCGCCGGGCGCGAACTCTGAGACCGTGATGGTCTGTCCGGCTTCGATTCCGTCGATGTCCTCGCGAAATTCGCGAATCCAGCGCTTCGGCTGC
>DAISWS010000224.1:0-1760 GCA_036826275.1 Vulcanimicrobiaceae bacterium
GATGTCCCATCGCGGCCATGTGCACGCGGATTTGATGCGTGCGGCCGGTTTCGAGGCGAAAAAGCAGTTCCGCGGCATTTTTCAAACGCGCGCGCAGCTCGTAATGCGTGACGGCCGGTTTGCCGTCGGCGACGATCGCGTATTTCAAGCGGTTCTGCGGATCGCGCCCGATGGCGCCGTCGACGGTGCCTTTGGGATGCGCCGGAACGCCCGAAACCAAGCCCAAATACTCGCGCGAGATGTGGCGCGCTTTCATGGCTTTGCCAAGCGCGCTGAGCGCGTGTTCGGTTTTCGCGACGACGAGTAAACCCGACGTGTCGCGATCGAGGCGGTGAACCAGTCCTGCGCGCACGCTTTCGCCGGGAAGCGCGCTGACGTGCGCGAGCAGCGCGTTCACGAGCGTGCCGCTGGTCGCGCCGTGCGCCGGATGCGTTACCATGCCGGCCGGTTTGTCGACGACGAGCACCTCGTCGTCTTCGTACACGATCGTGAGATCGATCGCTTCCGGCTCGACGGCGAGCGGCGGTCGCTCTTCGAGCTGCGCCTCGATCACGTCGCCCTCGGCGGTGAGGTAGCTCCCCTTGACGGCTACGCCGTTGACGCGCACGCCGCCGCGGCGCACAGCGTCCGCAACGAGCGAACGCGAGAAGCCGCTATGGTGCGCAACGATGACGTCGGCACGTTTGCCGGCCTCGTCAGGCGTGACGACGACGCGCAAGGCTTGCGATGATCAAGAACATCACGCCGACGGTGATGCATGCGTCCGCCACGTTGAAAATGTTCGGCCAAATGCGGTAGAAATCGATGAAGTCGACGACGTAGCGGTAGTGCAGCCGATCGACGATGTTGCCGATGGCGCCGCCGACGATCATTCCGAACGCAATGCGCACGAGCAGCGACTGGCGCGCCTGGTCGCGGAACGAGTACCAGAAGATGAGCAGCACGATGAGCGCCATCAGAATCAGCAGCACCGGCGAGGAGCCGAACAGGCCAAACGCGCCGTGTTCGTTTTGCTCGTACGTCCACTTCAGCAAATGCGGTACCACGAAGCGGCTCTCGCCCGGTAAAAAATTCGCGGCGATCAGGTGCTTGGTGTACTGATCGATCGCGACGACGATGGCCGCGACGCCGATCAGTTGCGCGGTGTCAAAGCTTCGGCTGCGGGACAAATTGGTAGAACCAGCCGGCGATTCGTAGGAACCAGTAGTTGACAAGGATGACTCCCGTGAAGATCATGAACGCTCCGGCCGTGACCTCAATCGCCGGCAAGAAGCGCTTGATGCGATTGAGCACCGGCAGCACCGCGCCAATCGCGAGGGCCGTTACGATAAACGGCACGGCCAAGCCCATGGAATAGACGAAAAGGAGCCATGCTCCCTGCAATACGCCGTTCGCTTGGGAGGCGAGCGCCAGAATGGCCGCAAGAATCGGGCCGATGCAGGGCGACCAGCCGGCCGCGAACGCCACGCCGACGATGACCGAGGCGGCAACCGAGCGCCGTTCCGACTGCACCTGGAGGCGGGTATCGCGCGCGAACCAGGTGATCCGCAGCTTGCCCAGCAGCGGCACGTAGGGCTCGAGCGCGTAGACCACCATCTGGATCCCCAGCAGGATGACGATGATGCCGCCGATGCGCGCGATGAGCACCTGATTGTCGCGCAGCGCCGCGCCGAGCGTGCTGGCGGAGGCGCCGAGCGCGACGAATACCGCGGTGAATCCGGCGATGAACGCGACCGCGTGCAGGACGACGCGCGCCCGGG
>DAISWS010000225.1:0-1742 GCA_036826275.1 Vulcanimicrobiaceae bacterium
TGCCTCGGCTTTAAAGATGCGAACGCGCCGGTTGGGTTCCAAACCCGTGCTCCGTGACTGCAGGCGATACTTTTCCGCGAGCTGGTGCTGCATGCGCCGCACGTACGACGTTTGAGGAGACAGTTCAACCGCCTTGCTGTCGAGCAGTACTTGGTAGATGGCCTCTTCGGTTTCACGCAAGGCAATCTCTTCGGTGTCGATGGAGGGCAAGTTGAAGATGTCTTTCAGGCAGCCCTGGATTTGCGTGGTCGTGTTCGTCTTTATGGAGTAAATCGGAATGTTCTCCGAGGCTATCTGCTTGAGCTTGGGTTGTTCCTTGCGTTCCAGCGTTTTGAGCGTGAGCACCACGTCCGCGTCGTCCCAATTGCGCGCGATTGAGGCGTTCACGCGCAGATTATGAACCGCTCGCTCAATCTTGTTGCGGGATACGCCGTACGGAAATATCAGAAGCGGCTTATCGCGATCCTCGCGTTCGCGTTCGTCGTCGTGATACGCGGACGAGGCTGCGAGCTGCGGCATCGACTCCGTGTCGGCTTCTTGAACGATGGCCACTTGACCGCCCGCCGTGCGTTTACGCACTTCAGGCTGCGGCTGGTAGCCGCGCAGAAGCGCGTCAACGACATCGCCGACGTTTTTGTGAATGGCCATCGTATCGCGGTCGTGGATCTCCACGACGACATCGAATGTCGGGGGCGCCTTGCGTTCGAGGACGGTTTTGCGCGTTCCCCGACGCCGGGCTTCCTCATCGGAAAGTGTAACGGCGCTGATGCCGCCTACCAAATCCGAAAGCGTGGGATTCATCAACAGATTTTCGAGCGTTTGGCCATGCGCCGTGCCGATGAGCGCCACGCCGCGCTCCGCGTTTGTGCGTGCGGCGCCGGCTTCGGCCTCGGTGCCGATTTCGTCGATAACCACGACCTGCGGCATGTGGTTCTCGACGGCCTCGATCATAACGGCGTGCTGCAGCGCGGGATCCGCGACTTGCATGCGCCGTGCGGTACCAATTCCGGGATGCGGAATGTCGCTGTCGCCTGCAATCTCGTTGGACGTGTCGACGATGACGACGCGCTTGCGGTCCTCTGAGAGCACACGCGCGCATTCACGCAGCATCGTGGTTTTTCCGACGCCCGGCGGACCTAACAAACAAATCGACTTCCCGCTTCGCAAAATATCCAGCAAGATATCGATGGTTCCGTATACCGCGCGCCCGACGCGGCAGGTGAGACCGACGATTTTACCGGTGCGGTTGCGAATGGCGCTGATGCGGTGCAGCGTCTGCTCGATGCCGGCGCGGTTGTCCGCACCGAACGGAGAAAGCCGCGAGCAAACGTGCGCAATATCCTCCGGGCTCACCGGCGTTTCGGAGAGATAAACGAAATCGTCCTCGAACCGCGCTTCCGGCGGTCGTCCCAGATCGAGCACGACCTCGATCATGCTGTCCAGGTTGGGGAGACGGACGAGCGATTGCCGGATGGGAAGCGGAAAGATATCTAAGAGTTGGGTGAGCTCCCAGTTAGGAGCTAGAGATTCGGCCTTAACCGCCAATACTGACCCTCGCTTCCAAATGTCTATCCTAGAGTCCGGGCGTTCTGTCTCTTTTTCCCATGATCGCGCAAGGGCCCTGCACCCGGCGCCTGCTACTCTGCAACGACCCGGATCGTTTTCAGTTCATTGTCGTACGGGCCTTGCATGCGAACACCAGCCTTGAGCTCCAGTTTCAAGTAATCGACAATCTCTTTGGT
>DAISWS010000226.1:0-1699 GCA_036826275.1 Vulcanimicrobiaceae bacterium
TCGTCGAGTTGAAAAGTTCGTGCACGAGCAGACCGCCTGGATAGCTGTGATGCGAGTTGATATCGCTGCCGGGCGCGCTCCAAAACGGCTGAACGATGCGTCCCGTCTCCGTGCCAGGCGGGAAAATGCCGGACACCGGCGCGTCCGCTTTGACGAAGCCCGAACGCGCGAGCGCATCACGCAGTTCTTGGCGTGACGCCGGCGTCGCGTATTTGACGGCGTAGCGGGGGGCGGGGTTTTCGATGAGATCGAGCACCTGGGCACGCAAGTGCGCATCGCCGATGCTGTGCACGAGGTCCAGAACCTGCGCGTAGCGGGCGCGGATCAGCGGCGATTGCGATGCGATGCGTGCGGCGCGTTCGTTGCCTGCGCTCAGGGCGGCGGGGACGGAGAGATCGGCCTCGATACGTCGGCCATCCTTCGATACCTCAGGATGACTTTTCGCGACAACGGGTGTGGCGGCGGATGCGAAAATGGGAGCGGCGGCCATGCCGGCCGCCGCTAAGAATGACGCTCGCGAGAAGAGCGCGCTTCGTGTAGCTTCGACGCACATACTAAGGCGTCACTTGGCTAGCTCCCTTGACGTTCCCCGCACCCGCCGCTTTGAGCTGCGCGGAGAGCGGTTGCAGCGTGGTGCGCACGAACGAATCGTACGCCGCCATCGCGGCCTTGTATTTCACATCGAACCGCTTGGCGTAGTCCAGCAGCGCCGGCGTCGGCGGGGCCGCCGCACCGAATCCGCCGCGCGGAATGTTCTCGCGTAATTCTCCCGGCCACTGGATCGAGTCTTCGCCGTTGTGATAGTCCGCGGTGAAGGTATGGAAGAGCGTATTTCGCTGCGCGAGCGCCGAGTTGACGCGCGCGAGCAGCGCAGCGTTGCCGCCGAGCTTCTTCTGCGCATCCGTCAGCGATTTTTCTTGCGCGGCGAGATTGTCGAGAACGACGTCGATCTTCCCGCCCACGCCGGAGTACTTCTTGGCGAAATCGTACGCCGATTGCAGCTGCGCTTGCGTATATCTCGTACGCGGATCGGGTTTGACCTCGAACCATTGCGTGTAGGTACGACCGTTCAGCGCAATACGTGCGCCGTATTTACCGGGAGGCACCTCGGGACCGGCTCGTGCACCTTGGAACTCTTTCGGACACGACGTACAGAGCGGCGGTGCGTCGGTGCGGAAATTCCACACCACGCGGTTGATGCCGCTGTCATTGCTCACGCCGCCCCCCGGGCCGGGACCGCGGTACTCGTTGTAGAGCTCCGCTTTAGCCGGTTTCTTCTGCGGCTTGATGTGCATGATCGCTTGACCGCGCGCGTTGACGATCTCCATCGAAGGCGCGAACGCTTGGGGCGCGCGCTGATAGAAGTCGATGACGGCGCCGTTCGGCGGATTGGTGCCGGTGAAGTCCGTGTACGTGCCTTCATCATTGGCGTGATAGGTGTACTCGTATGCCGTGCGCGGCGCAAAAAGCATCGCACCCTGGGTTTGCGCTCGCGAAAGTTGCTGAATCGACGCGATGTCGTCCAGAATCCACAGATCGCGGCCGTGCGTGGCGATTACGAGGTCGTCGAACTGCGGCTGCTCGTGAATGTCGCGCACGGAAACCGTGGGCAGATTCAACTTGAAGTTCGTCCACTGCTTGCCGCCGTCGCTCGAGATCCACATGCCGTTCTCGGTACCGGCACAGAGCAAGCTGCGGT
>DAISWS010000227.1:0-1672 GCA_036826275.1 Vulcanimicrobiaceae bacterium
AGGACCGCAGCAACGCGGCGCTGCCGCTGACTTCATCGAGCACGCCGGCTCGCCAGTTCGCGCGCTCCAGGCGTTCGCGCACCGACGCCTCACGCTGCCGGATCGCATCCACGTAGCGCCGCCGCTCGCGCGCACCAAGGAACAGGCGCTGCGAGGTACCGGTTTCAGCGTCGCGCATGCGAACGAATCCGCGCAGCGGCAATCCATCGAACCACGGATCCCGTGCGACGAGCGCGGTACAGTCGTAGCGCAGCCCGAGCAGCACCAGCTTCTCGTCGTCCTGGGGAAGATCCCAAAAATCGCTGATCACCAGAAGCGCCGTTCCGCGCGGCAGTACGGCGGCGGCGACGTCGAAGGCGCGCATCAGATCGAACGCTCCCTCCGTCTCCAAGCCGATGATGCGATCGCCGGCGCCTGCGGAATCGTACCACGCCTGGGCGGCTTCCCGCGCGCTCTCGAGCAGCGAACGCGTGCGGCCGGCTTGCATCGACGCCGAATCATCAAGGAGCACCGACATCGTCAGCGCGACGTCTTCGAGCACGACGCGCGTTTGCAATTGCGCGGTGCGCGCGGTCGCCGCCCAATCGATGCGCCGAACGTCGTCCCCCGGCACGTATTCGCGCAGTTCCACGAATTCGTATCCGTCGCCGCGGTAGAGCATCGGCGAGCCCGAACCGGCGCGCCGCGGGCGGCGCCGGCCGCGCAGCAGCGCCTCGCGCACGCCGTTCACGGCGCCGGCACGGCTCGTATCATGCCCTCGATCACGCTATCCGGATCGATCCGCTCGACGGCGATGCGGTGCGTGAAACCGACGCGATGCCGCAGCACCAGCGGCGCCACCGAGCGTACGTCATCCGGAAGCACGAAGTCGCGCCCCGCCAGCAGTGCTTTTGCACGCGAGACGAACGCGAGAGCCAGCGTGGCGCGCGGACTTGCGCCGTGTTCGACGTACGGCGAGGGCTTGCGCGTTTCCATGACGAGATCGACGATATACTGCTTGATTTTCTCGTCGAGATGAACGGCGCGCGCGTCCTCGCGCCACGCGAGTACGTCCGAGAGCGTAGCAACGCTGCGCAACGGCTGCGTGTCGTCGACAGCGAAGCGATCCAGGATGGCGCGCTCTTGCTGTACCGACGGAAAGCCGACGCGCACTTTGAGCAGAAATCGATCCAGCTGCGCGAACGGCAGCGCATACGTTCCGTCCGCATCGAGCGGATTCATCGTCGCGAGGACGATGAACGGGACCGGCAGGCGGTGCGTTTCGGGACCGATCGTCACCTGACGCTCTTGCATCGCCTCCAGGAGTGCCGATTGCACCTTGGCGGGTGCGCGGTTGATTTCGTCCGCGAGCACCACGTTTGCAAAGACCGGCCCGAGAACGGTGCTGAACGCCGTTTCACGCTGATCGAAAATTCTCGTACCGGCGATATCCGCGGGCAGTAAATCCGGCGTGAATTGAATGCGTTTGAAGTCGCCGTCGAGTGCGGCGGCAAGGCAGCGGCAGGCCAACGTCTTTGCAAGGCCCGGTGGCCCTTCGAGCAGCACGTGCCCGTCGGCGATCAGCGCGAGCACGAGCGCTTCGACCACCTCGCTCTGTCCGACGATCGTGTGGGCAAGCGCTTCCATTACAACTGCGGGCTGCACAAAATCTCCTCAATCGCATCGTTCAAAC
>DAISWS010000228.1:0-1558 GCA_036826275.1 Vulcanimicrobiaceae bacterium
TAGCGCGCCGGCGAGCGCTCCGCAGCACCCGGCAAACAGCGCGGTCTTCGGATGCAATCGCGAGCCGAATAGGGCGCAGACAATCGCAATCAGTGACGTCGGCAGCATCAATAAACCCGCTTGCGCCGGCGTCGCGCGATGCGCTTGCTCGAGCCATTGCGGAAAGCCGTAAAACACCGAGTAGAATATCGTGTAAATGCCGACATACCGCGCGTACACTGCGACGAGCCGTCCGTTGCGCGCGAGCATCCGTATATCAATAAACGGCGCGCGCGTGCGCCACTCGATGCAAAGCCACGCCGCGAAGCAGAGTACCATTGCGCCGACGACGTATGGCGAAAACGAACGCGGATGGAGCAGCGTGACGAGCAACAGCGTTAAGCCCACTGCGAATGTTGCAATTCCACCGAAGTCGATATCTGCGATGGAACCGCGCGAGGCGCCGCGCGGCGTCGTTCCACGCGGCAGCCATATCGCGCCCAGCGCTAGCGCCAAAAGCGCAACGGGCACGACAGCCGCAATAGTCGCGCGCCATCCGGCAAACAACACCAACACTCCGCCGATTGTGGGGCCGACGACGATGCTCACCTGTCCCGCGACGGTTACCGCGCTGAGCGCGCCCGGTTCTAATCGGCCGTCTTCATCCGCGGCGAACCGCCGCAGTAAGATCATTGCCGCCGGGTACGCCGCAGACGTACCCAGCCCGAGGACGACACGCCATCCGATGAGCACGTCGAGCGACGGCGCAAACGTTCCGCCGATGCCGGCGATCGTGGTGAGCACCGCTCCCGCGAAGAACACCGGAACGGCGCCGTAGACGTCCGCGAGCCTGCCCATCAGCGGTTGGCCAATCGACGTCGCTAAATACAATGCGGCAATGAGCCATGCCGTCTCGGCGGCGGTCGCGTGAAATGCATCGCCGATTGGCACCAGAGCGGTCGCGATTATGGACGAGTTGATCGGATTGAGCGTCAGTCCGAGTAAGAGCGGCACGAGATTGCGCGAGGAAAGCCGCCGCGGCGACGCGAGCTCATTCATTGTCAAAATTCCTCGCGCGCTATGATAACAGCATGAAGGCCTGCATGCACAATATCCAATATACCAGAAGGCGCTGCAGCGCCTGGCGACACACCCACCACGCAAATGGTATCATTACTCTATGGGAAGCAGCGTTCTCTTCGCGGTCATCTTGCTTGCCGCGTGGCCAAATGCTCAGTACGGCATCCATAAAAGCGCGCTCGAAGGATTGGCGTACATTCCGCTTCCATGCACGCAAGTGTCCAACGTCAATGGCGTCCGGACGTACATGATTCACATGTTCCACGTGTACGATCCGGCTCGTCGCATTCATATTGATTTTCCGGAAGATTCTCGTGTCGTCAAAACGCGCTTCGGGATATTTATTACCGCTCCAAACGATAGTGCGCCCATGCGTTTCTCTCGTCGAGCGCTAATTACGCACAACCCAAATGACGTTCAGTACTTTTACGCCTACCCCGGCCATGCGGCACCATGTGCGGTAAACGATGCACACGAAAAGTACTTTAAAAGTTACGGT